>CAYOIB010000003.1:68301-83891 GCA_964403935.1 uncultured Puniceicoccaceae bacterium | reverse complement strand
GCACCGGTCGCGATGGTGAATCTTCTCGGTGACCTCTGGGCCGAGGGTGAGCCGGATTGGTCAGTTGTCCTGCGCCATCCGCGATCCAAGCTTCATCTCTACGGCAAGACCACGGCTTCGCCAGGACGAAAAATGGGGCATTTCTGTGTTCTGGGGGACAGTCCGGAGGCGGCGCTGGAGGCGGCGCTCGCGATCGAGATCGCGCTGCGCAGGCCGGGTGTGTGATCTCGGGAAGGGGGTGCCGTGCCTTTGAGGGGAGCGGCTCGGCTTTTATGGTTCCGACCCGTCGAGTTTGAGATTGAGCGGCGCGGGTGTGTGGACTTGGCTGAACGAATGGAATTTGAAGCCGTCATTGGACTGGAGGTGCACGTGCAACTCGCCACGAAGAGTAAAGTGTTTGCGGGCGTTGCGCAGGGCTTTGGGGAACCTCCGAATACCTTGACGGATCCGGTGGTGATGGGTTTGCCGGGAGCGTTGCCCGTAATCAATGAAGAAGCGGTGCGCCAGTCCATCCGGGCGGGACTTGTTTTTGATTCTGTCATTCCCGAGGTGTGTCGCTGGGATCGGAAAAATTACTTTTATCCGGACAGCGCGAAGAACTACCAGATAACCCAGTTCGCTCAGCCCATCTGTGTCGGGGGGAGCATCGAGATCGAGCTGCCGGGACCCTCCCGAAACATCATGGGTGAGCACCGACGGGTCGCTCTGACACGGGCACACCTGGAGGAAGATGTGGGGAAATTGACCCATGCCGAAGGCGATTCCCTGGTGGACTTCAACCGTGCGGGAACACCGCTTCTGGAAATAGTGACCGAGCCTGCCTTGTGTTCGCCCGAGGAGGCGGTGGCCCTCTTGCAGGCGCTGCGGATGCTGCTCACGGCAGCGGGTATCTCATCCTGTGACATGGAGAAGGGCCAAATGCGCTGTGATGCCAATGTCAGCGTGCGCCCGGTTGGTTCGCAGATTCTGAATCCGCGGACGGAGATGAAGAATTTGAACAGCATAACCGGAGTGCGTAACGCCATTGCCTACGAAATCCGGCGGCAGACCCGGGTTTACGAGCGGGGGGGGACGGTGCCTCAAGAGACGCGCCGCTGGGATGCCGATACCGGGGTGACCCATTCGATGCGGAGCAAGGAGGAGGCGCACGATTACCGCTATTTTCCGGATCCGGATCTTCTGCCCGTGCGCTTCCCGCAGGAGGAGGTGGAGCGGTTGAAGGCGGTCCTGCCGGAGCGGGTTTTCGACAAGCAACGGCGGTATCAGGACGTGCTCGATTTACCCTATACGCTCACTTCGGTTCTGTGCTTTGACTACGAGTTGGCCCATTTCTTCGAGGCAGCCCTGGAGGCTTACCCAGCGAATCCGAAGTCGATTGCCAACTACGTGGCCAATGAGTTTCAGCGGGAGCGCGCGGCTGGGGAGGGGGATGGGCTGCTTCCCATCGGTGAGGTGAAGATGAAGCCCGTGCACGTTGCCGAGCTGGTACGACTGGTCGATGAGGGCGTGGTGACAAAGCAGAATGCCAAGGTTGTTTTCGTGAAGTGCTTTGAGAGCGGCGACGCTCCGGGTGCACTCGTCGAGGAACTCGGACTCAAGCACGAGGCAGCGGACGAGGGCGAGCTGGAAGCGCTATGTCGTGAGGTCATGGCAGCAAACAGGGTTCCAGCCGAACAATATCGGGCCGGTAACGAGAAGGCTATCAACGCTTACATGGGTCCGGTTCTCAAAGCGATGAAGGGAAAGGCTGATCCGCAGGCCGTTATTCGTGTTTTGGGCCAACTGGCGGGTGAGGGTTCGTGAGGGGACTCAGGCTGTTCTTGATATGCGTCCGCTTTTTCCAGAGGTTGGGTGAATGATAACCACCATGGCAGCCAACACCGCACTTGATCAGCTGGGCCCTCTTGCTGAAGCGTGCTCTGCTCGATTTGGCGCAAGATCGGAAACGCGCCTGAACGTGTCCGCAGAAGGATCGCCGACCCGCAATCGGGAATAAGTTGGTGCGTCCGCGCCGCAAACAGATGTAATGCCAAAGAATTTCCAGGAAGTCGTCCGCCTGATCGTGCAGGAGGATACGCGCTACGACAGTGGTGCCTATTACCTCCTGCGTGAAGGGTTGGATGCGACCATACGGGCGATGAAGACCGCCCGGGCGATGCGTAACGTCCGTCACATTACAGGCCAGGAGCTGGCTGAAGGCTTGAGGAAATGGCTCCTTGAGCAGTATGGGCCGATGGCGAAGACGCTCCTGGAGACCTGGGGTATCCATTCGACGGAGGACTTCGGGCACATCGTCTTTACGTTGGTCGACTACGGAATCCTCGCAAAAAACGAGTCCGACACGATTGATGATTTCAAAGATATCTACGATTTTGCCACGGCCTTCGAGTACCCCTTTCTCAGTACGGCGGACCGTCGTGCCCGTGAGCGCAAACGCAAGCGAATCCTCCGCGAGGCAAAGCGCGCTGCCGACGGCTAACTGTCCCTGATTCAGCGCATTTCCTCTTATCCCTTTCCTTAAAGTATGGCGACCCAGCTACTGAACCGACTTCCCTCCGACCTCCCCAACCGCCAAATTATGGCCAACGGGCTCACACTCGTGAACCGTGAAGACTTTTCTGCCGATCTGCTCTCGCTGCAGCTCTGGGTGAAGTCCGGTAGTATTCATGAAGGCCATTTTCTTGGCTCGGGACTTTCGCACTACCTTGAGCACTTGGTGTTCAAGGCAACGGATACCTTTGCGGCGGGAGAAATCGCCTGCGAGGTGCAGGCCGCGGGTGGATCGATCAATGCCTACACGACGTTTGATCGAACGGTCTATTACATCGACCTCCCGGCTGATGGGCTCGAGCGCGGATTGAAAATCCTCGAAGAGATGGCCTTCCGGGCAAAATTGCTGACGCAGGACATCGAGTCGGAGCGAGCGGTCATTCTCCGCGAGATTGATATGGGGATGGATGATCCCGACCGGCGGGTGTCGCAGGCTCTTTTCAGTACCGCCTTCCGCCGCCACCCTTATCGCCATCCGATTATCGGGCAGCGGTCGTTGTTTGAGTCGGTGGCCCCCGATGACCTCCGCAAATATTATCAGCGGCGCTATGTCACCAACAATATGGGCCTTGTCGTTGTGGGTGCGGTGGAGACCGAGACGCTTGTTCCTGTAGTGGAGAAGGTTTTTGGCGCGTGGGGCCCGCGGTGTCTGGACGATGCACCCCTGGCGACGGAACCCCCGCAGCTCAGCCGCCGCGTCTGCACCTTTGAGGGAGAGGTCCATGTGTGCCGGGGTGGTCTCGCCTACCATATTCCCTCGCTGACGCATCCCGATGCCCCGGCCATCGACATGTTGGCAGCGCTTCTCGGTGGGGGTCGAAGTGCCCGTTTGTGGAAGCAGCTGCGGGAGGAACAGCAACTGGTGCATTACATCGATGCGTCCGCTTGGAATCCCGGTTCCAGCGGGCTGCTCTGGATTTCGTATGTGGCCGACAAGGGCCACCAGGAGGCGGTGGAAGATGCCGTTTCTGAGGTCATTCAGAACGCGTTGGAAAATGGCTTTGGCGAGCGCGAACTCGATAAGGCGAAATGCCAGGCCCTTTCCCGCGAGATCAACAGCCGCCAGACCATGGCCGGTCAGGCCGCACGAATGGGCCGGGCGGAGATGGTGATCGGCGACCTCGATTACATCCGCCAGGTATTTCGCCGTTTGGAAGCCCTCACGCCGGAGGATGTGGCGCGTGTCGGCACGCAGTATCTTCGAGAGGAGCAGCTGACTACGGTCGCTCTCAATCCGAAGGATGCGAAGAAACCGATCCGCCAGCGCCCTGCCGAAGCCCGATCGGATGCCGCCCGGTTCGAGTGCCGGGAGCTTTCAAATGGAGCCCGCATTCTCTTTCAGCGGGATACACGTTTGCCCAAAATCAACCTCCGTTTTTCAGCTCTCGGCGGACCGGTCTATGAAGAGCCGGAGAATTTTGGCGTCACAGGGCTGCTCGCGACGCTGCTGACGCGGGACACGGAGAAGCGAACGGCTGAAGAAGTTTCTGAAGCGGTTGAATCCGCCGGGGGCAGCTTTTGCGAATTCGCTGGCAATAATAGCTTTGGCTTGAGCCTGGATGTGATGAAGGGCGATGAAGCGCTCGCTCTGGATCTGCTCGAACAGGCATTGCTGGCACCGAAATTTGACGAAGGCACGGTCCAGCGGGAACGCGATGCACAGGTTTCCCTCATCCAGGAAGAGGACGATGAAATCGTTGAGTTCGGGCAGAAGGCCCTGCGCCGGCACTTCTTCGGGAGTCACCCCTTGGCCTGTGATCCAATGGGGAAGGTGGAGACGGTTGCTGCGCTGAGTGCCTTGCAGGTTCGCGACGCCTACCGACAGATGATTGTCTCGCGGAATGCGGTGTTCTCTGTCTGCGGAGATTTTGAACCCGATGAGATTCTTCCGCAGCTCGAGGTGATCGCGAATGCCTTGCCTGATTGGATGTTTGTCCGGCGAAATCCAAAGCGTGTGCCTGTTGGGAAACGAGATTTGATTATCGAGCAGCTTCCGAGGGAGCAGGCTGTCCTTTTCCTTGGATTTCCCGATGTTGGGGTGTGCGATCCCGCCTTCGTTATGGGCGAGATCCTGAACGAGATTGTCAGCGACATGTCGGGCGAGTTGTTCATGCGGGTGCGCGAGAACCAGGGGCTGGCCTACTTTGTTGGAGCGAGCCGGGTCGTTGGGGTCGATGAAGGGCTCTTCTTCTTTTATGGAGGCACGCATCCGGATACGGCGGCCAAGCTTCTCGAAGAACTCGAAGCGGAAGCCAAACGGATTTCCGGGAACGGTCTTACAGACGCCGAGCGCGATCGGGCTGTTTCTCACTTGAAATCGCGCAAGAGTATGCGGTTGCAGGGCATCGGTGCGCGTGCGGCACAGGCATCGATCAACGCTCTTTACGATCGCCCCATCAATGATTGGCTGGATTACAATGCCCGGGTGGACGCTGTTACCACCGCGCAACTGCGGAAGTTTGCGAAGAAGCAGTTTACTTCGCGCGATTGTGTCCGCTTGCGCGTTTCGCAGGAATAGTCCTTTTTAGGCCTCTGCATGCTTCAGTTCCTGCGGATTCAGAACCTGGCCTTGATGGACTCCATCGAAATGGAGTTTGGACCTGGCTTCATCGCGGTGACCGGCGAAACCGGTGCTGGGAAGAGCATTCTGCTGGGCGCTCTGGCTCTGCTTTCGGGAGCGAGAGCTGAGAAAACGATTATCCGGCAGGGGGAAGAGAACTGCACCGTCGAGGCGGTCATTGAATTCGCCGAGCCCGCGGAAGTGAATGCTGCGCTGGCGGAGATCGAACTTCCCCCGTGCGAAGGCGGCACGCTCGTGTTGCGGCGGGTGGTCTCCCGCTCGAAGGCCGGGCGCGTTCATGTCAACGGGGCTCTTACCACCCTTGGACGCCTTCAGGAACTGGGAACCCACTGGATTGATTTCCATGGTCCCGGAGAACCGCAGAAGCTTTTCTCGGAGCGTTGGCAACTGGCGCTCCTGGATCGGTTTGCCAACAATGAGGCTGACCTCAGGCTGTATTCAAAGGACTTCCTTGAGTGGCGCTCGGTCCTGCGGGAGATCGAAATCCTGCGTTCAGCCGAGCAGTTGAGCGCCGACGAGCGGGAGTTTCTCCAGACGCAGATTGCCGCCATTGACGAGGCGAGCCTCTCCGAGGAAGGGGTGCAGGAACTTGAGCGGGACCACGCGAGGCTGATAGGAGCCCAGGAATTGATAGAGTCAGCGGTTGCGGTGGCCAACGTTCTGGGTTCGGACGAAGGGATCAGCGCTCAGCTGAGAGCCGCCCTCGTCGCCGCCCGTGAAGCCTCCGCTATCGATCCCGCTATTCAGGAATTATCCGATCGGTTGGAATCAATTATCATTGAGGCTGAGGATTTAAGCACCGAGTTTCAATCGGTCGCGGACGATGCGGATATCGATGCTGAAACAGCGGCGTCGATCGAAGAGCGGATGGAGAGTTGGCTCCAGCTGAAGCGCAAGTATGGTGGAGATGTGCCGCGAATTCTCGAGAAGCGTGGACAGCTCGCCGACAGGCTGAACCGGCAGGGGGACATCGAAGGCACCGTGCAACGAATGACAGTTCAGGCGGAGGGCCTCAAGGCAAAGCTGGAGGTGAGGGCGGAAACCATTCGCAAGGCACGATTGCGCGCCTCGAAGGAGCTGGCCAAGGCGAGTGTGGCGCTGCTCGGCCACTTGGGCTTTGCCAAGGCACGGTTCAGTATCGAGATCGAACGGGAACCGGAATTGCGAGAATACGGCAATTGCGGCGCGTCTTTTCGCTTTGCCCCGAACGCGGGTCAGGATTTTCTGCCCCTCAACAAAATCGCATCCAGCGGCGAACTCGCGCGGGTCATGCTGGCCTTGAAGGCCGTTCTCGCTCAAGTCGATGCGACGCCGGTGCTGGTTTTTGATGAGGTGGATGCCAATGTTGGTGGCGAGATTGCGCGTGCTGTCGGCACCGAGCTCGGCAAGCTCGGAGAGGCGCACCAGATCTTTTGTGTCACGCACCTGCCTCAGGTGGCGTGTACGGCGAAGAGCCACTTTGTTGTCCGAAAGGCCCAGACCGAGGATGCGAGCTCGGTTAAGATCCTTCCCGTGCACGACTCGATTGACGATCGCCTCGAAGAGCTTGCGCGCATGCTCGGCGATCGCACATCGCCCATTGCGCGTCAGCATGCTCAAGCGCTCTTGGGTGTTGTGCCTCGCCCGGCCACATCGCCTTTAGGCGATGTGGGATAATCTTAAGTACGGTAGGTTCCGTCTCTTTGGGAAAAGGCAGGTCGCAGGTCCTCAGGCTCGCCCTCTTCTGGATGGGTGGCTTGTTTTGGCTTCCTATTAGCGATTTCAAGAAGCATCGTTCAGCGGTATGAACATGCTTACTTGCCGGGCTTTTGGAGGGGCTGCTTTAGCGGCCTTGATTATATCGGGATGTGCCTCGCCGCAGATCGCGATTGATCGAACAGAAGAGATGGCGGACTACTCCAGAGAGGTCTATTTGGTTGAGCTAAAACCCGACAAGGACCCACGCAATGTCTTTCCAAAAGTAGCGGAGGGACTCCAGAGAATCGGCTTTCAGGTGACGCAGCTGTCAGAGGATTCTCCTTTGCTGGGGAACCAGGGGACGGCCTTCGCTCTGAGTGAGTCGGGATATTTCCTTTCCTCAGCGCATATTTTTGAGAAGACTTCCGAAGCGACCCTTTGGCTTGATGGCACGCGAATGGAGGCGAGTGTCGTCAAGAAGGATGAGGATGCGGATCTTGCTTTGCTGAAGGTCGGGGAGGGAAGCCTGCCTGTCGTCCCGCTCGTGCTTGCCCGCGATTCGGTCTACCGGATGGGCATGGAAGTTTTTACGATTGGTTTTCCTTTATCAGATGTTCTGGGTCGTCAGCCTCGCTTGAATCAAGGTCTCGTCAGCGCATCCGTTGGGTTGAAAGGGGATCCCGATTACGTTCAGGTAACGGTTGAAACCCAGCCGGGTAACAGCGGGAGCCCTCTCTTGAACAGAGATCGGGAGGTGATCGGAATCATGCAGGGGACGTTGAATGCCGCCGATGTCATGAGGGCCACTGGTGGAGCTGCCCCGCAGAACGTGAACTTCGCGTTGAAGCTGAGCGGCATTGAAAGCTTTCTTGCTGAGGAGGGGATCGTCCTTGCTGCTGCCGATGAGGATCGGGAGGCTTTGGATTTTGAAACCGTTAGCCTGTCGATCGCCCAGGTGCGTTCAGGGATCATTACCGACGAGCTGATCGATTCCAATAAGCTGGGGTGCTTTGTGCTATATCACTCAATCTGGGATATTTGGCCTCGGTTCGTTCTGTTTCATCTCGTGTTTTTTGATCTCGATACCCGCGACGTTGTCTTGGTGGCGGGGCAGACGGGGGACAATATGGCGAGCACTGAGAATATGGTTATTCAGCGGACGCTTGAAGAGGTTCGCCAGAAGCTGATTCTCACGGATGGCGAGTGAGGGATGAAACCGTGGAAGCAGATCAGTAACGAGGTTATCATAAGGGACGAGTGGATCCATCTCCGTGCGGACAGGTGTGAGATAGGTAATGGGAAAATGATTTCTCCGTATTATGTGATGGAGGAGCCGGATTGGGTGCATGTGGTGGCGCTGGACGATGAGGAGCGGGTCTTGGTCGTTCGGCAATATCGTTATGCCGGGGGCATCTTCTGTCTGGAGTTGCCCGGCGGAGTCATCGATGGTGCCGAAGCCCCGCTCGTGGCAGCGCAACGAGAGCTGAAGGAGGAAACAGGGTATACGGCGGAGTATTGGACACCGGTCTTCTCACCCTTCGCCAACCCTGCCCGACAGACAAATCGTATCCACTGTTTTGTGGCCGAGGGCCTCAAAGACACCGGAGAAAAGGCATTGGACCTGACCGAGGATATTGAACATGAATTCTTGTCTGTTCCCGAATTGAAGCACCGTGTCTTTCAAGGCGAGTTTTCTCAGGCAATGCATCTCGGAACGCTGTTCGGTACGCTCGAATTCTTAAGTGACCGAGGCTTGAGTAAACGGCCAGGATCGAAGACTCCTGAATGGTCGGGCTAATGGGGCGGCAACGGCTGGTGAAGCTACCGGAGAAGCAGGTTTTCCCAAGGGCAGGTACCCTTGTCAGCAGAGGCAGAATCTGGTGATAATCCCATTTCAAGAAGATTGGCTCGCAGGGCGGCGGGGCAAACGCCTCCTTCCCGAAGAGCCCGCAAGCTGAGGGAAGCGGTACGCTTGGCGAGCCGTTGACCGGTGGCATCGCAAACGAGGGAACAGTGGAACCAGGCGGGTGGTTTCCAGTTGAGGGCACGGTAGAGAAGAAGCTGTCGAGCGGTGGACAAGAGGAGATCGGCCCCGCGCACCACTTCGGTGATTCCCATGAGGTGATCATCTGTCACGACGGCCATTTCATAGGAGGGAAATCCATCACGCCGCCAGACGAGGAAATCGCCGAAGTCACGGCCTGCAGTGAAGGCTTGAGGGCCGGCGTTGCGATCTTCAAAGCGGATGGTCTCACCATCTGGCACACGAAAGCGCCAGGAAAGTGAGCCCGGCTCGCTTTGGTTCGCTTCGGCTCCGGGCGGTGGGCGAAGTTCGGTGGGAAAGATCGATTCGCCGTGGTTATCGTGAGGGGCGGACAGAGCTTCGGCGACGTCCTTGCGCGAGTGTGGGCTGGGGTAAATCTGGCCAGTGGCAAGGAGCCGTCTCCAGGTGTCGAGGTAGGCGGACTGGCGGTCAATTTGAGTATAGGGTGCATGGGGACCACCGGCATCCGGGCCTTCTGTCCAATCCAGCCCAAGCCACCTGAGATCCTCATAGACCGCGTCGACAAACTTCGGCTTGCACCGTGCCTGGTCGAGATCCTCCATCCGCAAAAGACAAGCGCCCCCGGCGGTGTGGGCTCGCGTCCACGCGAGCAGGAACGTTCGCGCATGACCGAGGTGGAGCAGGCCGGTTGGGCTCGGCGCGATCCGCCCGCGATACGGGCGGTTGCTCCGGGGCGGGCATATTTCCCGTTCTGCCTCCATCATCCGTTCGAGCCAACTGGACTTTCACACCGAGGCAATCCCAAGGCGACGAAA
Organism: uncultured Puniceicoccaceae bacterium; assembly: GCA_964403935.1. Classification (GTDB taxonomy): domain Bacteria; phylum Verrucomicrobiota; class Verrucomicrobiia; order Opitutales; family Oceanipulchritudinaceae; genus SLLG01. The sequence goes on along the minus strand of CAYOIB010000003.1, from coordinate 74,263 downwards.
TCCGCTTTGCAAGATCAGAGGAAATCTCCTCATGAGGGGTGAGGATGCTGCCCGCCGCCTTTGCTGTTAGGTCTTGCGCGGTTGCGGGAGCCTTGTCAGGTTTTTCCGGTTCATTGAGATCGATCAACCACGAATTGACTGGAATCGGCATACTGGCTTGTGCTGATTCCCGTGGATTCGTGGTTGGTTTTTTGGCCGCCGCGTTGGCGGATCATCGAACCCAACAACGATATGACAGATTCACAACCGGTTGAACCAGATGCCCAGAAGGGGCCTCTTTTTAGAAATCTCAATCTTTCCGACAACGTCCTTCGGGCGGTAGAAGAAAAGGGATATACACGGCCCACGCCGATCCAGGCCGAGGCCATACCCGCGCTTCTTGCAGGGCGGGACCTTATTGCTGGCTCGCAAACAGGAACGGGAAAGACGGCAGCTTTTACCCTCCCCATCCTGACGAAGCTGGGCGAGCACCAGAAGACGCCGCGGGCGCTCATCGTGGAACCAACCCGGGAGCTGGCTCAGCAGATCATCGCGCAGTTGGAGCTCTACGGCAAGTACACCAGTCTCACCAGCGTCTTGCTCCATGGGGGGGTGAAATACACCAAGCAACGCCAGAGCCTGGCCGACGGGGTGGACATTGTCGTGGCCACGCCCGGGCGCTTGCTCGACCATATTCAGCAGAAGGCACTGAGTCTGGCGAAGGTGGAGTACCTCGTTCTGGATGAGGCCGATCGGATGCTCGACATGGGTTTCCTCCCGGATGTGCGCCGGATCATTGGCAACTGTCCGAAGAACCGGCAGAGCTTGCTCTTTTCCGCCACCATCCCGCCAGAGATCGATCGCTTGTCGAAGTGGATGCTGCAGGATCCTCTGGAGATCAAGATCGGCGGGAGCCAGCCAGCCTCCACGATCCAGCACTCGATTTACCCGGTGGATGACCGACAGAAGTTCGACCTCTTGGTCGCGATTCTGAAAAGTCTCGACTACCAGAGTGTGCTGATTTTTACGCGGACCCGGGTCGGGGCTGATGTCATTGCGCGCTGGCTTGAGGCTTCGGGTCATGGGAACGTTGCTGTTCTCCATTCCGATCGGACTCAGAAAGAGCGCGATCAGGCACTTTCCGATTTCAAGAGCGGCCGGTCCGGGATTCTGGTCGCAACCGACATTGTGGCTCGCGGCATCGACATTTCCGACGTCAGCCACGTGATTAATTACGATATTCCGCAGCACCCGGAAGACTATGTCCACCGCATTGGGAGGACGGGGCGGGCCGAGCGCGAGGGCGATGCCGTCACCATTTACACCGCGGGAGAAGCGGATCACCTGGCCGCTATCGAGCGCTTTATTGGGCAGCCCATTGCCAAGCGCACTCTGGAAGGATTCGACTACACTTGGTCCCCTCTGTTTGAGGACAAGGCTGCGCCGAAGAAGAAGAAACGCAACCGCAGCTACGGTGAACCGGTCAACTACCGTTGGCAGAAACGCTGAGACCTGTCGGTTTTGGCCCGAAAGGACTTGTGCCGCAGAGGGCCTTGACGCAATTTTGTAGACATTCCCTGCCACTGTGCACGGAAATACCCTTTCCCCCGTCCCCTTTTCCCCTTAGTGATGCGAGAAATGTAATGGCGCAAGACCGTTTGCAAACGCAACGATGTGAACTTAAATACATCGTCCCCGAATCCACGGCAGTGCAAGTCCGTGATTTCATCCGGCCCTACCTCGAGCTGGATGAATTCGGGGCGCAGCAGGAAGATCTGTCTTATCCGGTCCACAGCCTGTACTTGGATTCCCGGGATTTTGCTCTCCACCAGAGCACGATCAATGGCGAACGGAACCGGTACAAATTACGGATTCGCTTCTATGAGAACCGGCCCAAGGCTCCTGTCTACTTTGAAATCAAGCGGCGGGAGAACAATGCCATCTACAAGGAACGGTGCGCCATCCAACGCGAAGCGATGCGGGATCTTGAGGAGGGCCGGCTTCCGGCGCGGGAGGATTTGGTCAGCGCCGGACCGGCCAACGAACGGGCGCTGATCAACTTCAACCGCTACATGACCGAGCTCGGTGCCCGGCCGATTGCCCATGTGGCTTACCGGCGCGAGGCGTGGTCCAGTCGTGGGAGCAATCGCTACCGGATCACTTTTGACCGTGCGGTGACCACCTGCCCGGAATCCACCTACAGCCTTCAAACAGATCAGGAAAACCCACTGTTGGTCTTCAATAATGGCGTGGTCCTGGAGCTCAAGTTCACCGGAGGCTTTCCAAGCTGGATGGGGGACTTGGTGCGCGCTTATGGCCTGCAGCAGTGCTCGGCCGCGAAGTACGTCGACGGGGTGGTCCGGATGGAGGAAGAGAACTTGCTTGCCGCCGATGGGTCCGTGGAGGCTGCGCGGGGGCGCGACCGGCGGTTGGCCAGACAGTGGATTGCGGCTCCAGAGATTTTTCAACAACACGCGACCGAGACCCCACCATGATGGAACAACTTTTCATGACGGATCAGACCTTCGATCCGATCAGCATCCACGCTGTGCTGCTGTCGATGATATTGGCTTTCGTCTGCGGGCAGGTTCTGGCGTGGACCTATATGGTGACGCATAGTGGGCTGTCGTACTCGCGCACCTATGTTAATTCGCTGGTCGTCATTCCCTTTCTCGTTGCGACCGTCATGACGGTGCTCTCCAACAACATTGTTACGGCCTTTGGTTTGATGGCGCTGTTCGCTATTGTCCGTTTCCGCAACATCCTGCGGGATACCTTGGACACCTGTTATATCCTCGGCGGGATCACGCTGGGGATGGCATGTGGCACCTTCAGGTATGGCACGGCGGTCATTGGCCTGCTCATTCTATGCGGCATCCTTTTCTACCTTTCCTACACCGCCTTCGGTAGCCGACGACGCTATGACCTGATCCTGAACCTGAAATGGTCCCGTTCGCTTTCGGAGTTGCCACAACTCATGAACCTGCTGCGCAGGCACAGTCGCCGAACCGTCTGTGCAAGCCAGCGGACGCATGAATCAGAGCCAGGTGCCGATCTCTCGTATCGACTCCTGCTGCGCGATCCCAACCGGATCGAGGACCTCATTCAGGAAGTTCGCGCATTGACGGGAACTTCACGGGTGACCGGATTGGCGTCCCAGGACGAATCCGAGCTCTGACGCTCCAGAGGGGTCAGGGACTCGAATCTTAAACCTTTTTATCTCCAATGCCTGAAAATCGACCGATTCCAATTCCGTGGGGGCAGCGTTGGCGCGACTGCCGGACCCAAGCGCTTCCTCTCGCGGTCTTTGCCGTTGCCGTGGGTGCCATCGCCTACCTCTGGCAGAACGAAGGGGTCGCCCCCACACTGTCCGGCGAGGTTTATGGCGTCTTCAGTGAAGTGACGGCTCCGGAATCCGGGATCATTACCGAGCTTTTTGTCGAACCGTTCTCCCACGTGGAGGCAGGCCAGTTAATCGGCCGGATCGAAGTGGCACCGAGCAAACGGTTGAAAAGCGCCCTCGCCGTCCTGGAAGCCGAGAGCCAGTTGATGCGTGAAGGGGGGATGGATCCCGTCATGGAACAGCAGCGGATCGCTCTCAGCTGGGAAGGCCTGCGTAGTGATCTGATCGAAGCCCGGGCGGATTTGGCTAAGCTCCGGATTCAGGAGCGCCAGGCCGAGGCCGACTTCCGCCGCTTCCGCCAGCTTTCCGAGCAGGATCAAGTGGCCCTGTCGGAATTTGAACTGGCAAAGGCTACTTACGAGGCTTTCGCGGCGGAAGCGGTTGAGCGGGAACATCTGGTCAAGCATCTCGAGGCCACCCTGGAAAAAGCGCCGAAGTTCGGTGAGAACGGGGAGATGGATGCCTCGCGTGCGCTGGAAGCGACGCTTGTCATGCAGGAGATGCGCATTCAGGAGCTGATCGCAGAACTTGAGCCCATTGAGCTTTACGCCCCCACCTCGGGCACGGTCACCCAACTCCTGCGCCACGTCGGGCAGTATGTGATTTCCGGCACGCCTCTCGTAAATATCCGCGCGCGCAAACCCGAGTATATTATCGGCTATTTGAAAATACCGGCGACCGTGGAACCTCACGAAGGAATGGCGGTCAAAGTCGGTCTGCGCGGATCCCGCAGAGGCGCAGGGGATGCCCGTGTCCTTCGGGTCGGCACGCAGTATGAGGCGTTGGGGCTGGCCTTTCAGCACCCCATGTTTATACGGGAAGAGCGGGCCCTTCCTATCATGATCAGCGTGCCGAGTGACATGATGCTGCGACCTGGGGAAATTGTAGATCTGCAGCTGCTTGATCAGCGACTGTAAGAAAAGCCGGAGGGCAGCCGATCAGTCTTCTTCTTCCGTCGCTGTTTTGACCTCAACAACGTCATGCGGGGCACTTTCTCGCATCCCTGCAGGGCTTACGCGAATGAACCGCGCCTGCTTCCGGAGTTCCTCCAGGTTCCTCGCGCCAAGATAACCCAGCCCGCTCTGGACGCCTCCAACAAGCTGGCGCAGGGTGGTATCGAGCGTGCCGGAGACTTCTTTAAGAGCCTCGATCCCCTCGGCCGCGACTTTGTCCGAAGGCTTCGACATTTTCGAATGTCCGTAGCGGGCAGCACTGCCAGACTGCATGGCCGCCAGACTGCCCATACCACGGTACTGCTTGTACAGCTTCCCGTTGATCTCCATGATGCCCCCCGGTGCCTCCCGGCATCCAGCGAAGAGACTTCCGCAGATCACCCCGTGGGCCAGGGTGAGGGCCTTGACAATATCTCCGCTCTTGGCGATCCCCCCGTCCGCAAGGATCCGCACACCTCGCTTCTTTGCAATTTGGCTGCAAACATACAACGCCGTGAGTTGCGGGATGCCGACGCCCGCGACAATGCGGGTGGTGCAAATGGACCCGGGCCCCTGGCCAACTTTGATGGCGTCGGCACCGCAATCGGCAAGATAGTCCACGCCAGCCGCGCTTGTTACATTTCCCGCGATCAGGGCAATCCCGGGAAACTCCCCCCGAAGAAGCTTAACCACATCGCCAACACCCCGGGAAAATCCATGAGCTGTCGATACGGCAAAGGCATCGATACCCTCCTTGGCGAGTGAATGTGCATGGGCGAGGATACGGTCCCGGTCCAGCTCACCCGTCGAGCTGCGGGTCGCTGAAAGAGCCGCCCCGCAGACCAACCGAAAATTGGAATCGCGGGCGGGCTTTACGGCGGCGAGGGCCTCCTCGCTGATCCGCTCGATGTCGGAGAGAGTGAACAAACCCCGCAGACACCCGTCGCTGTCCAGAACAATCAGCTTATGGATCCCCATGTGATCGGTGAAAAACCGATCGGCTGCGGCTATCGGATTCCCCGCGATCTCAGTGTCTGTCACAGTATAAACCGTTCCAAGCGGGGTCATGGCATCGGCGACCTTTACCCCACGGTAGCGGCTTCGGACAATTCGCCCGCGGAGAAGGCCGACAAAACGATTATTCGCCTCAACAACAGGAAACGTCCGGAACTTGTAGCCCTTCTCCTCGATCATTGCGAGGACGTCCCCGATATACATCTCCGGACCAACAGTGATCGGATCCTGGATGAGGCCGTGGACGTCGTTCTTCACCCGCGCCACTTCTTTCAACTGATCCCGCTCCGACATGTTGTAGTGGATCAGACCGAGGCCACCATTCCGGGCGATGGCCACCGCCATGTCCGCCTCCGTGACCGTATCCATATCCGCCGAGAGGAACGGAATATTCAGCCGAAGGCTGTCGGAAATCTCCGTCTCAATAACTGTATCCCGCGGAAGAACCTCGCTGAAGCGAGTCGCGAGGGTAACGTCATCGTAAGTCAGGCCGACCGGGTGGGCCGGAAAAAACGTTTCGGCCTCCTTATAAAAGGAAGCGTCAATCGAAAGGTTGTCCGGATGCGCCATTGTCCATGTGAAACCCCTTCCCCAGCCGGAAGCAAGCTCAGATCGCAACCCCAACCCCCCCGCC
>CAYOIB010000003.1:0-68201 GCA_964403935.1 uncultured Puniceicoccaceae bacterium | reverse complement strand
GAAACCCCTTCCCCAGCCGGAAGCAAGCTCAGATCGCAACCCCAACCCCCCCGCCTCTCAAACGACCCCCGCCACGCTTCCCGTGTCAATTAATATATTACCTGGTAGAATATAACATGCGCGTTCCCACGTTTCCAGAGAGATGGGGAATATGCGGGGAGGCGCGCGCGTGCGATGGCCGTGCATCAAGTAATAGGATTGGGATGATTATAAGCTGTTGGCTTCCTGAGCGGCCCGTGGGGTCTAAAGGTGTCAAGTGATATACTGCCTGGTAGATAATGTGTGGTTGTTCCTTCCGGTGTGGGGAGGGGGCTGGTTTTGAGGGAAACCTTGATTTTCCCGTTGCGCCGGGGCGTGGGGTGGCAAGCGTGCTGAGCATGGCAGAATCGAAGCAGGCGACATGGGGCGGGCGTTTTCGTGGTGGGCCCGATCCAAGGATGGTGGTCTTCAGCGAGTCCGTATCGGTGGACAAGCGTCTGGCACCCTTCGATATTCGCGGCAGTCAGGCGCATGCGCGGATGTTGGGGAAGGTGGGTTTGATCGAAGAGGCGGAGGCTGCGGCGATCTGTGCGGGGCTGGATGAGATTCTGGCGGATATCGAGGCGGGGAAGTTTGTCTGGGATATTGCGCTTGAAGACGTGCACATGAATGTGGAGCAAGCGCTGCGGGCGCGGGTTCCGGCGGCGGCGAAGTTGCATACGGCACGCAGTCGAAACGATCAGGTGGCCACGGCGATGCGCTTGTTTTTTCGTGAGGCGGCTGATGTGTTGGTGGCTGAGCTTGAGAAGGTGCTTTCGGTCTTGCTCGATCAGGCCGAGGCCACCCGGGAGATCATTATTCCGGGGTACACCCATTTGCAGCGGGCGCAACCGGTGTCGATGGCACATCACTTTCTTGCCTATGTGGAGATGTTTGGGCGGGATCGGGAGCGGCTTCAGGCCTTTCGTGAGCGGGCTAATGTCTGTCCGCTGGGATCTGGGGCCTTGGCGGGGACGACGCTTCCGATTGATCGTAAGTACACGGCGAAGCTGCTGGGATTTGTGGATTCAGCCGGTGAACCGCAGATGACGCGCAACAGCCTGGATGCGGTGGCCGACCGGGATCTGTTCCTGGAGTTTGCCTCTGTCTGTGCCCTTTGTGGGGTGCATCTTTCGCGGGTGGCGGAGGACTTGATTCTCTGGAATAGCAGCGAATTCGGTTTTATTACGTTTCCCGATGGCTTCACCACGGGTTCCAGCCTGATGCCTCAGAAGAAAAATCCGGATGCGTTGGAATTGATTCGGGGGAAAAGCGCGCGCATGCACGGGGCGCTTTCGATGTTGATAACGCTCTGCAAGGGCCTGCCGCTGACCTATAATCGGGATCTGCAGGAGGACAAGCCACCGGTTTTCGATTGTCTGGATACCACATCGGCCTGCCTCGACATCCTCGCGGGCACACTACAGGGGGCTATTCCCAATATTGATCGCTGCGCAAAGGCGGTGGCCGATCCCCTTCTGCTCGCGACGGATGTGGCTGATTACCTTGTGCGCAAGGGCATGCCTTTCCGCGACGCGCACCATGCGGTGGGCGCGCTCGTGGCGATGGCGGAGGACCAAGACATCCCGTTGAATCAGCTGAGCGATGCGGATATTGCCGGGATCAGTCCGCTCTTGGAGCCGGATTGGCGGGCGTGTTTTGATCTGAAAAAGGCATTGGCTGCCCGTGAGAACATTGGCATGCCCGGACCCAGGGCGGTTGAAACCGAAATTGCGAACTGGCGTAAAAAACTGCTCTGAAGGGACAAAAAACCTTGGCCTGAGAGGGATCTGCCAAGAACCTGAGAATAAGCGGCTGCTGCCTTCTAAAGAGTGCCGTTTTCACTGATTGAGCCCGAGTCATCATGAACATGAAAATTGCATTGGAATCGCTCGAACGGCTTCGGGCAGGGAATCGCCGCTTTGTTGAGGCAGCCCCTTCAAACGGCAAATTCGCCACGCAGATGCGGCGAAAAGAGCTTCTTGAGGGGCAGACGCCTTTTGCCGTGATTCTTGGCTGCTCGGACTCGAGGGTCCCGGCGGAGCTTGTCTTTGACCAAGGCTTGGGGAGCCTCTTTGTTATCCGCGTGGCGGGTAATATTGTGGCTCCTTCGCAAGTGGGCAGTGTCGAGTTTGCGGTCGAGCGTTTCGGGACGCGGCTTGTTGTGGTCTTGGGGCATTCCCGTTGTGGGGCGGTTACCAGTACGCTGGAAGAACTCGAGCGCCCTTCGGAGGGCCGGTCACCGTTCTTGCGCTCGATTGTCGATCGTATTCGCCCGGCGGTGGCGACGCTGATGGAGACGGATATTCGGCACGACCGGGAGAAGCTGGTTCACCATGCGGTGCGCGCTAATATCAGGGCTTCCGTCGATCAACTTTGTAACGGGTCCCGGATCATGGAGCAGATCATTGGAAATGACGGTCTGCTCGTGGTCGGTGCTGAATACTCGCTCGAGACGGGGATCGTGGACTTTTTTGAAGGTGTGCCGGAGGGCCACTGAGCTTCAGTCGAATTGCCGCTTAAACTCGGCAAACTGCTCCCGAAGGTCTTCGAGCGCCGTTTCCAGGGTCACGATTCGCTCCGTTAGCTCCTGGGTGGAGGGACCGAATTTCGGGCGGGCGGCGGGCCCACCGGGATCGGTCTCTTCCGGTGAGGCGTGCTCGGGTTGTTCCTCGCCAAGGATCTGGGCGAAGCGAACTTCCTTGCTCCCAGGCCGGCGCGGCAGGGATCGCACGACTTCATGAGGCTCGTCCTCCCGCTGCATGAGGCCGTCCAGCGTTTCCTGGACCTGATCGAGATCGCGGAAGAGGTACAGGCGCTCCGTGCGGGCGCGAAGTTGGCCGAGGGTTTGCGGGCCGCGGAGGAAGAGCACGGTCAAGAGGGCAAAGGCTGGATTTTGAAGCTCCATTGCTTCTCCGATCACCTGCCGGAACTTTGGGGTTCGGGAACCCGCCATATCGACGCGTCGCGCGAGACCCTTGGCGCGGAGGGCATCGAGGGCTTCCATCACTTCGGCCTCATCGTAATCGCTCACCGGGTCCCGGCTTGTCCGCTGGTTACAGGCGGCGACCAGCGAGTTCAAGGTCATCGGGTAGTATTCGGGTGTGGTGACGGATTTTTCCATCAGCGCGCCGAGCACACGTGTTTCGATGGGAGAGAGGGGGAAGGCGGTGTCAGAGCGGTCCATATCTGTTTATTCCACGGAATGCCGTTTGTGTGAGAAGCCAAGTGTCGCATGGCTGGCACCTCGGTGCGGTGGAAAAGCGATGCTTTTTTTGAGGTACGAAATCAGGCTTCCTGCGGGGCCTGTCGCAGGAGTCTTGCGTAGCGGGTTGCGAGAAAGATGTGCTTGAGGGCGAAGACGATGGCTGTGAGGACTATCGTGATTTTCCAGAGAAGGATGAAGTAAGCTTCCGGGTGGAGTCCAGTGAGCTGCGCCGCATCTTCCACCTGCTGGAGGATGGATGGAGGCAGTTGCCCGAAGAGTTCCGCCAAGTCGTAGCGGTAGAGAAAGTGCAGAACGGTGAGGCCTGCGGCCAGAATCCAGCCTTGGTGAACCAAGAGCAGGCGCAGAAAGCGGGAATCGCTGCTCTTGAGAAAGCGCCTTCCCAGAATGAGTTCCGTGCTGCCCACCTGAAGGGCCAGGACAGAGAGGAGCAGGGCCATCCAGGAGAAATCGAAAGGGAGGGCGACCAATCCGAATCCGCCGACGGCAAGGTAGAGCACGCCAACGAACAGGCTTTGTCGCCATACGCGCTGGCGCCATGGGTGGGTCGAGCCGGAGGAGCTGGGAGGCGTGGTGACGTCGAGCGATGCCATAGAGCGGGGCATTCCAGCATGAACTTTCTAGAACGTCCAGCGCACGCGCACACGCCAATCCCTTGGGATCCCCGGGGAAAGCACGGTCCCGGCGGCAAAGATGGGATCTGAGCCGGACCAGTAGCGCGTGTTGAAGACATTATCCACGAGGAGGCCGACTTCCCACTGTCCAAAGCGGTAGAAGATCTGCGCGTCAGCCAATACCACGGAAGGAATGCGGTGGGTGCGGCCGACATCACTCCAGAAGGCATCGCGCCAGCTAATGCCGCCGGCAAAGCCCCAGCCGTTTCCTGGCTCCCAGAGACCAAAGAGCCGTGCGGCAAATTCCGGAGAGCCGGCATAGATGCCATCAGGATTATTGGGCAGGATTTCGCGGGAATTGGCATTCAATATTCCGCCGTTGAGGGCCCATTCCTCTTCGGTCTGAGGCAGAGCACCAAAACCGGCACCGTCCTCACGCATGGTCACGCGCTGAGCGGTGAAGTGCGCGATCAGGGTCAACTCCGGAATCGGCGTCAGGTAGGCTTCGAATTCCACACCCTCGCCGCGCAGCGGGCGGGCGTAGGCGTCGTGCGTGCTGAAGATGGATTGGTTCCAACGATAGACGGAGAGCGAAGTGAGGAGTTTGTTGTCAAGGAGTTGCGACTTAACCCCGGCTTCAACAAGATCCGCCGTGGGGAAGCTGGTTGTGCCAAAGATGACCCCACCGTCTCCGGGGGCGAGGGATCGCCCGCGTTGCACGGCTGAGTAGAGGAAGACGTCTTCGGCGACCTCGTAGGTGGCATGGAGGGCACCGTTGAGAAATTCGATGGTATCGGTGCCTGTGAGGCGGCCGTAGGCATCGGCCAGTGGATTGTCAATCAGGGTGGGGAGGCTGCGGCGAACTTCGGCCCGCTCGGCGCGCAGGGCCAAATCGAGGCGCAGGCGCTCGGTGACTTGCCAGTCGGCTTGGCCGAAGATGGCTGTTTGGAAGGTGCGGCTGCGTCCGCTGGCACCGCCAAAGGTGGACCAGAGATTTCCTCCGTTGGGGTCCAGATCAGCGCCTGTGGGGACAACGGTGTTCGGGCTGATTTCCGGTTGTGTCAGATCGCGTCGGGAAAAAGGCTCGGCATCGAAGTCCTGCACCATGTGGGCGTGCGAAAGACGGAACGACGCGCCGACTTCGATCCGGGCATCGACGTCGGCCAAGTCTTTGCGCAGGCGCGTCTGGTTTTCCCCGAGGGCCTGTTGGGAGCGGAAGGCGAAACCGTAGGTGGAGTACTTGTCGGTATCCATGCCCTCGAAGAAGGAGCGGTTGCTCCACGACCAACCATTTTCGCCGCGCCCATCGACATCGAGGAAAGCAATGACGCTTTCGGCGTGGGCGTGGTCGCGTGGATCGGAGAGGATTTGGTTCCGCGGCAAATTATCGGTCAGCACTTCGCCTCCGGCGGTAAAGTATTCCGGTGTGTAAACGAAGCGATCCTGTGTGCGGCGGTTGATGGCCTCCAGTTCGCGGGCTGCGATGGGGCGAAGGTGGGCAAAGCCTGATGTCTCCTCCGGGCGGAGGGTGTAGAGGGCAGCAACGGCTGCCGGATCGTTCAAATCGATCATGTGCGCACGCAGCTCTGCGGGGATTCGGTCACGGGCGACATCGCCCGGAATGCTGAGGGCGTGGAGGGCAGGGTTGACGATGGTGTTAAAAGGAAATTGTAGCAGTGTGCGCGCGGGCCGCCCGCCCCAGGCGGAAGATGTGAGGTCCGCCGGTTCCCCGATGACATAGGCTCCGGTATCGATCAGTTGCTGGGTTGGGCGGTTGATGCCGGGTGCTTCACTGCTGCGGAAATTATAGTATTCCGCGCCTGCAAAAAGGGTGATACGCGGGCGAATCTGCGTCTTCAGGGCAATGTAGATGGATTCGAAGTTGTTCTCCACATTGTCGAAATAGCTATCGGCCTGCTGGCCGGTGAGCGAGACGCGGTAGGCGGCGGGCCGTTCGCGCCAGAGAAACGGTGCGCCGTAGTCCAGTTGAGCCCGGTAGTTGTTCCAGCGGCCGACGGTCATCTCGGCGGCACCCTGGGCTTGCTCATAGAAAGGTTGCTTCGGGAGCATGTTCACATAGCCGCCGACCAAGGTCGGGGCGAAGTGGGTGGGTGCCGGACCTTTTACGATCGCAAGGGAATCCGTCGAACCAAAGGAGGTGGGCATTTCATTGCGCTGGTAGGCCCGGAGCATGCCATTGAAATAAAGCCCTGCGCGCGTGCCGCGGAGAACGGGTGTTCCCGCCAAGCCAAAGAAATTGATGCGTTCGGCTCCAGCCGCTGCTTTGGGAAGATCCTCAAGGTTGCGGATGTCCATGCGCCGCATCGCTTCGGGCGTAAGGGCGGTGACGGCTCTGGGCGTTTCGACGAGCGAACGGCCTTCGCCAAGAACACCCTTCAGGGACCAGGAAGTGGGAGAAAGGGACTCCGGTGCTGTCTGAGCGGTCTCCTGCACAATGAAATCGTCAAGGATGACAATGTCGCCATCCCTTTCCGATCCCCGCAGGCTGGTCGCTGCCAACAGCCCCGCCGCCCCCGCGGCGAATAGCAATCGATACATAAGCAGTTTTGATTCGAGGAAAGCGGCTGAGGCTGCTCAGGCTCCGGTTGGCAAGCAACGGTAAAAACCTGAAAGAGCCGTGGGCGCGGCTGGATCAAAGCGAAGCATCGATGGTGCGATGGGCTGAAAGGAACAGAAACGATACTGATTTCACCCGCATCATCTTATGATCCAAAGAGAGCCGTGTAGTCTGGCGGGGGATGGTTTCTTTCTGCGGGTTGGCAGAGCCAGGTTTCATCGGCGATCGGGCGGATGCTGGAAAACCCGCTGGAGCGGAGCATCGCTTCGACCGTCGCGGCACCGGGAACCCACCAGTTGGTGGGATCCCCCGCAAAACGTTTTTCAATAAAGGCCATCCGAGGCCAATCCGGTGCGGCCAGACGGTGCCGTTCTTCATACAGGAGGTTCTCCGGCAGGTCGGAGCTCGCTTCGCCTCCGAGGCTCAGCGATTGAAATACCATTAGCTGTCGTGTCTTTTGTGCGAGAATATCGAGCCCGAGGAGTGGGTAGCGCAGGTGGTAGAAGACGCCCATGAACCAGACGAGGTCGTAGCTGGTGGCTTCGTCGGCCAGCTCATAAACTTGCTTTTGGCGAAACGTAACCCGATCGGCCAATCCCAGCTTTTTTGCGGCCCAGGAGCCCTGCTTCAGGTAATGCAGATCGCTGTCCACCGCGTCTACAGCAGCCCCCCGCTTGGCGAGTTCGAAACTGTAGAACCCGGCGTTGCACCCGAGGTCCAGAACACTCCATCCCTTCAGATCTGCAGGAAGATGGGGCGCGATCGCCTCCCACTTGAAGGCTGGAAAATCCCCAAAAGGGTGGTGGGGTGCGGTTTCTACTCCGTTCGGGAGGTGGATGTTATGGAACCAGGGATCCAGTTGCGAGAGTTCGTGTTCCTGTGCCGTCCGGGAACCCTGGCGAAAGGACTGCAGGGTGTCGCTTGATCGGCGACTTGGCTCGGGTTTGGTGGCAGCGTCCGATTGTTTCATAAGGCGGGAGAGATACCCTTATTTTAAGAAAACGGAGATCAACCGCAAGGAAGGGAGCTCATCCGCCCGCCCGGCGGAGGGTCACCTTTCGGAGGACGGGAGGACGGCACGGTGCCTTTAGTGGGCTCCCGCCCCTTGGCTATAAGGCATCTTTCCATTTGAGGCCCTTCTGGTCATCCCTCTCAAAAGTACCGATCAAAGCCCATGCGTCATATTGAGAAAGAGCAAAAATCGCGGTGGTTTTTGGGGCTTCAATCAGTTTTGCGTTCTCATTTAAACCGGATCGATGGGTTCAGGGGGTGATGATCTGGACGATAGGCCCTTGCGGGCTATCTACTTCCATTAGGAATGGATCTTTGGGCGTGGATCAATTTTGTTTAACGCCAATCCCTTTGAGGACTTTATCATGATACGATCAATCAACCCCACGCGATCGGTGGCTTTCCGGATGCTGCTGTCCTTCATCGCACCTCTTTTTATCGCTTCACCGCTGGTTGCTGGCGACGACATCTATGATCCGATCGCGCTCTTTCTCACATGGCAGCGCGATCCGACGACGACGATGACGATTGATTGGCACCTGAGCGCCAGCGAGGAAGGCCGGGAGGTGCTGGAGTACAGGGCAGAGGGTGCGGATGGGTGGCAGGAAGCGACGGGATCAAGCCATCCTTTCCCGTTTTCCGATCGCCGCATTATGCGGGTGGAGCTGACGGGGTTGGAGCCCGCTACGACCTATCATTTCCACTTTGGAGAAGAATCCCGGGAGTTCAAGTTCCACACCATGCCGGACAATGCGGTGAAGCCCATCCGCTTTATTGCGGGAGGCGATACTCGCCACAGCAAGATCATGATGGAGAACATGGGCCGGGAGGCGATGCGCTATGACCCGGACTTCATTGTTTGGGGTGGTGATTTTGCCTACGCGGATGGTCGCAATGACATGATCAACAATTGGTATGAGTGGTTTGAGGCGATCAAGAACACGCTCATCACCGCAGATGGCCGGGCGGTGCCGATCCTTTTGACTCCGGGTAATCACGAAGTGATTCGCGGTTATTATAGAAGCCATGAGAACTACGAGCAGACCGATGAATGGCGTGAGCGCATTGCGCCCTATTTCTATGGGCTTTTCGCCTTTCCCGGGCATCCCGGCTATGGCGTGCTCGACTTTGGCGATTATCTGAGCCTCGTGCTTTTGGACTCCGCGCACAGCAACCCCATCTACGGCGCACAAACAGAGTGGCTGGAGCAGGTGCTGGCGGAGCGAAAAGGACGCCCTCACATAATGCCTGTCTATCATGTGCCGGCATACCCCGGCGTGCGGGATTTTCATGTCTGGTATTCGAAGCAAGTGCGCGAGCAGTGGTTGCCGCTCTTTGAGGATGCCGGTGTGCGGGTGGCCTTCGAGCATCATGATCACGCCTACAAACGGACGGTGCCTCTCCGGGCCGGTGAGGTGGCATCTGATGGGATTGTCTATCTCGGCGATGGCTCCTGGGGCGTGGAACCCCGGGCTGTGCGTCCAGTGGATGACACCTGGTACCTGGCACGTTCGGAGCAAGCGCACCATGCCATCGTCGTGACACTTCAGGGAATGCACGATCATTATCTAATGGTTGCGCCGGATGGCCGGATTATTGATGAATATCCGGAGACAGCGAAGCCGGTGCTGCCCAAGCAAGAAGCCCCCCGGCCTTATGATGCGCTTCACAGGCTGCGCGAAAATCCGCATACAAGGGCGAAGGCGATCAACGCGGAGCAGTGGCAGCCTTTGGACCTCTCCGGGGTGGCCAATCGTGGGCTTCGCAGCGGTGAATCTCCCTGGCTGGGGGACCCGTTGCTCTTCCTTGATCCGGGACGTCACGAGTTTCACGGGGTGCCTTTTGAGGTGCTTGATGATGCCGCCAATGGAAACAGGGGTGTGGTGGCACTGCGCTCGCTGAAGATCATCACGGGAGCCGATGGGGAGGAACTGCCGGAGACGGTGCGTGTTCCTGTGAATGAGCGCGTTGAGGCGGTTTACATCCTCCATGGTGCCGGCTGGATCAGCCGGTTCGAGGAGATTGCCGTGTATCGTTTTGTTTATGAGGACGGCAGTGTTGAAGAAATGCCCGTCGTTCCCCTTGGCGAACCTTACTTGCCAGGCGATAAAGAGCAGCGCCTTGCGGTGGCCAATATCCAGGATTGGTGGTCAGGCTTTCCGCATTTTGATGCCCCCGGGGTGCGCCAGTTGCCCGTCGTGGATTGGGATAACCCGAATGCATACACCCGCTACCTCTATAGCGTGGAATGGGTGAACCCGCATCCGGACAAAAAGCTCGCCCGCATCGAACTCGCGTCGGCCCAGCCCAATGTGGACGAGTCGCTCTTTGTTCTCGGAATCACCGTGGCCACGGGTGATTAGTCTTTCGATAGAGAGTTATTGCTTGAGGCAGAGCGCAGGGATCACAGAGTATTTGATAGTAGGATACATTTCTCTTTAGTGAAAATCGGGCCTTTGGGCAGGCTCTCTTCCGCAGTATCATCCAGCGATCACAGCTTGGGAGTTGAAGGACGTTTGAGGGCTATCCTGCCTTTTCCCCGAATCTTTATTGCAGGATGGGTAGAGTTTGGAGCGGGTGAGCAAGCAACGTCTATCCCGTGATCGGGTTCACTCCTCCTGCAGTTCTTTTGCTTTGGGTGGGGTGGGTTGGGCGGTGATGAGGTTGAGGTTGGGGAGGGGTTTGGTTTCGAAGCTGCCGAGTTCCTGGAAGCGTCGGGCGGTGACGAGGACGCGGGCATCGAGGGAGGTCATGGTTTGATTGTAGGCGGTGACGCTGCGATTGAGGGCGTTGCCGAGGGTGGTGAAGTGGTTGGCCATGGTGGCAATGCGGTCGTAAAGTTCGCGTCCGAGCTGGGCGGTGGCCTGGGCTTCTTCGGCGATTTGTTCTTGTCGCCAACCGAAGGCGATGGCGCGGAGGAGAGCGATGAGGGTGGTGGGTGTGGCGATGAGAACGTTCTCCCGGGCCCCGGCTTCGATGAGGGTCGGATCTTTTTCCAGGGCGGCACTGAAGAAGGCTTCGCCGGGCAGGAAAAGGACGACGACCTCGGGGGTGGGCGAGAATTGTTGCCAGTAGCGTTTGCTCCCGAGTTTGCGGATGTGGTCGCGCACTTGTCGGGAATGGTGTTCGAGAACCTCGTGCTTGTCCGTGGAATCGGTTGCATCGACTGCGCGGAGGTAGGCATCGAGCGGGGCCTTGGCATCGACGATGATCTGGCGGCCACCGGGCAGGCGAATGATCATGTCGGGGCGGAGGGCACCGTCCTCGGTGTTGGTGCCGGCCTGTTGGATGAAGTCGACATGCTCGAGCATGCCGGCGAACTCGACGGTGCGCTGGAGCTGGACCTCGCCCCAGCGTCCGCGGACATTGGGAGTGCGGAGGGCCTGGACGAGATTGGCGGTTTCTTTTTGGAGGGAACTTTGGCTTTCGAGGAGACCCCGGACCTGTTCGCGGATGCTTTGGTAGGCACCTTCGCGGATCTTTTCGATTGAGCGGATTTGTTGATCCACTTGTTCCAGTGATTTGCGGAGGGGTGAGACCAGTTCCTGGATGGCTTGCTGGCGCTTCTCAAGTTCGCTGACGGAGGTGTTCTGGAGTTTTTCGAAAGTCTGGCGGGCGAGTTCGAGGAAGGATTCGTTGTTGTTTTTGAGGGCTTCGGACGAGAGGGCCTTGAATGTGTGCTCAAAGCGTTCCTTGAGTTCTTTGAGTTCGGCGAGGCGTTCGGCGGCGATGCGGGTTTCCGTTTCGCGGCGGGCCTGTTCGTCGGCCAGGCGTGCTTCGAGGTGGCGTGCATCCAGGCGGGCAGCCTCTTCGGCGGTGCGAAGTTCCTGAAGGCTGAGGTCGGCGCGTTGTCTGGCTTCATCGCGGGCCTGGAGGGTGGATTCGAGGCTGGCGGTCTGAATCGCCGCTTGGTGGAGGCGGCTTCTTGCGAAGAGGCTTGCGGTGGCGAAACCGGCGAGAGCGCCACAAAGGAGTGTGAGGAGTGGGAGCGCGACTTCCATAGTGCTGTGAGGGTAGGGATTCGCACCCTGTGGGCGCAACTGTTGGTCCATCAAGATGCGCATTCTTTGGCATTGTGTTCTTTTCATTAGCTTCTTCGGTCGAGGGGCGGGGCCGATGGCTTTTCACTTGCCGCCCAGGCCCTGTTCGGGGTTTCGTGAGAAATGGCCGAATCCCGCCCATCGAGACTCTGCCTCGCCTTCCTCGTCCTTCTATTGGCGAGCCCTTTAGGTTGTGCAGTCGCCCCCTCCCGCCCGGAGGCCTCACCCGCTGTGGCGGGGGGTGGCCCGTCGTCGACTGCCGATGAGGCACCGGATAATCTTTCGCTTTATGAGCGCCGGTTGATGCGGGTGCTTGAATCGGAGCGGGCGGTCAAGGAACGGGCGATGGAAGTCGATGATCTGGCGACGGCGGATCTTCGGCAGCAGTTTCAGCGGGTGGCGAGTGGCTATGAATCGATCATCGCGGACAATCCGGAAAAACTGGAGCCTGTCCTTCTGTATGGGAAGTTTCTCGATTGGTTTGGCGATCGCGAGGGTGCGCACCGTCAATTTATGCGGGCTTATCAGATTGAGCCGGGGGTGGCGGTGGTGCACCAGCAACTGGGGGTGTATTTTGCCGAAGAAGGGGACTTTGGCCGGGCCTTGGCCTATTATCTCCGGGCGATTGAGTTGGCACCGGATGAACCGATCTACCACATCGATCTGGGCGAGTTGCTGCATACATTTTCACCCGGCATGATTCGGGAGGAAATCCTCACGGCGGATGCCCTTGACCGGATGATTCTGGATGCCTTCCGCACCGCCGCAAAATTGGATCCTGAAAATTTGGTTTATCAATATCGTCTTGGGGAGGCTTATTATGATGTGGATGCAGCGCCGTGGGCGGAGGCCCTGGCTCATTGGGAAAAGCTGGCTGAGCGGCCTGATCTTTCGGTTGTTCAGCGGGAGGCTGTTCGCCTACATCGTTCCAGGTGCCTCCTTGCCCTGCAGCACTTTGATGAGGCGGAGGCTGTTGCGATGGAGGTGCAGGAGGCGTCTTTGCGGCGTGCGCGCGATGAGCTGCTGGTTGATATTCGGGTGGCGCGGGGGAATTGAGGCATCCGGCGGTTTTCGGGGTGCCTGAGTATCAAAACGTTGGGTGGAGGCGTTTTCTGTCGACGGGACCATGGGAGGTGGTTCCCTTCGTGAGATGAAAGGTACTCGGCGAAAGGGTGAGCACGACCCGGCGCGATTCCACCCTCTGGATTTTGCCGCCTGTGTCGGCTTCGTGGCTTACTCGGCAAGTGTTACGATCACCCCGATCTGTCTTGTGATCCTGGCGCGGGAACTGGGTTTTACCCTGGCTCAAGCAGGCCTGCTGGAAGTGGTTCGGAGCATTCTGGCTGTTGGGGTCTTGCTGATGAGCGGTTTTATCGCGGCGCGTTTTGGGAAAGTACGTTCGCTGGGTTGGGCGGCCGTATTGCTCGGAGCAGGCATGGCGATCTACAGCCTGGCACCGACTTACGGGGTGGTGGTTCTGGCTCTGGGAGTCCTGGGGGTGGGCGGGGGTGTTATTGACGCCTTGGTCAATCCGCTTGTGCAGGATCTTCATCCCGGAAGTTCGGGGCGATTTCTCAATATCACTAATGCATTCTGGTCGGTCGGCGTTCTCCTGACCATGCTTGTGAGCGGGGAGTTGCTGACGCAGAATGTCTCCTGGAGGATCCTGACGGGAGGTGTGGGCCTGCTTGCTCTGGTCTCGGGCATTTTATTTCTCGTTTTGCAGAACACGAAGGCGCGCGATCCGAACCAGCAGCTAGGCGAGGTCTTTCATCACAAAACGACGATTTTGCGTCATCCCGGATTCTGGCTTTTCTTTGTGGGGCTTTTCCTTGCCGGTGCCATTGAAAGCGCCTTCACCTTCTGGAGTGCGAGCCTGATCCAGCTTGCCTTTGACGGTTTGCCGCGGGCGGGTGGGATTGCCGCCGCCAGTTTTGCCCTTGGGATGATTGCCGGGCGCTTGCTCAGTGGCTGGCGCGTCCGTCAAGAGCGTCTTTGGCACCTCCTTTTCTTTTCCGCCCTGCTCGGTCTTCCGGTGAGCGCGATTGTGCCTTTGGCGGCGGGGGTGGTGAGTGCCTCGCTTCTCCTCTTTGTGGCGGGTTTGGCAACGGCTTCACTTTGGCCTTCACTTCAGGCCTATGCGGTCGATCGGCTGGAGGTCGATGCGACAGCGCTCTTCATCCTGCTGAGTTGCGGGGGAATACCCGGGGCCGCGTTTTCCGCCTGGTTGATGGGTTGGATCGGCGAGGTCGCGGGGTTGAAGGCGGGCTTCTGGTGTGTTCCCTTCTTCTTCCTCTGCCTTCTCATCGTCCTGTGGCTTGGGCGCCCGCGCAAAGCCGGGGCTTCGAGTTGCCCTGCCAGGCCGTTCGCGTGAGCGCTCCCTGGGGCAGGTGCTAGGCGACTTCCAGGACCGCGCCGTCCACACCGTTGGCGAGTGTGAAGCGGTCTCCGGCACGTTTGCCGAGGATGCGGGTGGCGACGGGAGAGAGCGGGGTGATGACGGTGATCTCGGTATTGTCTATTATCAGGACCTGCCCGCCCCCGGCCGGAGCAAAAAAGAAGTGTTCGGTGGTTCCACCGAGATCGCAGGTGACGAGGGCTCCGAGAACGCACAAATCTTTGCTGGCGAGCAAGCTGGGGCGGCTCAGGTGGAGAACCTGGAGGGCTTGGGCCCATTGTCGGGCCTGCTCAGCCTGACCGGCTGCGAGGTAGGAAGCTTCGAGGCCTTGGGTATCCCACTTCGATTCGGCGCGAGCTTCTTCGTTGGTGGCATAATCGGCCGCGTCTTTCGAGGCTGCGATGGCATCGTTCAGCTCCCCTTCAATTGATAAGATCAGTGCCTTGAACGCCATCTCTTTATCCATGTCACGGCAGTATGGGCGGCAAAGACGGTCTCTGGCGAGCCCCGATTGGTTGGTGGGCGGCATCTTTTATGAAAGGCCTTTCAGTTGCATGTGAGGGTGAAGAACGCCACCTTGAGGGATATTGAAGTGAGGTATGGCGAATTATTCATTGGACATTCAAGGGTACCGAAGGCGGTTGAATCGACCGGTGCCGACGGCGGCCGGCTTGTGGACGCATCGTTCGGGTATTGTTGTCCGGTTGCGGGACCCTGACGGCCGGGTGGGGTATGGAGAAGTGGCCCCGATGGATCGAGCCGGTTGCGAGTCGATCAGGCAGGCACGGGCAAGGCTGAAAGCATGCGAGGGCGTGATCTCGGATGAAGCCATCGACGAGCTATCCCGTGACCTCCCGTGTTGCCGGTTTGCCCTTGCGTCGGCCCGGTGGATGATCACCGATCCGGTGGTCGAGTATACCTTTGCCAACACGGCGCTCTTGCCGTCGGGTGAAGAAGCTATTCTGGGGATTGAGCGGGCTCTCGACGCAGGCTACCAGTGCTTCAAGCTGAAGATTGGAATGAACCAGCCCAATGAGTTTGAGGTGGTGTCCCATGTGCTGGATGGGGTTGTTCGCGATCGACAACTCCGGCTCGACGCCAACGGCTCGCTGACGGAGGCCGCCATGCGGGAATGGCTGGAGTTCATTGCGGGTAACCCAGGGGTGGATTTCCTTGAACAGCCCCTGCCGCTGGGGGAGGAGAAACCGGCTGCCGAGATCGCTCAGGAGTTCCAGACGGAGGTGGCCCTGGACGAATCCGTTTCCGAGATGGGTCGCTTGGTGACTTTGTGTTCGTCGGGGATCTGGAAGGGTCCTCTCGTGCTGAAGCCGTTGGTCCTGGGGGATCCCGAAAAGATCACCCGATTGGTGGGGCCCTTGGGCAACCGGGTCATTGTCTCATCCGCCTTTGAGACCGGGTTTGGCATGCACGGGACGTTGCGGCTGGCCGCATCGATGGGGGTAACCGATGCCGTTGGCTACGGGACGCTGGATCGGTTTGACGATGGATTGGGCGGGCTGCCATCGGCCCCGACCCTTTCTTGGGAGGATCTTTCGGAAGAGCGCTTGGCTGAGTTATGGACGGTCCTGACGAAGCGGTGAGGAAATGGCTGGGCCCGGGCGGGGCGGGTGCCGGGTTTTTGGCGCGGCCTGATCCCTCCACCGGTCGTCGCCAAAGCGGCGATGGCGGCTGCATTCTCCACGGGAGCCCCCGTGCCATGGCGACAGCATTTTTGAGCGGCTGGCTGGCGGGGCGGGCGCGGGTGCTGGTGGACCCAGGGGTCTTTGAGCGGCGGAAGATGGAGGTGGAGGCGTTACTGGCACTCCCGGAAGCTGCCGAGGCCGGATCGATCTGGATTGGAACGGGCGGGAGTACAGGCGGCGTGCGCTTCGCACGGCATAACAGGGACTCGTTAATGACGGCGGCGACCGCGTTTGTGCAGCGGTTTCCGGATGTGCGCGAGCACTGGACCACGCTCCCGCTCTACCATGTCAGTGGTTTGATGCCGCTTTTGCGGGCGGCGTCTGCGGGAGGAAAGGTCATTTTTGCGGATTACCACGATTGGCTTAACGGCCTCTTTCCTGAGGCCCCCAAGGAAGGATCTTGCCTCTCTTTGGTGCCAACCCAGGTCGCACGGCTGCTGCAGGTGCCGGAGGCTGTGGCATTTCTGCGGCGCTTTTCCTTAATTCTGATGGGTGGTGCCGCCCTGCCGACGGCGGTGCGGGGGCGTGCCCGCGAGGAGCGGCTGCCGCTCGCGCCCTGTTACGGGATGACGGAATCGGCTGCGTTTATTACCGTTCTGTCGCCTGAGGCTTTTCTGGATGGTGTGGGTGGGTGTGGCGGGGCCCTGCCCGGCGCTCGCGTCTCGCTTTCGGGGGGTGATCATCGGATTGAGCTTACGTCGTCGGCGCTTTTCCAAGGTTACCTTGCGGAGGGCCAGTTCCATTCGCGTGCTCCCGGCCCATGGGCGACCTCCGATGCGGGACGGTTTGACGAAGCAGGGAGCCTCAATGTTGTTGGTCGGCTGGATCGGGTGATCAATACGGGTGGTGAGAAGGTCGGTGCGGAGCGGGTGGAGCGTGTTGTCGCTGGGCTCGAGGGGGTGAAGGAGGCATTTGTTTTTGCTTACCCGCATGCAGATTGGGGTGAAGCGGTGGCGGTGGCAGTGGCGGCGCATGCCGTTCACCCAGGATGGCAAGCTGCCGCCGCAAAATGCCTGACGGCGGCGGAGCAGCCCAAGCAATGGGTCCTGGTGGATGCCTTGCCGCGGACCGCTGTGGGTAAGGTGGACGTACAGGCATTGCGCGACCGTCTATAGAAAATCCTTTTCTTGCGCATTTTAGTGGACGAGGATGGCCCCATGGCTGTTCCACTCTTGGATATTTCGCGTCAACATTTCGCTCTGCGGGATCAGTTTGATGTGGCTTATGCACGTGTCATGGATTCGGGCGGTTTTGTGCTCGGACCGGAGGTGGAGGCGCTGGAATCGGAATTGTCGGCCTATCTGGAAGTGCCCTATGCGATCAGTATCAGCTCGGGTACCGATGCGCTCCTCGTCGCGTTGATGGCACTCGGGATTGGCCCTGGAGACGAGGTTCTGTGCCCGGCTTTCACTTTCTTCGCCACGGCGGGATGTATTGCGCGCGTCGGTGCGTCTCCCGTCTGGGTGGATGTCCGGGCCGATACCTACAATATCGATCTGGAAGATGCGGCCCGGAAGACAGGGCCGAAGACGAAGGCCATTATTCCGGTGCATCTGTTTGGGCAGCCTTGCGACATGGAAGGGATCGATACGTTGGCGAAGCAGCACGGCCTCCACATTGTGGAGGACGCCGCGCAGGCCATCGGTGCCACCTATGCGGGTCGTCGCGTGGGGCAACTCGGTGCTTTCGGGGCCTTCAGCTTTTACCCCACGAAAAATCTGGGTGGATTTGGAGATAGCGGG
The DNA here is from genome assembly GCA_964403935.1 of uncultured Puniceicoccaceae bacterium. Lineage (GTDB taxonomy): Bacteria > Verrucomicrobiota > Verrucomicrobiia > Opitutales > Oceanipulchritudinaceae > SLLG01. The sequence continues at coordinate 50,871 of CAYOIB010000003.1, read as the reverse complement.
CTCCTGACAACGAGCGATGCAGAGCTCGCTGAGAGGACGTGTCGCCTGAGAAACCACGGGATGCACCCGAAATACCACCACGGAATGGTGGGAGGAAATTTCCGGATGGATGCCTTGCAGGCGGCTTTGCTGCGGGTAAAGGTCAGTCACCTCGATGCTTACCATGCCTCAAGGCGAGCGCACGCGGCCTTCTATCATGCGGCGTTATCGGGGATTGACGAGCTGAGGTTGCCGGTTGTTCACAGCGGGACAGAATCCGTCTGGAACCAGTACACGGTGCGGGTTCTCAAGGGTTCGAGGGATGAGCTCCGGGCTTTTCTTCAGGCTCGAGGCATCGGGACGGAAATCTATTACCCGGTTCCGCTTCATGAGCAGGCCTGCTTTGCTGGCATCGGCCGAGGGGGCAGATCGATTCGCGTGGCCTCCGAACTTGCAGCGTCGGTTGTGAGTATTCCTGTCTTTCCGGAAATGACTGACCGGGAGCGGGCTGAAGTGGTGAAAGCGATCCGAGAGTTTTTCCACGGGGCCTGAGATTGAGGGCCCGGGCTTGATTTAGCGGGCATTGGCGGCCGATGGGGGCATTCCGACTGAACGCACTACGTTGCCAGAGGAGACGTGTTTATCCACTCGACATGTGGTGCCTGCAACGCGACTTTGAATGGACCCCGACCGTTTCGATTCGGGCGAGGCTTGGCGGAGGCAAGCAGGGGTCATGAAGTAAAAATGAGCAAGGAATGGAAAGGCGTGATCCTCGCGGGGGGTTCCGGTGCCCGACTGTGGCCGCTGACGAAGGGCCTCAACAAGCATCTGTTGCCCGTCTACGACCGTCCTTTGATCTATTTTCCACTGGCCCTTCTTTTTGAGGCGGGGATCCGTCAGGTCGTCATTGTCTCCACCCCGTCAGCACGTCCGTTGATCGAGGCGCTTCTGGGCGATGGATCAGACTATGGGGCGGACCTGAGTTACCTTGAGCAACCGGCCCCTACCGGCGTTTCCGCTGGCCTCGCCCTCACCCGCGATTTCGTCGGCGATGGAAACACGGTGATGGCCCTCGGCGACAACGTCTTCCTCGGCCGCCTCTTTGGGCCGACGGTGGGTCAATTGCTCCGGCAGACGGAAGGCGCCTCTGTCTTTACGACCCCGGTGGCCAACGCAGCGGATTTCGGGGTCGTGCAAACTCGCTCGGACGGCCGTCCAATGCGCGTTGTTGAGAAACCCAGGGGTGGCGGTCCCGGTCTGGCTATACCGGGGCTCTACCTGTTTGACACCACTGTGTTTGAGAAGCTTGCCGAGAGAAAACTCTCGGCCAAGGGGGAGTGGGACGTGACGGATGTTCTTCAGGCATACGTCGAAGAGAACCGGCTGCGCCTGGCACCGCTTCCGTCGGGGACGCAATGGTTTGATGTCGGCACAGCGGCGCGGATGTTTTCAGCCACCGTGGCGGTGCGCTCCGGGCTGACGACCAGTGTTTCAGACCTTGGGGGCAGCCCCGAACTTGCTGCTTGTCGTCAGGGATGGATCGAGCGGGAAGCGCTTGTGGAGCGATGCTCGGCAGCTTCCGGCAGTGCTTACGCCGACTGGATGTGCGAGCTCTTGCGGGCCGAGGCGAAATAGCCGTTGTTTGCAGGGTCGGGCGATCGAGTGATCCCGGGCGCGTCGTCGACACTCAACGGGCATCGTGCGCTGCCCGCTGAGGCGGCCGTTGTGCTGAACGTCGTGTCGCCGTCCGAACGGCAGCGGCCAGCCCCACGGAAATCCCAACCAGCATGCACAAAACCCAAGCCGAAGGAATCAGGATCCCCTCCACGGGTGCCCCCGGTGGACTTGTCAGGAGGAAAATAAGGAAAAGGATCGGGGGCAGGAGGAGGGTGGTCAGGAGCGACGCGGTGCGAGCTCTCCGAAATTGCCGGATTTCCGCTTCAGGGAAGAGCAGGAGGGCGGTGAAGTAGGCCAGTGCTCCGGCAAAGGCACCCATGAAGCTGAAAATGAAAAGGAAGACCACCATCTCGCTACGGTAAAAGCTTTTGCCGCAACCTGCCAAGGATGAGGATATAAAAACGCCCCGCTCTCGAGAGCGGGGCATTGATACCCTGATGTCATGAGCGCTTCCACGCTGCATTCTGACTAACTCTAACTCGAAAATAAAACCATGAAATCTTACATTGAAAGGGAACCCTGGGGAAAAGGCGAAGTTTCAGAGCGGATCAGGATTGTGTGATTTCGTATTAACGAATGCAAGCATCAAATTTTGTAGCTTGCGAGACAAAGAAGGAGTCCCGGGCCGAGGGTATGCGATCTCCTGGAATTTGAAGAAAAGCCGCCCGCAGCGGGTTCAGTTCTTCCCTTGAGGCGGGCGAGGGTCCGGCTTCAGGAGATCTTCACGGGGCGGCCGCTGCTGGCGGATTTGTAAGTGGCGTCGATGATTTTCATCAGGGCGAGCGCCTGGTCGGGCGTGTTGAGTGGCTTCTCCTTTCCTTCGATGGTGAGGATGAAGTTCTGCGCGGAACGGATTCGGCCCATGTCCGGATTGGAAGGGACGGTGATCGATCGATTGACGGAGCGGCCGTGTTCCTGGACGTAGAGTTCGCAGGAATCGATGGCGGTGTCGTCGAGCCCATCCTCATTGAAGAGACGTTGGACCATGCCGCCTGCCTTGAGGCCCTGGAAGACGACGGATACCTCCTCGCGCTTGACCATCTCAGCCCAGGAAATCTGGAGGGAGAGGACCTGTCCGGTGGTGAACCGGATAAAGCCGTGGCAGGCATTCTCGACATCGGTGACGCCCTTGGCCACGTCTGGAATGCCCCACGGGCCCTTGAAGTTCTTGTTGGTGATGAAGTCGGAGAAAGTTTGTGCAAGGACGTATTCAGGCTCCGGGTAGCCCATGAAATAGAGGGCGAGGTCGAGCATGTGGAGGAGGTCGATCAGCGGGCCTCCGCCGGCGACCTGGCTGTTGGTAAACCAGCCGCCGAATCCGGGAATGCCGGTGCGGCGCACCCACTTCGCCTGCGCGGAGTTGATACGGCCGACTTCGCCGCCGTTGATGTAGTCCATCATGGCGTAGGACTCGGGCCGGGCGCGGTTATTGAAATTGAACATCAGGGTCTTGCCGCTTTTTGCGGCCGCATCCTGCATTGCTTTTGCTTCCCGGGCACTGAGTGCGGGTGGCTTCTCGCAGAACACGTGCTTGCCTGCTTTCAGCGCTTCGAGGGCGACGGGGGCGTGGAACTTGTTGGGGACAATGATGGATACGGCGTCCAGGTCAGCCATGTCTTTGAGCATGGAGGTGATGTCGGTGAAGACATTGGGAATGCCATATTGTTCGGCTACGAGGCGGGCGGCAGATTCGTTCAGATCGGCGATGGCGACGATCTCGGCGTTGGCGGCCTTGAAGCCGGCGATGTGATAGGCGACCATGCCGCCGGCACCAATGATTCCTACTTTGATAGTCATGTCTCGATTTTTTGGAGGGAGAATAAAGGGTTGGGGCTTATTGCTTCGCTTTGTCGAAAGCGGCGTCGAAGGCGATCCCGCTGGCGGGGAAGTCGAGCTTGCGGACGAAGGCGGAAGCTTCGGCCCCGCCATGAAACCGGTCCATCCGGATGTCTTCCCATTCAACGGAGAGCGGTCCGGCGTAGCCGATGTCGTTGAGGGCGACGATCACTTCCTCGAAGTTGATGTCGCCGTGCCCGAGGGAACGGAAATCCCAGAAGCGCCGTGAGTCTCCGAAGTCGGTGTGTCCACCGAAGACGCCAACGTCTCCATTGCCGTGGCCCCACCAGACATCTTTCATGTGAACGTGGTGGATGCGGTCGCGGAACTTGCGGATGAAGCGGACGTAGTTCACACCCTGGTAGGCGAGGTGGCTGGGGTCGTAATTGAAGCCGAACCGCTTGTGGCTCCCGATGGCCGCGATGGCGCGGTGCGCACTGGCGATGTCGAAGGCGATCTCGGTGGGATGGACTTCGAGGGCGAAGTTTACGTCCACCTGGTCGAAGGCCTCGAGAATCGGGGTCCAGCGTTTGGCAAAGTCATTGAAGCCCTTGTCGAGGAAGGCCTGGCTGGTCGGCGGGAAGGCGTAGCAGGCGTGCCAGATGGAGGAGCCGGTGAAGCCATTGACAACGGCTGGAAATTCGAAGGTGCGGAGACTCTCAGGCTTGGCGTCCATGAAGCGGCGGCAGGCTTTCCCCGTAGCGATAATGGCTTCGGCAGCGCGCTGGCGGACCCCTTCCGGATCGCCGTCGCCCCAGATTTCAGGGGGAAGGATTGCCTTGTGCCGCTCGTCAATGAGGTCGCAGACAGCTTGGCCGACGAGGTGGTTGGAGATGGCCCAACAGTTGAGGCCATGGTCGGCGAGGAGTTCCCATTTCTCTTTGAGGTATTTGTCGTCGGCTTTTTCGACTTCGAAGTGGTCGCCCCAGCAGGCGAGCTCCAAGCCGTCGTAGCCCATTTCCCTGGCTTTGGCGGCGAGGTCGTTGATCGAAAGGTCGGCCCACTGGCCGGTGAACAAGGTGACGGGTCTGGCCATGATAGATCTTGATTCGGGTTTGAATGCGAAGCGGTGAACGCCCCTCGGCGGGGCTGCATGAAAGAAGGAAGATCTCTTAAAGAGGAGCCTCAGGCAAAGGCAAAGGGAAACGTGAGGAATCAAGGATCCACCGCAGGCAGAACGACCACCCGGAAGAAACGGGCGGGAAGATTCGGGTCTGGTGGATCAATCGGAAGGGCGAGAAGCCCCTCAGAGAGCGAACTTTCAGGGGGCAAGGGGAAGCGGGAATCAAAGAGGACCCGAAGGGGCTGACCCGCGCTCGACAGCTCTTCAACCTGATAGAAGACATCGAGACGGTTGCCGGGCCAGGGAATTTGTAACTCGAATCCGTTCTCGGCTCTGGCGGGTTGGGGGAGCGTGGCGGCTGGTGCGTGCGGATCGTCCGGTGCATCGAGACCAAAGGCATAACGGTAGAGGTTGGAGAGTTCCAAGCGGCCGTATGGAGCGATTGCATAGGGCCCGGACACCGCCGGATCGGTTTCATCGGGGTATACCCGATTCCGCCATTCGTCGTAAGAGATGCGGTCTCCGAAACGTGCGCGAAGGTGGAGGTCTTTCGTGGGCGTCAATTCGACGAGGGAATCGGTCTCGGTGATCCCTTCCCATCCGAGAAAGCTGTAACCCGGTTTGGGATGTGCCGTGAGGGTGATGGGGTGGCCCCGGACGTAGGTGCCGGTCCAGGGGTAGGGCCGGGAGGCATCAGCCAGCCCAATTGTCTCGGAATCGATACGGATGCTGTTGATCTGGATGCTTCCGTATTCGGGTGTTGCATTATCGATAGTGATATTCACGGGCTCCGACAGGTTGAACTCGGTGCGGAGATGGGTGAAAACATGATCGCGGCGGGCGAGGGCAAATACCCGCATGCCCCTCCAGGCATTAGCCGGGCCCCAACCTTGAAGCATCGCTGGCCAGCGTTCCACATTCTCCAGTCCCTCGGGTGGCTGGGCACTGCTTTTGTTTGCGGGGTAGCCGGGCCAGGTGAGATCCCAGATTTTTTCGAGGAGCGCGTAATTATGATCCGGGAGAAAGGTTGTGTTCAGCTGATCGGTGAAGCGATTGATGAAATCACGACGGAAGGTATTGTTGCGAAGGAGTTCTCGAAGGAGGCGGGTTGACCATGGGGGGTTGGGCCAATTCGAGCTGGTTCCAACCGTCGGTCCGTTTTGGGCGGTAGCGAAGGCAAGGGTATTGAAAGCTTCATTGTGCTGGGAAGCGGGATTTCCTGAGGCCCAGTAGAGGTTGTACCCAAAATCCACATCGAACATCAGCCAGCGCCACCGTCCATCATGGGAACCGGAGGCATGTGGGTCGTAGGCGGTGCGCTTGCGCCAGAAAGTGATATTGTTGCCCGGCCAGTCGGTGTTATTGAGAAAGATCTGGGCGATCTGGTAGTCGATGAAGTTGGCGGTATCCATTCTCGTCTGGACTTCCGCGTAGTGGCTGGGGTCGGCCAAGTCGTTTGCCTCGATGTAGTTCATCATGGCGCGGAAATGGGTATTGTCGCCTTCGTCCGCGCTGTCGTGGCCTGAGAGAAGATCGATCTGATTCGGATCCACTCCGTGCACGCGCTCAATATAGTGGCGGTCATAGCGTTCACGGATGTTGTGGACGCCCCAGTATTCACCGTTCAGGAAGACGATGGCCGGGCGGTAGGCCTGGGTGTCGAAAAGCATCCCGCTGACCAGTTGTTGCATAAGCCCATCCTGAACGATGCCGCGGTCGGTGCCGTTTCCGCCGTTTCGCAGAATCAGGCGATTGTAGCGGTCGTAGGGCAGCTCGGGAAAGATGCGGTGATTGAAGCGTCCTCTACCGTAGGCCGAGCGTGCATACAGCCGGAGGGATTTTTTGGCGAAATTGCGACTGGCTCCCCCGTGGATGCGGACGCCGATATTTTGATCGATGACTTTGGCACCGTCTGTTTCAAAGAACTCCATGTGAGCGACCCGCTCCCACTCGACGCCCCGGTTGTTCCAGTTTTGGTTCACGTAGATTCCATGGGTGGAGGAGAAGAATGCCTCCGTATCGAACGCCAAGGTGATGATGGGCATGTGGGGGTAACGTTTGGCCGGATCGATCCCGACGAAATACGTAGCGGTGAGCACCGGACTGGGGATGGCACCTTCCCCGAAGGCTCGGATGCGCACAGGGGTGCCTTTGGCGATCCTGCTCTGTGGCAGGGCGAAGCCCCCGCCGGTATCTCTGATTTTGGCGAGGATCTCGTCCTCCGGTGACCGGTCTCGAAGGAGGAGCGTGCCGGTATATTCCGGCGATTCCAAGGTGGGGGTCGAGCCGTCCAAGGTATAACGAAGGGTGGCGTTTGGGTCGGGCGTATGGACGGAGAGGGACACCGGCTCGGTGTAGAAACCGGCTTCGTGGGAGAGGATTGGAGGCACCAGGGCCTTTTCCATCCCGATGGATGGGTTGGGCTCAAGCGGCGTAGGGGCTTCAAAGTAACGCCAGACATTTGCCCCGTCGGGTGCCCGGCCGAAAGAAACATCCTGCGGCACGTAGCCCAGTTGGAGGTGGTCGGCCAGGCTTCCGTCCGGTCGCGAGAGGAGGATTCGTTCGCCCTCGGTCGCGATGCTGAAGTTGGTGTGCAGAGGATGGCTTGCGACCCGGCGATTCTTGCCTGAGGCCCAGATCAGGAGCCGGGCACCGGGGGCGAGGGTGGTGGAGGGAAAGATCCAGCGGGCCGGGCGGTCGTCTCGATCCGAGAGGGTCCATCCGCCGAGGTCAACCGGGTGACTTCCTGTGTTCAGCAGCTCAATCCAGTCTTCGTTGTCACCCTCTTCGTCTTCGAGGGAATTCCCATTGGATGCCATGATCTCATTCAGGACAACCGTCGGGTGGAGTTCTTGGAAAAGAAGGGAAGCAAAGAGGACGGCACAGATCAGCCACCGGGGAAGGCGCAGGGACAAGCTTCGGATCATGGGGAAAGAAAAGGGATAGGGGGTGATGCCATCCTCACCGCGGGGCCGTGCGGCGTCAAGGTTGGCCGACGGGCAAACTTGTATGTTTTGGTTAGAGCCGTGGCCAGTGATCGCGTTCAGGCCTTTGGTGCGGAAGGCCACAGGCCCAGTTCCTGCATCTGGCGGATCGGACGATCGGGCCATTCACGATTGGCGATGGGGCTGGCTGGGCTGGGGTGAAGGAGCGTGCCCAGGCGCAGGTCGAGGGCATGCGCTTTCGTCACCCGTTCAGCGCAGCGGGTGGCAAAAGCCCCGATGCCGATCACGTATTCGGGCTGAAGGACGGCAATAACCGCCGCGAGGTGCTCATCGCAGGCGGCCTCGAGCGGAAGACGCTCCGCCACCGGGAGTTTGTCGGGCGTCAGGTTTGCCCCGGACGTCGCCATGAAAACGAGGGGGCAGTAGTTGGTCACGAAGTGTTCTCGAAAGAAGGCTTCGGCGGTGCCAAACTGTGAAGCAAAGAGCCCCCAAAGGCGTCGGCCGCTCACTTCAGAGCGGGTGCAGGCGAATCCTTCGATGGGGCGCTTGGGGTGTTCGATGGCGGGCTTGTCCACCGGTTCTTCGATCCCAAGCCAATCACGCACACTCGGGATCTCTCCGAAAGGGACACCGGTCTGTGCCATTCCCCACGGGCCGGGATTCATCCCCATGAAGAGGACGCGCCTCGGCATCTGCCCGAAGCGTTCGAGGTAGCGTTGGTGCCCGCGCCAAGCGTAGCGCAGCGGGTTGTAGATGGTGTGAACGGGTGGGCCGAACTCACAGGCATCGACGGCTTCGGCGAGTCGAGAGGCCGCCTCAATCAGGAGCGTGGCGGGAGAGGGATCTGCAAACCGTGTCATGCCAAGGGTTGAATTTCTGTTTTGGGTGAGGGAAAGGTTGCACCGCCAGAGCGGAAGACTACGGTCTGGCTGAAGGCTGGCTCCGGCGAATCACGAGGTATCGGTGCCTCCTTTGTTTCTTCCGTGAGGACCTTTGAGAACAGTGTGCGTTCATGATTTCAGCCCGACCACTTGACAGTGCCCGGCTGCTTGGGTCAACCCGTCGTCTCATCCATCGAACCCAATCCGGGCGGACGGATTGGATCGGACCGGCCTGCATTATCGCGTTGGCGATTATTGGTGTCTTTTTCATCTATTCCTCCCAGGCATATTCTCCCAACTCCTTTTGGAAGCGGCAGCTGGTCTGGCTCGCGTTGGGGGGAGGGGTTTATGTCGTGCTCTCCCGGATCGACTACAAAATCTATTTGGAGAACGCGATCTGGTTCTACCTTCTGACACTGGTGCTCCTTCTGAGTGTGCTCACCATCGGGGACGTCCGGGAGGGCGCGCGCCGGTGGTTGAATTTTGGTTTTTTCAGTTTTCAACCGTCGGAGGCAGCAAAGATCACGATGGTTATCATGGTCTCGAGTGTTCTGGCGCGGTCTGAATTGCGGAACTTGAAGGAATCGATGTGGGTTGTGCTTAAGGTCCTAGGTATCATTGCCTTACCAATATTCTTGATTTTGCTTCAGCCCGACCTAGGCTCCACCCTCATTATTCCTCCCATGGTCCTCGCCCTGTTATACGTCTCCAAGCTGTCGGAGCGCTTCTTCATTGCGCTTTTTGGAGTCGTGCTGGTCGTGGGAGTCCTTCTGGTGCACGACCTCTACCGGTATTCCCAGTTTCTGGAGACGAATCAGATGACGGCTCACGAGGCGCGCAATCTCTACCAAGAGACGTCCTTCATCCCCGGTTTGCGGGATTATCAGCGCGAGCGGATCATGACCTTCATTGCGCCGGAGGTGGTCGATCCGCAGGGTACTGGATCCGCCTGGAACGCGATCCAGGCGCAGCAGGCGGTCGGGACCGGTGGTCTTTGGGGCAAGGGCTGGGGTGAGGGTTTGCAGGCACGGCTCGGGTATCTGCCCCGCTCAGTCGCGCATAATGATTTTATCTTCGCTGTTGTGGCGGAGGAAACAGGTTTTCTCGGCGGAATGCTCATGATCGGGCTCTACACAATCCTCCTCGCCAACGGGGTGCGGATTGCGGGAGCGGCGCGTGATCGCTTTGGGATGCTTTTGTGTATTGGCGTTACGGTTATCTTTCTCCTCCACGTCTTCATCAACATAGGCATGACCATTGGCATCGCTCCGATCACGGGCTTACCCCTGCCTTTTGTCAGTTACGGAGGCTCCTTCATTTTGAGCTGCTGTATTCTTCAGGGAATTATACAAAGTGTGAACCGCCATCGTCGGGAGTTTCAATGATGCCTCATCGCATTGTTTGTCATTCCAGTTCGATCCGCGTGCGGCACCGGCAGCCTGGACCACAAAATGGGGAGCCCGATCCATCAACCATCGGTTCCTACCAGCATGAATCCATCCGAAAATATTCCCGCTACCCAGCTTTCAGCCGACCAGGAGGTCGAGCTGAAGCATCCTCCCAAAGAACAGCCCTCTCAGGATCTTGATCCCGAAAAGCTCGAACATGAGGCTGCGGAACGCTCCAAGGCGCGTCCCCTGATCCAACGAATCGCTGCCAAGGTACGAGGCGAGAGCGAGCCTTATCGGGAAATAATAATTAACTCCGAGCCGCTCGAGAAGCGGGTCGCTGTCCTTACCAACGGCATCCTTGAGAAGTTCGACCTGGAACGTGCCGGGGACGACCGCCTCGTGGGGGCTATTTTCAAAGGCCGTATCCAGAATCTGGAGCCGGGCCTGAAAGCAGCCTTTGTTGACATCGGTCTGCAGAAGAACGCCTTTCTTCACTATTGGGATATCCTCCCCGCGGCCACGGAATCGGACAGTGCGGTGGAGTACGTCCGGGACACGCGGACGGATGACCAGAAGAAGCGAAAGGACAAGATCACGTTAAAGGACATTCCGGGCCTGTACCCCGTCGGCTCGGAAATCGTTTTGCAGGTGACGAAGGGAACGATCGGGACGAAAGGCCCGCGCACGACAACCAATATCGCGCTTGCTGGACGATTCCTCGTTCTCATGCCATATGGCGGGCAGTGTGGAATATCCCGGAAGATCGAAGACGACAAGGAGCGCCGCCGCCTCAAGGACATCCTGCGCAAGCTCTCGATCCCCGAGGGCATGGGCGTCATCATTCGTACTGCGGGGGAGAACAAACGGTGGACGTTCTTTGTCCGCGATTTGACCATTTTGCTCAACGAGTGGCGTGAGATTCAGGAGCGGATGGACAAGGCCCGCCAGCCGACCTGCCTCTACACCGAACCTGATATCATTGAGCGCACGGTGCGCGATTTTCTGACGGAGAGCGTGGACCGGGTCCTCATCGACAATGAGGAGGATGGTGAGCGCATGATGGATCTGGTGGAGCGGGTCTCCAAGCGAAGCCGGGGCAAGATCGCCGTCTTCAAGGAGAACATTCCAATTTTTGAGCGTTTCAATATCGAGCGCCAGATCGAGCAAACTTTCCAGCGGCGGGTTCCCCTCCCGAGCGGGGGTGAGGTGGTTATCGAAGAGACCGAGGCCCTGGTGGCGGTCGATGTGAATACAGGGGCGCACAAGAACAAGAACGAGAAGGACAACTTCATCCTTCAGGTGAACCTTGAAGCTGCCACCGAGATCGCGCGCCAGATCCGTCTTCGTAATATCGGGGGATTGATCATTCTCGATTTCATCGACATGAAGCAGCGGAAGGACCGAAACGCGGTCTACCGGCGGATGAAAGAGGGCATGGAGATGGATAAGGCGAAGAGCCATATCTTGCAGATCTCGCAATTGGGCATCATGCAGATGACGCGCCAGCGCCACAAGGAATCCGTCTCAAGTGGGCTCTATAGCACGTGTCCGTACTGCACGGGCCGCGGGACGGTCAAAAGTGCCCGGACCATGAGTGTGGAAATCCAGCGGCGCCTTACGAGCGTCATTCGCCGGCTCAGGCCTCAGATCGAGCAGCGGAAGGATCCGTATTGGCTGCGCGTCTTCTGTCACCCGCATGCCTTGGAGCGTCTCCGGCACGAAGATGAGAAGGTGCTCCTCGAGATCGAAGAGACGTACCACGTCAAGTTGAGTTTTCGGGCCGATCCCGCCTATCACGTGGAGAACTTCAAGATCGTCGATGCGATGACGGGGCAGGAACTGCGGTAGCGAGAGGCGGTTTGATGGCCTTTGGGGTGCATCCGGCGGGTGCCTTCAGTCGCCGCCTTCGAGCATTTCAAGGAGGGTGGCCTCATCGATGACGGGGATGCCGATTTCTTGCGCCTTCGTCAGCTTGGATCCAGCTTCGGTGCCTGCGACAACACAGGAGGTCTTTTTGGAGACGCTGCCGGTAGCCTTGCCGCCGGCAGCCTCGATCCGCGCCTTGGCTTCGTCCCGTGAAAGCGTTGGAAGGGTTCCGGTGATGACGAACGTTTTGCCTGCCAGCGTTTGAGGTTGTTCCTCGCCGGCGGTTTTATGGGTTTCGCCGTTGACCTTGGCTTCATCAAGGAGGGTGCGTACGCGGGCTTCATTCTCCGGATCGGCAAAGAACCCGCGGATCGCGCATGCCATGATGGGGCCGACCCCGTCGATGGTCGCAAGGGCTTCCTCATCGGCAGCCATAAGGGCGTTGATTGACTTGAAGTGGCGCGCGAGGTCCTTGGCTGATTGAACTCCGACATGAGGGATGCCGATCCCGTGGAGAAGGCGCCACAGGTCGTTGCCGCGTGCCTCATCAATTGCACGAATCAGGTTTTCCGCCGACTTCCGGGCAAATTTGTCCAGGGGAAGAAGGTCATCCGTTGTCAGGCGAAAGAGGTCGGGGACGTCGCGCACGAGGTCGGCGTCGATGAGCTGCCGGATGATCTCGGATCCCAGTCCGTCGATGTCCATCGCATTGCGGCCGGCGAAGTGCTCCAGACGCCGACGCACCAAGTCGGGGCTGTCATGGGCTTTCAACCGCCAGGCGGCTTGCCCGGGCAGCCGTTCCGCATCGTGTCCGAGTTCGCGCAGACGCGCGGGGAAATCAAAGGGGACTGCCGTCGGTGGCCGTTTGTCGGTCACCACCCGGACAATCGCGGGAATGATCTCCCCCGCCTTTTCCACGATCACGGTATCGCCCTCACGAATATCCTTCCGGCGGATTTCGTCTTCATTGTGAAGGGTGGCGCGGCTGACGTTGGAGCCGGCAATGACGACCGGATCGAGTTCGGCGACCGGTGTGAGCGCACCGGTGCGGCCCACCTGAAGGCTGATCTTGCGGAGAACGGTTTCTCCTTGTTCGGCGGCGAACTTGTAGCTGATCGCCCAGCGTGGTGCCTTGCTCGTCGTGCCCGCCAGCTGTTGCCACGGGATGTGATCGAGTTTGATGACGGCCCCGTCGGTGGGGTAGGTGAAATCCGCGCGGCTGCCATCGAGCGCTTCAATGGCTGACCAGGCGGCTTCAATCCCATCGGTCGTCCAGATGCGTTCGAAGGCGGGCAGTCCCCAGTCTTTGATCTGTTGGTGGATATCTTGTTGCCGCTCAAAGCGGACCCCCTCGTGCGCCCCGAGACCATAAACAACCAGTTCCAGCTTTCGTTTGGCGACGACTCTGGTGTCGAGCTGTTTGATCGTTCCGGCGGCCAGGTTGCGTGGGTTCATGAACTTTGGCAGACCGTCCGCTTCCCGTTCTTCATTGATGCGGTTGAACTCCGCGAAGGTCATGAATATCTCTCCGCGGACTTCGACAAGTGCCGGTGGCTTTGCCGTCTTCAGGCTGGGTGGAAGGGAGGCAATGGTTCGGGCGTTTGCGGTAACGTCATCTCCTTCGACGCCGTTCCCCCGGGTGACCGCCCGGACGAGGCGGCCCTTTTCGTAGACGAGGCTGATCGCCAGGCCGTCAATCTTGGGTTCGACGATATACGGCAACGACCGTTCGGGATCTGGACGCTCCCCTGCCAGTGCGCGCACCAGCCTCTGGTTGAAGGCCGTCAGCTCGCCACGGTTATAGGTATTGTCGAGTGACCCCATGGGCTGCAGATGCGGCACGGTTTCAAAGGCCGCCAGCCGGTCATCACCCACGGTTCGCGTCGGGCTCCCGGGGGTGACGAGTGCCGGGTGGGCCTCCTCGAGTTCCCGCAGTTGCCGCAGCATGGCATCAAACTCGGAGTCGGTGATCTCCGGTTGGTTCTCCACTCGGTAGAGGTATTCATGTCGCGCCACCTCCTGGCGGAGTGTTTCGATCTGGCGGGCGATATCCGTGCGTTCAGCCATGGTTAGTGATCCGGATGATCGTTTTCTCCGCAGTGTTGGCAAGCGCTGGACGCACGCGGTTCAGCAGAACCAGAACGGAAGACGCTGCCGGTGCGATCGTCATCTCGGAAAGTTTTTTCGGATTGTTGTAACCCCTTGGGATCTGCGTGGTTCTTACGTGTGCAACATAATGGCCCGATGAACCTCTGGGCTGCCACTTCCTTATATTTAGCCGCTCCGGGGGAACAGCCGGGTAAAAATAAAGAGTTTACAGTCCAGACCGACGGGCGTAGGCAGGAGGTTTGAAAATTGAGTGATTACATGGCTGCGTCACGTGGGCCACAGTCAAAAAGAAACCAGGAAGCCTGATCGAAACCTAACTGTAACCGAATGTCCAAGACGCTATTGAAAGACAATGAGCTCCGGGAGGCGCTGAAGCGATGCCCGGAGTCCGCCATTGATGCCGCCCTGGCCTACAATGAGAGCAAGGATCCAAGCCTGGTCCCTGTCATCGTGTTGGGCATTCTGGAGCGATTTGTCGAACCGGAGGTTCGGCCGATTATCCGTGAAGGCAAGGATTCCACCCGCTTGATGGATGATCTGGGGATTGATTCCCTCCTGATGGTCGAGATCGTGATCCTCGTCGAGGAGACGCTGGGCATCACGATCGAGAATGAAGAGCTCCGTAATACGCGGACGCTTGGAGACCTCAAGGGATACCTCGACGCCAAGACCCGGGGGCTCCCGCCTCCAACCAGAAAGAACATTTTGAATTTTGAGCAGATCGCCGCTACCCTGCCTCAGCACCCGCCCTTTCTCTTCCTGCAAGAAGCGCGGATCAATGGAGAGTTTGCCGAGGGCAGCTACCATATTTCGGGAGATGAAGTTTTCCTCGAGGGCCATTTCAAAGGCAACCCGGTCTTTCCCGCATCCCTGATGCTGGAAGCGCTTGGCCAATTGGCGGTGCTCTTTCTCCTGAAGACCGATTCGGCCATGCTCGAAGGTGCCGGGCGGGTCGATCCGGGCTCGGTTTATTTTGTTTCCTGCGATGGCGTGCGATGCACCAAAATTTGCCGCCCCCATGATACTTTGCAGCTGAAGATTCGCCTGAAGAAGGTGCATGAGCCCTTGGCACAATTTGAAGGGTGGATTTTCTGTAACGGGGCGCGGGTGGCGCGCGCGGAAGAGATTTCATTGACCTTTTCCACATCCACGGAGAAGGACGGCTCCTCATCGTGAGGCTCCGCTTGTTGAGCTTCAGCATTTGGAGGTGTAAGAGCCCTGCAGGTTTGTGAGATTCGGCTGATCGCCGAAGCCCGAAAATTTCCCATTCTCCATGTCTCGGCACATTGTTGTTACGGGTCTTGGCTTTGCGACCTGCTTGGGTCGTGAGCAAATGGCTGTTGTAGAATCCCTGCGTGAGCTGCGCCACGGCATCCGGTTGTGCCCGGCTTTTGCGGATGATTCCATCCCCGTAAAACTGGCCGCTCCGGTGGTTGGCTTCTCTACGGAGACAGCGGATGCGGAGGACTGGACCTATCCCGATACCCTTCGGTTCCGCTTGGAGCAATTGCGTGCGCTTTCCCCGAATGCGCTCTACGCGACCTATGCCATAAGGCAGGCAATCGCGGATGCGGCTCTTGAGGCCAATGACGTTTCAAATCCGCGCACCGGCCTGTTTACGGCCTCGGCCGGATCCGCCATGCTCACCCACCACCACATCGACCGGATGAAGCGAGTGGGCCCGGCGCGGTGCTCTCCCCTTGGAATCGTGGCCTCGACAGCGGGCACCTTGAATTTCAACCTCGTTCCGTCCTTGGGCATTCAGGGTGCATCCGTTGGCTTTGTCTCTGCCTGTGCCTCCAGCGGGCATGCCTTGGGCTACGCCTTTGACGAGATCAAGCTGGGGCGGCAGGACCGGATGTTGGTGGTGGGAGCGGAGGATTTCACACCGGAGACGCTCCTTCCCTTTGCCAGCATGCGGGTGCTGAGCACCTCGCGGGATCCCGATCGTGCCTCCCGACCCTTCGACCGGGATCGGGACGGATTTATCGGCACAGGGGGTGCGGTGGCGATGGTCTTGGAAGAAGCATCGGTCGCAAAAGCCCGCGGGGCGCGGGTCTATGCGGCATTCAGAGGCTGGGGACAGTCCACCGATGGCACCCACATGGCCATTGCCCATCCGGAAGGCGCGGGCTTGAAGCGGGCAATGACAGCGGCCTTGAATGCGAGTGAAACACGTCTTGAGGCCGTCGACTACATCAACGCTCACGCGACCTCGACACCGATGGGGGATGTCTCCGAATGCCGGGCATTGAAGGGATTGTTTGGCACCGAAGGGGGCCCTTTCGTCAGCAGCACGAAGGCCCTGACCGGGCACGCGCTCTCGCTATCGAGTGTCATGGAAGCATCGTTTTCCGTCCTCGCAATCCACCACCGGTTTATTCCGGGTGCGGCGCATCTCGAGAATCCGGATCCCGAGGCGCTGGGATTGACGTTTCCTCTGGAGACGCTGGATGAGGCACCGGAGGTTGTCTTGTCCAACAGCAGCGGCTTTGGCGGTGCGAATGTCAGCCTTGTTTTTTCGCGCTTTTCCAATGACCTCTGAGGCGGATGATCCCGTCCGTCTCCTGGTGCTGACCTCCAGTACGGGTAGCGGCCACGACATGCGCGCCCGAGCCTTTGCCGCCTGGGTGCGAAGGCTTTCTCCGGGAGTCGGCGTGCGGATTGCCCATATCATTGAGGACAGCAGTTGGCTGGGGAGCTTCGGTGTCTGGCTCTACAATTTCATCCAGCGGCTCTGTCCGCGATTACATCATATCTACTGGCATATCGTTGAGGTGGTGGCGGGGACGCACCATGGGAAGGTGAGTTTTGGGGGCAAGTATTACCGGAGATTGATTTCTGAATATCGTCCTCATGTTGTAGTGAGTTTTCATGACAGCACCAACCGCGGTTACTTCGAGGACGCGCGCGCCCTTCTGGGAGCGGAGCGGGTCTTTTGTGCCACCTACAGCGGGGAGTGGAGCGGGGGTTATGGGTTCAGCCGGAACTGGGTGAATCCAACGGCGGATCTCTATGGTGCCCGCACTCCTGAAGCTCTTCAAACGGCTCTGGCTCTCGGGATTCCGGAGGCGCGCACCCGGCTTGTTTGCAAGTTTCTTCCGCCGGAAGCTTTCGTGGCCCCGATGGAAACAGCTGAGCGACGGGCACTTCGAGCATCCCTTGAGGGCCTCGATGAAGATCGTTTCACTGTATTTCTGGCTACCGGTGGGTATGGAGCCAATCACCACGAACGCTTTCTGGACGCCTTGCTTCCCTTGTGTGACCGTGTCCAGGTCTTCGCCGTTTGCGGGCGAAACCGTCGCGCGCTGAAGCGTCTGAAGGCATGGAAGCGGGCTCACCCGGAACTTGCACTTCACTTCGAGGGCTACAGCGAACGGATGCACCACTACCTTCAAGTCTCGGATTGTGTGGTGACTCGAGGCGGGGCGAATACCACGGCCGAGGCCATTCACTTCGGGTGTCCGGTCCTTTTTGATACGCTGGGCGGTGACATGCCCCAAGAGCGCCTCACGATCGCTTACCTTGCGGACAAAGGGGCTGCGGCAATCGTTAGGAAAGCGAGTGATTTGACCGAAGTCCTGGCGGAGTGGTCGCAGCGGGGGACGGCTTATGCGAAGGTCTTGGCCTCCATTCGCGCGCTGGATGCCAAGGACACGCCGGCAGCATTCGTTCAAGAGATTCTTGAAGGCGCTCAGGCCTGTGCCAAGGTGCGGTCTGATGATGTCTCGCCCATTGCCAACTGAAGCGTTCGACGCTGTGCCCCGGATGGAGGACGCGCGAATCCTGTTTGTGTGCACCACTTTTCCGGCACCGACCGAAACCTTTCTTCAACGTGAGGTGGAGGCGCTTCAGCAGGCGGGGGTTCGCCTGGACCTCGTTTCCATCTGGGGTGGTGGGGGTTCGGGCATTCGGTGTTTTGGGTTGTGGGAGCTTGTGAAGCTTGTGTGGTGGATTCCTTACTGGCTGATGCGGCGTCCTGCCGCCTTGGCCGAGCTTGCTGAGGCGATGAGCCTGCGAGCGATGCCCTCCGCCCTCAATGTGGGCGAGAACCTCTTGGGAATGGCTTTTGCTCTCATTCACGCGAAGGGCCTGGCGGCGAAGGGTTACACCCACATTCACGGTGTCTGGGGTGGCTTGCCGGCAGCCTCTGCCTGGCTTCTCCATCGGCTCATAGGGTTGCCTTTCAGCTTCGGCGGGCATGCCTATGATCTCTTTGAGGACGGTGGGGATTGGCTCCTCCGGGAAAAGGGAGCAGCGGCTTGTTGGGTGCGCACGTCTACTGAGGCCGGGCGACAACGCCTGCTCAAGTTGGGTATTCCGGGCGATCGAATTCTCCTCTTGCGGCGAGGATTGGTGGTCCATCCTCCGGTCCATCCGATGCGACCCGAGAGAATGCCTCTTCGGATCTTGTGTGTCGGGCGCTTCGTCGAGAAAATGGGCTATCGGGAGTTGATCCGCATTTTGAGTGACTTGGTCGCCGGCGGGCACCGTTTTGACGTGCGAATTATCGGGGAGGGCCCAACCCAGCGCGATACGGTAAAGCAGGTGGCCGTTGCCGGACTTTCTGAGTGGGTGCGATTCGAGGGCAAACGCCCCTTCGAGGATGTGGAGCGCGCTTTGGCGTGGGCCGATGTCTTCCTTTTCACCGGAGTGGTGGCGCGCAGCGGCGACCGTGCTGGATTGCCCAACGCTGTAGCGGAGGCGATGGCGGCGGGTGTTCCCGTGGTCGCGAGCCCCGTGGGAGGCGTCGCGGAAGCGGTTTTCCATGGGGAAACAGGGATGCTGGCTGCGGGATCTGAGGCGGTCGCCTCGCTGGTGAGGCTGGCGCAGGACGACGCGCTCTACCTTCGGCTGCAAGAGGGTGCCCGGCAGTGGGTGGAGGACCATTTCGATGCGAAGGCCAACATGGCCCTGCTGGGACGTTATCTTGCCGGGCTTGATTGAGACGTCGGATTACTGACGCATCGCTGAAGGCAGAGCGGGGGACGTGTCAGCTCTTTCGCTTCTTCTTTGGCGTGAAGGGCGTGCTTCGTTGCTTGCTGTGCTTGCCGGTGCGGACACCTGGAAGGT
Organism: uncultured Puniceicoccaceae bacterium; assembly: GCA_964403935.1. GTDB lineage: Bacteria > Verrucomicrobiota > Verrucomicrobiia > Opitutales > Oceanipulchritudinaceae > SLLG01. The sequence continues at coordinate 32,051 of CAYOIB010000003.1, read as the reverse complement.
TGATAAGGGGTTTGATGCCTCGCTTTGCGAGCTTTGCCTGAGTGATGGCGAGGCTTGCGCGCATCCCCTCCAGGTCGAGGGAGCCGTCTCTGTTGATGAACGGTTCAATATCAGCTCCCTCATGCGGCTCTTCCTGCACGTTTTCGGGATTGTCGTCTTCTGCTTCATCAAAGTAAGCGCTGAATTCGTCCGTCGAGCGTTCGCGCTTCAATCGAAGGTTGTTCGTCATGCAGAACCTTCGAATCTGATGCCGGGTGATGGTCCGCTCGAAGGTCTTCCGGAACCACTCCTTGACGAGAGTCTCCGTCCAAGCGTCGCCTTCCATCCCGGCATCCGAGGGCTTGGTTTCCGTAATGGTTTTGTAGAGGCTGCGGATATGTGCCTCCGTCAGCGGGCGGTCTTTCCGGCGACCCGGCCGCGCGTCGAAGATAGCATCACCTTTTTGCCGGTGGGCGGCCGCAATGTAGGAGACGTATTGGCGGGTGGTGCCGGTGGCTTCGGCAGCCTTTGCCTGGGTCTGGCCCTTCTTGAGAATCTCGATAATACGCTTCTTGATCTCTCGGGCTTGCTCGGACGATGCGGATCTTTTTTTCATGGCGAAGGGGGGCTCGCACGGGGCGTGTTCAGGATCCAGAACTATTGGACGAGAATCTTCCCGTCATAGATCCAGCGATAGCCGCGCCCACTCGCGTCTTTCAACTTGATTCGTTTGAAGGTGAGGGTGCGACCTTCGGCGATCGCCACCTCGTAGCTTGCGGTTGTGGCCTCGTCCGCTGGTGGGAGCTCAGCGGCGGCACGAAGCACCGTCTCGTGATTTGGAATAAACCGATCGGATCCTTTCTGGAGCATAGGAAAGGTCTAGAAAACCCGGCCGTTTGAGTCGAGTGCTTGTGCACCGGGATTCAATGCTTCCTGAATGTTCGCGGTCCGCTGGCGGGTAACAAAGTGGATCAGTTGCCCTCCGTCTTCGTTCAGGTCCCGATAGAAAACGACGCGCCCGTCGAGAAAGGCGATGTGTCCTCCCTGGTCCCCGTAAACGCCCGGATTCTCATCGTCAAGCGAGGCCCAGTGCCCGTCGGTACGGAGCCCGCGCGTCCAGGCGACCGGGGTCGTTGCTGGATCGGCGCGGGAGGCGAGGCGGTTGGCCACCACAATGCTCAAAGGGAAATGGGCGAATTCCGGGCTGAGCACCCATGGGCCGCCGCTGCCGCCTTCTGGAGGGGTTGCGATAGTGAGCGGGAGCGGCCTCCCCGCCCGCTCGACCAAAGGGTCATCATTCTGAATATAGAGATCGGGCGAGTTGAGGTTGCCGCGCTCAGCGAGAACCCGGGCCCATTCATGGATTGAGGGGGCGTCAATCGAACGCGGGCGGGCTCCGGATTGCGAGTAGCTGTGGTAGGCGAGAGCGATCTGGCGCAGGTCACTGGCCGCAGCTGTTCGCCGGGCGTTCTCCATGAGGCTCCCTGCCACGGGAACGAGGATCGCGATCAGGATGGCGATCACGCCGATAACACTCAGCAGCTCGACAAGGGAAAATCCTTTGCGGGGACGTTGTGGTGCCGCATGCATGGTGCTCCAGAGAAAAGACTTCTGGAAGGGCGAGGGCAAGCGCGGATGCAGGGCAGGGATTCTCCCTGCGTTGGCTTCAAGTTCGAATCGCGGAGAGCACCTGAAAACGGGCTCCCAGGTGTTGAGGATGAAGAAGCTCCATCAACTGGCGGCGCGGGGTTGAGAGGGCGTTTGGGTTGGCTGCGACAAAGTGCGCGATCGCGTCTGCCGCGTGGTGCAGGAAGAATGCTTCCTGCCGCTCAAGCTGAATGGAGTGGAAGCCGTGTTTCTCAAGGGCTGTCATGAGGGGGTCCCAGCAGATATGGCAGGTCAAGTCCTGATGGCCCGCGCGGGCCAAGAGATCATTGTGCTGGCGGTGCCGGAAGTAGGCCCGGGCGGTACCCTCTGGATGTTCGGTGGCCAACTGCTCTGCTGTCTTCCCATAATCGAAAGCGAGAAAGACGCCCTTCCAAGGCATCGCAGTCAGCTTATTGGCAAGGGCTTGAGCCCCCGTCGGGAGGTCGTAGGTGTAGCCGTCTGGCGCAGCCTGCGGCAATTCATCTGGGTGTGTGGTGCGTTCATCCAGCAGACATTCGCCGAGGCCTTCTTCACGGACAATCACGCCCCGCTCCCGCCATTTGCCGTGCATTCTGAGGAAGCGTCGAAAAGGCTGGGCATCAAAGAGTTCGTTTGAGAACAGGATGGCCGGCGAGGGAAGGGTCCATGGCTCCCCGAGGGAAAATGCAGTCGCGGCGCGAAAAGGGTGGGGATGCGGGCCGAGAATTCCGCCGGGATGTTCTGCTCCAATCTCGACGAAGGTGCAGTCCATGGGCGCAAGGCCCTGGGGCAGAAGATGCCTGGCCGCGGCCACCACGAGCGGGGCAAAGGATTCGCTCAAGGTGGAGGCGGTATAGAAGTCGGTCCCATCGGAACGCCCAATCCGGGGCTGCTCACGCTGGTAATAGCCGAGTTGCGGGTGGTAGAGCACCACCTCGACGAAGGTATCGAAGCCCAGCCGCCCCGATGGATCGGCGCGATCCAGCAGGGCGGCGCGCATTTCCGGGCCGACCGGGTGGCACGACGCTGCATCCATCAATTCATCTCGGGCCCTAACCATGCATCCCGCAACCTTTCCCCTCGCTCGATTTTCGATTTTGACGCTTCCGCGTGGGTGCGGTGGTGGTGTATCTTTCTCCCTTTCTTCCCTCTATGGTCAAAAGAATCCTTCCTCCCCTGGGCGCACTGATCGCTGGAATTGGTGTCGTGCTCTGGATCATCAGCAGCCCATTCTGGCAGACCATGGTCAAGGTCAGCTCTGTCATGCGCCTCGTGCACGCGGAATATGTGGATGCTGAGGATGTGTCCTATGAGCGGCTGGGACGAACGGCCATCGAAGGCATCATGAGCGGGTTGGATGCGCATTCCCGCTACATGGCAAAAGAGGATTTTGACCGCTTTTCGGAATCAACCCAACAGCAGTATGTGGGCATCGGTGTCGAGATCGAGCGCCTTCGAGAGCGGGTTACAATTATCACTGTGTTCGAGGGAGGTGCCGCGGAAGGAGCGAATATGCAAGCGGGCGATCAAATCGTTGAAGTGCAGGGTGAGGATGCCCGCGACTGGAGTGTGACGGAGATTTCGGAGCGGCTCCGGGGTTTGCCGGGGGAATCCGTCTTGGTGACCTTCTACCGCCCCCATCGGGGAGAAGAGCGCCGGGTGGAGCTGGTCCGTTCGCCCGTCCAGTTGGCGAGCGTGCGTGAAGTGTCGATCGACGATGCAGGCTTTGGTTACCTGGCGATTCGCCACTTTGGGGAGCAGACGGCGGCGGAGGTCAAGGGTGTACTGGAACGCTTTGAGCAGGAGCGGGTCAAAGGTCTGATCATCGACATGCGGGACAATCCCGGCGGGTTGCTGGATGCAGCCAAGGATGTCGCGGATGCCCTTTTACCGCAGGGCCAATTGATCACCTTCATCGAGGGACGTTCCCAGCGGGAGCGGCAGGAATTTCGAGCGAGTGCCGGGAGTCGCCTGCCGGGCGTGCCGGTGGTGGTGATTGTGAACGAGGGAAGTGCTTCGGGGGCCGAGATTGTGGCCGGTGCGCTGCAGGATGCCGGTCGTGCCACCGTGGTGGGGGCCACTTCGTTTGGGAAGGGGAGCGTGCAGAGCATCTACTCCTTCCGCACCGGAGACGCCCTGCGGCAGACCACCGCGCGCTACTACCTTCCTAGCGGCCGATCGATCGACAAGGTGGGGGTGGAGCCCGATGTCGAGGTGGCGTTTTCCGTCGAAGAGCGGGCCGAGCTTATTCTCCAACGGCGGCATTCGGGCGTGCTCGATGCGGCCACGTTTGAAGAGATTTTCGGATGGCCACCTGACCGGACGGATCGACCGCTGGAAGCTGCCCGTGAAATCCTGCGGGAGCACAAGGCCGTCCAAAGGCAGAATGCCTGAGTTGGAGGCAAAAAAACCGGGGCTCTGGCTGAGCCCCGGTCGAAAAGAAAATCTGCTGCTTGTCGCCTCAGGTGACTTTCCTGAAACGAGACGGCTTCAGGATTCCAACGGGGCGGAGGGCGGGGTGATGGCCTGCAGGCTCTGTTCCATGAGCTGATTCAGAAGAATCCAACCGGCAAACAGCTTCGTCTCTTCACGTTGTTCCTGAAGGCGGCTGACCACTTCCTCGCTATCCCATTCAATCTCGGGCACGTTGCGCTCGACCATGCGAACGATGTAGCCGGCGTTGGCCTGAAGAACAGGTTCCGAAAATTCGCCTGTTTCCAGGAAGCGAGCATCATCCCAGAGGCGGTTTTGCCGGAGGGTCGGGGGAACTGCATGGCCTTCAAAGGCCTGGGGCTCCTCGACCTTGAACCCGAGTGCTTCCGCTGCCTGGGCAAAATCACTCGAATCCGATTCGCTGGCAGCCACGAGCTGCTCGCGCAGTTCCGTGAGGTGCTCGGAAAAGAGACGGCGGCGTTCGCGGTTAAGGTAGTCCTGCTCGACCTTATCCGCCACTTCGTCAAATGAAGGCTGGCGTTCAGGTATCACTTCTTCAAAGAGAAGAACGGCCGCTCCGGAGCGAGTCTGTGCAGGGTCTGAGAAGAATCGGCCACCATCCTGATAGAGCCACATCGAGTTGAAAAGCGGGCGCGGAAGGCTCTGGGCTGTCGGAGGCTGGTCCCGCGAATAGGGCGAGACCGGGGTCGTGACTCCTCCCAATTCCTCGATCAGTGTATCGACGCGCCCGCTGTCGCGGGAAATACCCTCGCGGTGCAGTGTATCGATAAGAACTTCAGAGCGTTCTTCTGCGATCCGGCGCGCGCGCTCGAGGAGCCAATCCTGTTCCACCTGCTCACGGACATCCTCGAGGGTGACTTGGGGAGGCTCAGCGTCTTCACCGTCCTCAGACCCCGGCATTTCCGCCTGATAGCGAAACCGGTTGCGCTGAAAAATCCGGTTTAGATCGGCTTCAGCCGGTGCGTCGGTGACGTCTGCAATGAAATTGTCGGCGTAAAATTGCACCGCGCGCACCTGGATCCGCTCTGGAATGGCATAGCGAGCGGGGTTTTCTTCGTAGAAGGAGCGGAGGTCTTCCTCGGATGTTTCCTGTTCCGGTTCAAAGTCTTCAAAGTTGTAACGGGCGATCTGGACGGTGTAGCCGGAGCGTTCGTCGAGAAGGTTCTGTTGTCCTTCATAGGCGACGAGAAAGCCGGGTCCTGCGAGGGCATTCACGACCTTCTGAATACGGTAATCTTCCCGCAACACCTGGGCGAGCTGGGCATTGCTGATCTGCAGCCGATCACGAAGAAAATCGGTGGCCTGGGTATAAAGCTCGGGATCGAATGCGCCGGTTTCCTGGTTTTGGAAAACCGGAAGGCTCTGGACATAGGCTTCGAGCCCTGCCCGATCCGGTTGCGGGATGCCGAGATCTTCCGCCAGAGCGAGGCCGCGCACGCGCATGAAGGCGTATTGAGTCAACGCTTCTCCGCGAAAGGGAATCTGCGGGTTGAGCTGGGCGCTGAGCTCGGCGTTGCGAAACATTCGGCTTTGGTCGATTTCTGAGTTCAGGTTGTAGCCAAAGAAGTCGCGTTTTTCTGTCTGGAACGAACCCCGCCCGTCAAAGATCCCCTGTGGGCCGACCGTCAGGACAAAGGTCACGGTAATGACGATAATGAGCGCCCCGAACAGCCACTTGTTGTGCTTGAGGAAGAAGGTTTGGAACCAGGTAATCATGGTAGATGGAAACGCGTGAACGTAGAGAGTGACCGCTTCGTGTCAAGGACACCACTCGTTGGGGTTGACTTGAATGGCAGGCCGGATTCTCTTCCCACACTTGTGGACATCGCCCCAGGTTGGCGGCGATTTGCTGTCGACTTGATATGGACGCTGATAACGATGCACAACGAATTGTCCTTACCGGCTGCGGGCTTACATCGCCTCTGGGGGATGATTTGGCGACGCTGCGCGCTGGCCTGCTCAAGGGCGAGGCACGGATTGAGAATATAGACATCCGCTATATGGGGCGCGTCCATGCCGGCGTCTGCCACTTCGATGCGGGCAAGTGGCAGCGGCGCCGGGAACTGCGCAATGGGACGCGCGCCGGGAGCATCGCCATTTATTGTGCACGGGAAGCGGTCGCGGACAGCGGTCTCGACTGGGATGCGGTCGAGAAGGCACGTGTCGGCGTTTACCTCGGCATCACCGAACACGGGAATGTCGAGACGGAGAACGAGGTTTTCAATATTTCCCAGTTCAACTACGACACCAAGTATTGGACGCACCACCACAACCCGCGGACGGTGGCGAACAATCCTGCCGGAGAGGTGACCTTGAATATGGGCATTACGGGCCCGCACTATACTATTGGTGCGGCCTGCGCGGCGGGGAATGCAGGGATTATCCAGGGCTATTTCATGTTGCGGATGGGGGAGGTTGATCTCGCCCTGGTCGGCGGGGTTAGTGAATCCATTCACACCTTTGGGATCTTTGCCGGCTTCAAGAGTCAGGGTGCTCTGGCTTTTCATGAGGACCCAAACAAGGCAAGCCGTCCGTTCGACAAGGGGCGCAACGGCATCGTCGTGAGCGAGGGTGGCGGGATTTTCACGTTGGAGCGCCTGAGCGATGCCAAAGCGCGCGGGGCAAAGATCTATGGTGAGATCGTCGGCCACCACATCAATTCGGATGCGGTCGATGCCGTCCTTCCCAACGCCCAGCGTCAGATGGACTGTATGCGTGCGGCCTTGGCCAAGGCCGGCCTCAGGCCCGGGGAGGTCGATATTATAAATACCCATGCCACTTCGACGCCTCAGGGAGACATTCAGGAGTGTGAAGCCGTCCGGGCGGTCTTTGCCGGTGCGGGCTCCAGACCCCGCGTAAACAACACAAAAAGCTATATCGGCCACGCCATGGGTGCGGCCGGAGCGTTGGAGCTGGCGGGCAACCTTCCCTCCTTCAACGACGGCTTCGTGCACCCCACAATCAACATCGATGATCTGGATCCGGCCTGCGCGATGGATTATCTAGTGGTCAACAAGCCCGAAGCACGCGAAGGTATCAGCGTGATTCTTAACAATTCGTTCGGAATGCTCGGAATCAACTCGAGCCTGATCGTAAAAAAGTTTGCAGAGTGAGATGGATTCCCTACACCGCACCAAGATTATGACTAAAGATGAGTGCAAACAGGTGGTACTCGAAATTATCGAGGATATCGCCCCCGACGAAGATTTGTCGGGTCTCAAGCACGATGTTCGACTGCGTGACCAGCTCGACCTCGATTCCATGGATTTCCTTGATATCGTAATGGAGCTGCGCAAGAAGCACGGGATTGAGGTGCCGGAAGAGGATTATCCCCAGCTGGCCTCGCTTGAGAGCTGCGCGGAATACCTGACGCCGAAGTTCAAGGCAGTCAACGCGTAGTGCCCCGGCGGGGGCGCAGCCGGTTTTTGTGAGCAAGCGTCTTCCCAGCAGGTCGCATTACGATGCTGTCATCGTCGGGTGCGGTATGGCCGGCCTCGCCGCTGGCATCCGCTTGGCCATGTACGATCGGTCCGTGCTCATTGTTGAAAGCCACAATGCGCCCGGTGGCTTGAACAGTTTCTATGCCATCGAGGGCCGCCGCTTCGATGTTGGCCTACACGCTGTCACGAATTTTGTTCCGCGGGGAACAAAGGGTACCCCGCTGATCAAGCTTCTCCGGCAGCTTCGTATTGGGCGCGAAGCCCTTGACCTTTGTGAGCAGCACCGCAGCCGGATCGCCTTCCCCGGAGTCGACCTTCCTTTCGGCAATAGCTTTACCTTTCTCGAAGAAGCCGTGGCTGAGGCGTTTCCCGGGGAGATCGATGGATTCCGGGCGTTGCGACAGCACGTGCGTGGTTTTGATCCTTTTGACGACACGGCCCCGGTGCTTTCGGCCCGGGCGGTTCTTGGCGGTTTCATCCGTTCGCCGCTGCTGACCGACATGATTCTGTGCCCGATCCTGTATTACGGGAGTGCGCGTGAGAACGATGTTGATTTCGATCAGTTTGTCATCTTGTGGCGCTCCATTTTGGAGGAGGGCTTTGCGCGTCCGTTCGAGGGCGTACGCATCATCATCCGTGCGCTCCTCAAACGCTTTCGCGAAGTCGGTGGCGAGCGGCGCATGAAGTGCGGGGTACGGCAGCTTCATGTCGATGGCAGCCGCATCGCGGCAATCGAACTTGAAGATGGGGCCATGATTACGGCGGATGCTGTCATCTCGACCGCTGGCCTGCGCGAAACCGAAGCCCTCGCCGGGCGTCCGGCGGATGCGTCTCTTGATAGTGGACCGAGGTTGAGTTTCGTTGAAACCATTGCCGTGCTCGACGCCCAGCCAAAAATGCTGGGGGCGGAGGAGACGATCGTGTTCTTCAATAATCAGGACACGCTTACTTACGAACGTCCGCGGGATCCCGTCGACCTCCGCAGTGGTGTCATCTGCTTTCCGAACAACTACGACTACGGTGAGCGGACATTGGACGAAGGTTTCTTTCGGGTGACGCAACTCGCTGATTTCACGTATTGGGATCAACTTGAGGTGGAGGCGTATCAGCGTCAAAAGGCAGCATGGTACCCACGGATTCAGGACGCTGCTCTGAGGTTTCTTCCCTCGGTGGACCCGGCCGGGATCAGCGCGCACACCCAGTTCGTCGATATGTTCACCCCGAAGACGGTCAAGCGGTTCACCCGACACATCGATGGTGCTGTCTACGGCTCGCCCAGGAAATCACGTGACGGACGAACCGCTCTCGACAACCTCTACCTTGCCGGAACCGACCAAGGCTTCCTTGGCATCACCGGAGCGATGCTCAGCGGTATCAGCATCGCCAATCGCTACGGGCTTCGAACGTAATCCGCTTCTTGGCGGACGCTTGGCGCGATGGCGAAAGCTCATCAGTAAAATGAGAGTTGAGAGGCAAGTATCTCTACGTGGATGCGCTCCCGAGGTATGCAAAAAAGCATCCACCCCTGGAAGGAGGGTGGATGAAAAGGTTTCTGCTGTTTTTTCTTTGTCGAAGCGGTCGCGGGTGCTCCCGCCGGGGTCTCATGTCGTTGCTTCTGCTTCCGTGTCTGGGGCGCCGAGGGAGATTTGCTCGATAATGATAAGTTGATAATCGAATATAAGATTTGGGGAAGAGGTGCTGGGCCAGGCCTCATAAAGGCGTCGTCGGGTCAGCGGCTATGGCTGGCGGTTGGTTGAGGGTTTGGCCGAGGTTCGCGGGCTATGGTGGAAGGACCTTCTTCGGTGGATTGCCGAGCGGCCTTGATGGCGGATTCGGTCCCCGCAATGAGGAGGGTGTCTCCCGCCGATAATGTTGTTGCCGCCGGAGGGCTCACGCGATCGTGCCCGCCAGAACGCACAGCGAGAATCTGGACACCGAGCCGGGGCGACCAGTCAATCTCTGAAAGGCACCGGCCGACGAGAGAACTCGAAGGCGCGATGACCAGCGAGTTGAGGACCGCGCGATGAAGCGTCGCCGCAGTGCCGGATTTATCATCTTCTCGGTCGAGAAGAGTGACCGCTCGTTCGATTTGATTTTGTGTTCCCAGAAGAAAAAGTGTGTCGCCGGAGAAGAGCTGCGTCTGTGGTGTTATCTGGTTGATCGCGAGGTATTGGCGGTCGATTCCGATGATGGTGGCCCCTGTTCGATTTCTCAGATTGATCGACCCGATGGTCTGGCCGGCCGCAAAGAAGAGGTCGGGCAGCTTGAATTCCTTTAGGTGAAGGTCCCAGTCCTCTCTGGCGGAGCGCAGGGAAGAAGCATAGAAAGCACCCGCGCGGTAGCCGTGGTAGTCCGGCTCGACCATCTCCTTCAGGTCGCGCTCCATTTGGTGGTGCACCCGGATGAACCAGCGCCAGGACATGCGGGCGGTGATGAGGGTGGCAATTGCGAGAACGCCAATGAACCCGAGTCCGAGGAGGTCCCATGGAAGAAGCGTCGCCAGCCAGAGCCCAACCGCTCCAAAGATAACGATCCGAAGTAAAGTCAGGTGAATGGCAAGGCCTCTCCTGCGCTCCCCCAACTGCATCCGAAGGAAGTCGGCGACCAACATGGAAAGCGCGTCCAGATTGCGCAGCAGCGCGACGAGTGAAGGCAAAGCCAGGGCGGCCGCGACAAACCAGTAGACAAAAGTCCCCAGGGGGAGCCAACGTTCATCGAGGCCAAAGCGGATCAGGGCCGCGACGAAGGGTTGGTATAAGGGCCGCGCAGCCAGGAGCACCGCGGTGACGCAAAGCACTTCTCTGGACACCTGCCACACCCGTGGCTTGATAAAGGTCCAAAGGAAACGGGTGCCCCCTCGCTTTCCTATCGAATGCCACAGGGAACGGTAGGCCAGAAGAACGCTGGCTATTTTGGGAAAGGCACTGGGTGCGCGGACATTGATCCTCTCCGAAAGATGCATACTCTTGGATCCGAGGACGCCCGTGAGCACAACAATGCCGACGGCAACCGTCTGAAAATTCTGGGGGAGCACCCCGTTTTCAATCCCCAACCTGGCGATGATCAGCGAGAAGGCACCGGCGGGAGTCACCATGAGTGCGATGCGCAAGGCGCGGTTCTCCTCTTCGCAGGCCAGAATCCACGCCAGGGCTGAAGCAGCAAAGCGGCCTCCAAGGGCGACGAGGCTGCCGATCAGGATCAGCCCCGCAGACCCGACCATTTCCCGCAGATCCGTCGCCATCCCGATAGCCACGAAAAAGATTGCCGTAAAGACGCTGCGTGCGCCCGTGAACAGACGAATGGATGCTCGCGAACGCGGAATTTCCGAGGTGATCAAGCCGGTCAGGAATGCACCCAACGCCAGGGTATATCCTGCGAAGACTGCCATCGCGGAGAACCCGAAAAGAATGGCGATCAGAAAAATCGTTTGGAGTTCTCCGTCCGGATCCGGTCGTGCGCGCCGCAACACCCATGGGATCACGAGCATTCCGATGAGGACGAGGAGGACCCCAAAGGCGATCAGGCGGAGAAGAAGTAGCGGATAGATTTCGCCGCCAGCAACCGCATTTGATCCGGGGACCGGGCTGAGCGCACAGAGGAGAACGACCGCGAGAACGGTTTCCAGCATGGTCTGTCCGCGTGCCATCTGACCGGTGCGGCGATGGTGGAGGCCCCATTCATCCAGGTACTTGTTGATCGTCGTCGCGCTGCTGATCATCAACATCGCGGTGAAGAAGAGGCTTTGGGCCGCGTTGAGCCCGACAAGGCTTCCCGTTATGCGCCCGAGGCTGAACATGATCAAAGCGGTCAGAGCGACGGCGACAAAGGGGCCCGGCCCAAAATAGCGAAGGTCACTCAACCGAGTTTGAAGTCCCATCGAGAACATCACAAACACGATCCCGACCTGCGTCAGGATTCTCAGCTGAGCAGGATCCGTCAGGTTCAGGAACATCATGTCCAAGGCCCCGGCAGCGAACCCGCCAATCAAGTAGCCGACCATCGTCGGGATACCGGTCCACCGGGCGGCTTTTGCCCCGAGGGATGCTGCCAGAAGAATTATGGCAAGCTCTTGAATGAACTTTAGTCCAGATTCCATGGTGATGTCCGGCCGATCTCTTGTTCTCTAATTATGCTTTCTCTGATCAAGGCACCCTGCACCGGCAGGAGGCATGCACTTGAGGGATTTGCGTCGTTGTCTTGCGAAGCAATGGCTTCGGCTTTTTCGCGGAGGGCGGGATCCGGCTTCGTCCATCCAGCTTGCCCCCGCTTATGGGGGCAGTTGAGGTGCGTAAACCCAGGCCGTTCCGGTAATTTGCCCCTAACGCTCCTTATGTCGGCGAGCGGGTGCCTAAGATGTGCTCCGGAGAATAGGCTGGAACCCGCTTGGACAGCGCTGCCGGGGCGGCGGACTCGATGCGGATGCGCCGCACACCGCCGGGCGTTTCCCAACTGATCTCGTCGCCCACCGAATACCCCAGAAGAGCGCATCCAATCGGTGCGAGGACGGAGATGGTTCCTGCAACCCGGCCAGCTTCCTGCGGCATGGTGATCGTGTAGGTCTCCAGTTCATCGGTATCCTGGTCGCGGATGGTGACTTCCGAGTTCAGGGTGACCAGGCCCTCGGTCGCGGCCGTCGGATCGATCACGACCGCTCGCTTCAATTCCGCTTCAAGTTTGGCAGGGGCCTTGCCCGTCCCTCCCATTGAGGCGAGGCTGGTGAGCAGCTGCTTCAGGCGGAGGTGATCGGCGCTGGTTACATAAATAGGTTTTGTGTTCATCGTATTTGCTAATGAGTTGTTATTAGAATTTTGGAGTGGGCGTTGCCGGTGAAGCCTCTATCGCGTAAAAGAAGGCTGAAGGTGCTTCCGGCTTGGAAAAATGGGTGATCCGCCAGATCGGTTTTCGAGGCGGGGCTTATGGGTCTACTGGTTGATCCCGATCGCGTTTGACTGATTTGTACGCTGAATGTCTGGACCCTGGGCGAGGGGGCGGTTGTTTGAGGGGCCCGGTTTTGGGCGGGTTGTGGCGGAATTCGCCTCAACGTGGTGATTCAGACTAGCTGTTCACCCGGTGCCGCATAACCCGAGAATCTTCTCGGCTGTCTAGCAGCAGGCACCGGGAACCCCAGGTGGGGCAACTCGGGCCAGTGCACGACATAGTTGTCGTGAAATCTGAACAGTGGGTGCTTGCATTACAAAATGCTGATGGATAAAGGCTGACTTCAAAAGCAGGAAAGTCAAGTGCCCTCACTGTTCTTAAGGTGCTGCCCGCTTTGCCGTCTTACTTTGCTTTCTTTAAGCCAAAGCCAAGGAGGGCGAGTCGGCCGCCGCCAGGTCGGAAGACGCCTTCCCGGACGACCTTCACTTCCTCGATGGAGTAGAAGGCATTGGGGTTCCAGTCGTTGATCAGGGTAACGAGCTCGGCGATCTCTTTTCGCTCGATGGCCGAGAAGATCATCTTGACCGGTCCTTTGGCGCCGTGGCCATTGACGAAGGTAAGTCCGAAGTTTTGGGCACGCATCTCTTCAATCAGACGATCAGCGTTTCGATGGGGTATAATCCGGACAATGACCCGGCCCAGAGACATTTTCTCCTCAAGGGTCATGCCGATGAAGTTGCCGATGGCAAAGCCGGCACCGTAGGCCAGGTAGCTGGCGGGATTGCTCACATGATTCAAGATTTGACTGACGGCGATGAGCCAGATGATCGACTCGATAAAGCCAACGCTCGGGGCAAGGTACTTGAAGCCTTTGGCCACAAAGACGACGCGCAGCGTGCCCATGGTCTGGTCGGCGACCCGAGCGCAAAGAATGAAGAAGGGGACAACGAGCCAGGTGAACCACCAGGCGTCATTCAGGCTGTGCACTGCATTCATAATGTTGATTGAAAATCTGAAAGGATGGTTTTTAAAAAGCGGGAGCGGTTTGAAGGTGCCTTCTGTCATACTTGAGGCTGCCCCGATGAATGTCGAGAAGCTGGAAGACAAGGCGTCGGCAACGGAAGTCGTTGCCGAAGGCTATCCCCCATAATGGGCCGTTCGGCGGTGCGTTTGCTGATGGTTTCATCAATTGCTTGGCGGGGCGATGGCCGTTGGCCTGAGCCCGCTCGGCGATTTTTGATGGATTCCCATATTTGTCGGCCTCGCCGTTGAGATATGTGAGAAGCTAAAGTACCGGTGGGATAGAAACAGGAACCACCAACCGGCGATGGCATCATGAAGACAGATCGAATTCTTGAACTCCTGGGGGACGAGGCGAAGAGCCTGCTTGAGCACACTTGCAACGGGATCAAGCGTGACCGGCTCCACCTGCCCGGTCCCGACTTCATTGAACGGGTCGTGGCCCCATCGGATCGTTCACCGCGCGTCCTCGGTGCCCTCACGCAGATCTTCAACCATGGTCGCCTTGGCGGAACGGGTTACCTCTCCATCCTCCCGGTGGATCAGGGCATCGAGCATACCGCAGGCGCGAGCTTCGCTACCAACCCCGCATATTTTGATCCGGAGAATATCGTTCAGTTGGCCATGGATGGAGGCTGCAATGCCGTTGTTTCAAGTCTCGGAGCGCTGGGAGCCGTCGCCCGGCGTTATGCGCACCGCATCCCCTTTGTCGTGAAGCTCAACCATAACCAGCTATTGTCGTACCCAAATACCTATGACCAGATCTATTTCGGTCAGGTTGAACAGGCCTTTGACATGGGGGCTGTCGGGGTCGGGGCAACGATTTACTTTGGCTCTCCCGAATCGCTTCGCCAGATTCAGGAAACAAGCCAGGCCTTTCAGCGCGCACACGAGCTTGGAATGGCTGCGATCCTGTGGTGCTACCTTCGGAATGCAGCCTTCAAAAAAGATAAGGATTATCATCTCTCATCCGATCTTACCGGCCAGGCAAACTATCTTGGAGCCACCATCGAAGCCGATATCATCAAGCAGAAGCAGGCCGAGAATAACGGCGGATTCCGCGCCATCGAGAATTTTGGGAAAACGGATGATGCCGTCTATGACACACTCACAACGGATCACCCCATCGACCTAACGCGCTACCAGGTAGCCAACTGCTTCATGGGCCGCGTCGGCTTGATCAACTCCGGCGGGGCCTCGGGAAAAGACAACCTCGCCCAGGCCGTCCGCACTGCAGTCATCAACAAGCGCGCTGGCGGGACCGGCCTCATCTCCGGTCGCAAGGCCTTCCAGTGCGATGCCCGGACCGGTATCGAGCGGCTCCACGCCATCCAGGATGTCTACCTCAACCCCGAGATCACCGTCGCTTGAACCGTTCGTTCCTAGCAGGGGAATTCGCCAGGATTTCGACGCGGCGAACAGTAACCTGATCGCTCGCTCCTGAGAAGAGGTGCCTGTGAAGAAGACCCTCGGCCGCTCTCCCTTGGGAGGGGGCTGGAGCAGCACCCTTATCCTTGGCGTGCGAATTTCAGGTGACAGAGGGCAGCCCCGCGATCTTCCTTGTAGTAGATACGGACACGAAGTTTTCCGCCTTCGACGGATACTTGTTTCTCATCGGTCCACTCCACGACGGCTTCCTCGAGGTCGAAGGTGCCGAAATCGGTCCCTTGGACTTCGACCCGCTGATACGATTCGTTGTAGTAGTCGCCCACGAGAAGGCTGACAGCGTAAACGCCGTCTTCGACATCAACGACAAACTCGAAGTGGTCCCTGGGATTCACCGCTTCGGCGCGGGAACCTTCGTGAGATGTCTTTTTCAGGAAGATAAATCCTTTGTCACTCTCGTAGGGGATGGCTTCGAGAACTTCTGCGGGACACCAGTCGTCGATTTCCCAGCCATAGCCGAGGACGGGGCTGTAAGCCAGGTTGTACCGAATGTTGCCGCTTTCTCCCTTTATCCTTCCGAAATCAAAGCTGCCTTCGGTTCGCGGGAGGTGGGTGCCTTGGCTTGAGCCTGTCCACAGCTCATACATTTGCGGAAACATGTTGATCGAGTTGGTATAGCGGTCGTGGTAAGCGGGGGTTGTATCTCGAAAGACAATGGAGAAGTGAAGGTGGCCCCAGATGCCGTCCCCCCAAATGTAACCTATGGTGTCCCCTTTTCTTACAGTATCCCCGTCATTCACAAACATCAGCTTGGAGTAGAGGTGCTTATAGACGTAGTAGATGTTGGGTTGGCTGGCACTGCGGATCAATACGCTGCCCTCATTCTGATCGCCTCCTAGTTCCCGCAGGGCCCATTCGACGTCACCGTCCTCAACCGCCACGACCGGGTGCTTTTCGATGCCCCGGCCGTCATGCATGTCAAAGTCAATCCCCTCGTGAGCACGAAAACGGGTCCTGTCGTTCCAGCGGGGGCCGAGGTAGGCGAACATGTGGCTCGATTCGCCAAGCTTCCATTCGTAACCGTCCTGTGTGCTGATGGGAAAGGCATAACGATTTGGATTGAGCAGAGGGCTCGAAGCATCCGAAACAGAGATCAACGCATCTTTGACAAGCAACCCATGAATTCTTTCTGAGTTGGTCAGACTTTTCACATAGGCATTGTCCGCCAGGTAAATGCGGAGTCCTTCGACAATAGTGGGGGTCGAAAGTTTGCTTACCTTAAGGCGCACGACCTTGTTCTCAATTTTGAATTCCGAAAATTGTTTATCGATTCCAGAGAGAGAGATCTCCTTGCCCATGTAGGAAATTGTGTCCCCTTCATTCAGGTTGTAGAAGGAGGCATTTCCAAAGGTGAAATCAGGGGTGGCTGTGGATCGATCGGATGCCGTCATAGGGGTCAGGATAAAGAGGCACGCCAAAAAAAGCAGCACCACAAGCTTCTTATCGGGGTGCCAGGGAAGGGCAGGAGCGGGGTGGAATCTGGATGAGGTCATGAGGATGGGGATCGCTGATTGTACTGAGCGAGACAAGAAATCAGATCGATCAAAGCGTGTCAAAAAGGTTGGGGCGTCGATGAGAGAGCCTGGGCCAACCGTTAGAGAATCACGGCAGGATGGTTGAGGAGATTCTGGGGGCGTTGTCTTTTTGAATTTAATGTTCCCTCCATTTGTTGTGCTTTCATTGGGGGCTTTTTTGCAGAGGTCTTCTTCGATTTGCTCGCTCAATGAGAGATCTGGAGGGGACAGCTCGCGTCGTAAATGTCGAGTGCCTTCAGGTGGGCGGGCGTTTTGTGTGTGCCAAACCCGCGATCGGTGCAAGCCGCTTTGATCGGATCCAAGTCGAAGCCGCTTTGCCTTTCGAGGCTCTCCGCGAGCTGTTTGGTGAGTCAGGTATTTTTCTCATGATGAAAATTTGTTCATCACAAGATTGGTTGTCCAGGATGAAATCACTGTTTATTTATGCAGTAATCAGGGCATCCTTTCCTTTACCACGAACTGCTTTCTCGCTTTTAGGTTTCGGGAGAATGAAGCGGCCGTCCTTCTTCTCCATTTTCTTCGGTAACTGTGTGCCTGCCGGAATAATGCGCCAGAAGGCGTCGGCCTCCGCCGTGGTTTTCAAGTCGAGATAGTGGCGGCGAATGATTGCCACGGAGTTGCCGGCCTGGAGCGAGGCATCGCCGATGGAGCGGAAGGCGTCGACCAGCATCGAAATGTAGGTGTGGCGGAGAACGTCGTGACCGAGGCTGAACTTCTGCCGGATCTCGCGGAGGATGCGGTCGATGTTCTTCTGAGGAACCTGCGGGTATTCCTTCAATGGGTAGCGCGCCAGCCAAAGCCGGAGGTTTGGCTGGATGGCGATCGCCCGCTTTTCGTTGGTCTTGGATACCGCGGGCTCGATCCGGATGACTCCGGCCTCAAGGTCGATGTGCTGAGGGAGGAGCTTGCTGATCTCACCGTCTCTCCAATCGGGGCGGATGCCGGCGAAGAGCGCAAGGGCGAAGAACGGCACCAGGAACCCCTTGGGCTGGGCGACGGTGGCTGGGGCCGGTATAGGCCTCCAGGAAGGCCATGAGCTTCTCGACCTGATCGGTGGAGTCTCGGCCGTGGAGCGGCTGTTGTTGATCTTATACTTCGGGACCTTGGCTACGGTGTTTTGCACCAGGTAGCCTTTTCCCACGTAGTAGAGGGCGAAGGTATTAAGGATGCCGCGACGGTTGTTTCACGTCTTCACAGAGGTCACCTCGGGGGGGGGCCGGTTCCTCGGTTGGTTCTTGGGCTTTTCGAGGTAGTCCCGGAGTTCGGCCACCGTGATCGCCGAAACGGCTTTTTCGCCGAACTTGATCTTGAACCAGTTCATCTCGGACTTGATCGACTTGAGCTGGAGATC
The DNA here is from genome assembly GCA_964403935.1 of uncultured Puniceicoccaceae bacterium. Classification (GTDB taxonomy): domain Bacteria; phylum Verrucomicrobiota; class Verrucomicrobiia; order Opitutales; family Oceanipulchritudinaceae; genus SLLG01. The sequence continues at coordinate 14,322 of CAYOIB010000003.1, read as the reverse complement.
GGAAATGAATTTTCGAACGCAATCGCGGAAGCGCTGCTCTAGGTATTCCATGGTTGCCTCGCCAGCGGGCTTCTCGTTCTCAGGGGGCGGTAGCTCTGGAGGAAATAATCGACGGCGAAGCTCAGGGAGTATGGAGACTCGCGACTCTTGAGGGAGTTCATGGCCGCGACCGCGTCCCGGTTCTCCTCCGGACTGAGGGTGGTTTCAGATTTGCCAATTCAGATTGGCAAATCCTGGGCAAAACGCGATACCTAATGGCGGAGAGGGAGGGATTCGAACCCCCGGTACCCTTGCGGGTACACCTGATTTCGAGTCAGGCACAATCGTCCACTCTGTCACCTCTCCTCAGGATGAGGGATGGTTTTGCGAGACAGTTCGAGGATTGGCAACCCGAAAGCGGAAATATGGCGGGGGAGGCGGGGTTGGTGATTTTTGCTCAACCGGTGCCCCTGAAAAAAGGGAACCGCCCTCTCTCGCGGGAGGGCGGTTCTTGTGGGCAATGATGCTGTCAAATCACGCCCTGTCTCTCTGTCTGTCTGTCGCTATCGTAAGTTCGGACCTGTGGGTCCGCTTTTTGGCCTGTCGCTCGCCAAAAGCCATTTATTGAGGGATTGGGGGAAACGAGTCTTCCGTTTATTCTCGCTGATGTATCGGTGGCACAGGTTGCGGTGTGCGATCAAGGAAAATTATCTGCCTGGGAAAGCAAATGATGAGAAAAGGGAGAGCCATGTTGTTTTTGGTCGCTTGGCATGTATTAAAGGAGCTTGGCTGAGCGATCTCTGTCCTGGGGACGTGTCGGGAGTGGTCCTTCCTCAGGGCTTTAGGGAAGGCGGAAAAATGTTGGGATTTCTGCTTGCATTGCTACGATGACGGTGCGATCGTCTGGCCATCATCGAATTTCCCGCAAGGGAGTTTTGGGGTAAATAAGGAGTAGTGAAATAGAAAATAATGGCGGGCAGCTTAGGGGTAGGCTGCCCGCCTTCTTCATTTTCAGATCCCGGGATCGGGTGGAGGCTTGGGCAAGGGATGCCGGAAGCGAAGAGGGCCGTTGGTGAACGCTCTATCCGGACTTGAAGCAGGTGGGCTGGGAAGTTCTTGGGGCATTGGGTGATGCTGGATGGATTCCCTGCTGGTGGCCGAAGTGAGGTTGCCTGGCAAGATCCCCATCGAACGACAACGTCGGGGCAGGTTTCTAATTGGGCGAATGAGATGATATTGGGGAATCTGGTGCGTTTTTTGGTGTGCTTTCGGGGTATGGGTTTTTCTTTCATCCCATGGACTCCAGGGATCAAGCGGCTGCGGATGCCTGCCGGAGGGAGAGGACCGCAGTTGGTTGGAGAGGGGCGGGCCGACGAGGATGAGACGGTTCGCGAGGTTATCCCGGTTCCCGCTCGGTGCCATTGGAATCGTGGAAGTAAGCGGGCTGAGGCCATGGCGCTGTCGGACAAAAAGCTTGTGAGACCTCTGGGCCATGCGCACCGTGATCGGGCTTACACAATTAAACTGACTATTTACTACAGACAGGGAATCCCAATGAATACCTTCTCCCGGATAATTAGCCGATGGATGGCGTGTACCGTTTTGCTCGGTAGTATGCCCTTTTCGCTGAGTGCAATCGAACCGTATGAATTGCCCATCTTTACGGTTACCGGATCCCGCGTGAGTCGCCTGGATCTCGAGCCGGTGGCTCCGGTGGAGATCATGACCGCCGCATCGATTGCAGACACCGGCTTCTCCAGCGCGGGTGATTTTTTGCGCTCTCTTTCGTATAATAGTGGTTTCTCGTTAACGCCGACGGATTCCGGTATCAGCTTCACCCCGGGGGTGAGCACAATGAACCTGCGGGGCCTTGGGGTTAATAATACCCTCTTTCTGATCAATGGCCGCCGGGCCGCGCCGTTTGCCAAGCCCGGCTTTGACGGACTGCAGACGGTTTTTGATCTCAATTCTCTTCCGATGGCCGCGATTGAGAGTATCGAAATCCTGAAGGATGGAGCTTCGGCGATCTATGGATCGGATGCGGTCGGTGGCGTGGTGAATGTGAAGCTCAAGCAGAACTTTCAAGGCGTCCATACCTCGATCCGTTTTGGGGATTACTTTACCACCGGCGGATTAGAGAAAGATTTCTCACTTGTGGCAGGGACGGTGCAGGACCGGTTGAGTCTGGTCAGTGTTTTCAGCTGGTATGAGCAGGATGCCGTTTTTGCGCGGGACCTCGAATTCAGTAAGGATGCCGATCAGTCGTCGCGGGCATGGAAGGCGAATCCCCGGCATGTTGAGTATGATGCGGAAGGGAATCGCCTCGGCCTTTGGGAGGAGTGGGGAAGCCCGATCGAAGCGGGATGGTTTAATGCCCATTCCAGCTGGGGTGCCCCGGGATGGATCTGGGCCGACAGCGAGAATGAGGGCGTTTTCCGATCGCCTGAGGCAGGCTTTCTCAATGGTTATGCGACCTTGGATGATCTTGAGCCTTATTCCCGCTGGCCCTACTGGAATTATCAGGAGTATTCGGATCTCTTCCCGAAGCAGCGTCGGTATTCTTTTTATACGAGCGCAGAATATGGCTTCACCGATTCGATCCGTGGGTACGCCGAGCTGTCCTTTGCCCGCTCTGAAGCGGAAGTGCAGGCGGCACCGACGATCGCTACCTTTAATGAGAATGGATTGTATCCGGGGACGACCCTCACCATGCCGGCGGTGATATCGTGGACGACGGTGAATGCAGACGGAACAACGCAGACCCATACGGCCGACAATCCGTCCAATCCTTATGACGAAGACATTACCTTCATGGGCCGCCGGATCTTTGAGGCAGGCAACCGGATCACCGATGTTACCTCCGATACGCCGCGGATTGTTCTGGGTTTGAAGGGCGAGCTGGAGCCGATCGGGCTGTCGGCCTGGAGTTGGGATGCCTATGCGCTTTATACGAAGAACACAGCCACCAATGTCCATCGTGGCGAGATCACCGACTCGGGGTTTCAGCAGGCGCTCCTCGGCTTGGTGCCGGTCGAAGGGGGTGGCTATGGGTGGAATGAGAATGCACCGGTGCAGGACCGGGTGTTTTTCAACTACTGGGGTGTGAATGATCCGGGCATGGTCGATTTCCTTCTGGTGGAGAATACGACGGTGGCCAAGTATGAGCTCTGGGTCTATGAAGGCAACGTGCAGGGTGAACTCTTTGATCTGCCGGCGGGCCCGATGGGCCTTGCCCTGGGGGCGGAACACCGTCGGGAAAAGCTCATCGATACGCGAACGGCGCTCAATGAGACAGGGATGCTGCTCAATGGAGGTGAAGGCCAGTCCAGCAGGGGCAGCCGCGATGTCACCGCGATTTATGCTGAATTGGGCATTCCCGTTTTCAAGATGTTGGAGCTGCAGATCGCGGGCCGTTGGGAGGACTACAGTGATAGCGGCTTCAAGAGCGACATTCGTCCCAAGCTCGGTTTCAAATTCAAGCCTTTTGACTGGGTCATCTTGCGGGGTTCTTACAGCGAATCTTTCAAGGCACCAGACCTCCCCTATCTCTATAATTCCGGGGTCACCACCTTTACATCGGGACACTATACAGACCCGGTCACAGGGAGTACGCAACAGATCCAGACCCGGACATCGGGCAATCCAACCCTGGGCCCGGAGACCGCGGACATCTATTTTCTCGGGTTGCACTTTGAGCCAGCCAAGCTGGTTCGCGGGCTGACCTTCGGCATCAGTTGGTTCCACATCGATCAGAAGGATATTTTTGCCCAGGTTTCCGACCTCTATGGCTACCTCGAGATTCTGGATCGCGCCCATCAGGGAGAAGCGCCCTTCGTCGATCTGGTGGTGCGGAATCCGGCCAATAATCAACTCCTTTATTTGCTCGATAGTTATGCCAACTATTCGAAAGCAACCCAGACCTCATGGGATTTTGATCTCGCTTATCAATTGGAGACGGATGCGTTGGGGCGCTTCAATTTTTACTGGAGAACGACCTACCTGCAGAACTACTCCAGCAAGCCCAGTCCGGAGGAATCCTGGGCGGCCTTTCAGCGATATTATAATCCAAAGTGGCGGCACAACGCCGGGATCGGATGGGAACGTGGAGATTGGAGCGCCGCCCTCTTCGGGAACTACATCGGGGAGCGGGACCACGCTATCTATGGTGGGTCGACACTGGGTCCGGACGGCCTGCAGGGGACCGAGGATGACGGATGGATCAATATGGAGTATACCGTGAAGCGCCAGATTGTGCTCAACGCCAGCGTCACCTATGCGGGTCTTTGGGATACGGCTGTGACGGTCGGGGTGAACAATATTCTCGACCGCGATCCGCCGGTTGATCCATTTGATCCCACCGGAACCACTCCGGGGGTAAACCGCCACGCCCCCGCCTTTTGGTACGTGCAGCTGGAGCGTTCCTTCTAAAAGGCGGCGGATCCTTGATCTTTCAAAGCGCGTGTCGGCAACGGCACGCGCTTTTTTTTGCGCTCTGAGCGTGCTGCATTGAGTGCCTGGCTGGAAGAGCCGACCAATCTGCCGGGGGTGTGAGTTTGCCGAAGTCCCGGTCGGTTCGGCACAGACGGCGGAAGAACGGCAGGTGTGGCGCCAGGCGGCGTGTTCGGGCCATCCGAATCGAGCCGGGGCTCTTGGGTCGGTGGCTTTGACAAGGCCCGGAACTCCACTCACGTTCCGTGTGATTATGAATGTAATCTGGCGTGTAGGGCGGTACCTGACCCGCTACAAGGGGCTCTTTATTCTGATGCAGGTGATCGCCGTGGCGATGACGCTGTTGACTTTGGCGGTGCCGGCAGCGGTGGAACACATTCTTGAAGGGGTGCAGGAAGAGGGGGCTCTTTCGGCTTTGCTGTGGGGTGCATTGCTGATCGGCGCGCTCTTCCTGGGCAGCGAAGCCCTCAACGGTGTGCGCATCTTTGTGAACAACACCCTTGAGCAGCGGGTTCTCCTGGACATGCGCCGCGAGATCCACCGCAAGCTGTTGAGCCTCCCCGTATCCTTCTATGACCAGCGCAAGAGCGGCGACATCTCCTCCCGTGTGATTGAGGATGTTTCAAACGTCGAGCGGGCTCTGCTCGATGGCACGGAGCAGGGCGGGCGCGCTTTTGTAATGATCCTGGGGGCCAGCGTTATCCTGTTTATCAAAAATCCTTTGCTGGCGTTCTTTGTCTTCCTGCCCGTACCGATCCTTATTGGGGTCGGGATTCTCTATGCGCGGGGTTCGCGAAAATACTGGAAGCGCGTGCGCGAGGCCGCTGGCGACCTGAACAGCCTGTTGGTGGAGGACATCCAGGGAAACCGCCTGATTCAAACGTTTGGCCTCCAGGCGCGGGAGTGCGCACGCTTTGAAGAACGTGCCGAGGCTCTCCGAGCGAGGACCCTCCGTGCCATGTACCGGTGGGCGGTGTATAATCCTGGCACAACCTTTCTCACGCACCTCGGGACGGTTGTGGTCATCGGGGTCGGGGGGTATTTTATTCTCTCGGGGTCAGCTGAATTTGGCTTCCCTCAGCTGGTTTCCTTCCTCCTGTATGCGAATATGCTCTACGCGCCGATCGGGCAGTTGCACGGCATTAACCACATGCTGGCGGCGGGGCGTGCCTCGGGGGAGCGCGTCTTCGAGATTCTCGATGCCCGGGTCGAGATCCAGAACGCGGACGCCCCAAAGCCGTTTCCCGCGGGTCGGGTGGCGCTCGGGTTTGAGGATGTGGGCTTTGCCTATCCCGATCGTCCTGATGTGATCCGGGGGCTTTGCCTGCAGATGCCTCCGGGGAAGGTAACCGCCCTCGTCGGCCACACCGGTGCCGGCAAGAGCACCATCGCCAGCCTGGCCATGCGTGCTTACGATGTCACAGAAGGGCGCGTCACCTTGAATGGGGTGGACATCCGGGAGATTGATCTTGATGCGCTGCATCAGCATATCGGGCACGTTGCCCAGGACCCGTTTCTTTTCGAAGGCTCCGTCCGGGACAACCTTCTGCTGGCGCGCGAAGGGGCCACCCACGGGGAGATTGTGGCGGCTCTTGAAGGTGCCTGTGCCTGGGAATTCGTTCAGCGGCTGCCTGACGGCCTCGACACCAATATCGGGGAAAAGGGGATTCGTCTGTCGCAAGGGGAGAAGCAGCGGCTCACGATCGCGCGTGTTCTCTTGAAGAACCCTCCGTTTGTCATCCTCGACGAGGCGACGGCGAGCGTCGATACGATCACGGAGCGGCAGATTCAGGGAGCCATCGAGAACCTCATGGCGGATCGCACCGTCCTTGTGATCGCCCACCGGCTGTCGACCGTCCGGAAGGCGGATCAGATCATCGTTCTTTCCGAGGGCGGAATCATTGAGCAGGGGTCTCACACAGAGCTGTACCAACTCGGCGGACATTATGCGCAGCTCTGGCAGGTTCAAATGGACTTCATTCCGGAGACGGTCTGATGCCTCTGTGGTTCTTGGCTGCCGGTCGCGATCCGGGCTATTGGGCGCGGCGACACCTCGGGGTGAAAAAGCATTTGCTTTCCAAGCTTCCCCAGCCAGCATTTACCTAATCGATCGGAATCCTACTTCCAAAGCGATAACGATGCACGTTGAATCCATGGATCATACTATCGAACTGGTTGTGCAGAACAAAATGGGCGTTCATGCACGTCCCGCGGCAATGATCGTTCGAATTGCCAACCGCTATCCGGCCGATATCTATGTCGAGAAGGACGACGAGCAGGTGAACGGTAAAAGCATCATGGGATTGATGATGCTCGCGGCGGGCCAAGGCTCCAAGCTGAAGTTTTCCGCTTCTGGCGAAGGTGCCCAGGAAATGCTCAACGATCTGAAGGTGCTCTTCGATCGCAAATTCGAGGAGGCCTGAGCCGCCACGGCCTGCTTCTGTTTGCGCCCGAACACTCTGTACCTTTGGGTTACCCGGATGGCAACATCGACTGTTGAAGACTACGTCAAGGAGATCTACCTCCTTCAGTTGAACGACGTCGATAAACCCGTTCCCATGGGAAAAATCGCCACCGCTTTGAAGGTTTCAGCGGGGACAGCGACGACGATGATGAAGTCGATCGAGCGCCGCGGCCTCTTGGACTACACCCCGCGCCGAGGTGTTCGACTGACCGGAGCGGGCGAAGCCCTGGCGCTCGGCATGATCCGGCGACACCGCCTCGTTGAATTGTTCCTCGTCGACGTTCTGAAACTGGATTGGACAGAGATTCATGATGAGGCAGAGCGCCTTGAACATGCGCTCTCCGATCGGGTACTGAATGCCATTGATCAGGTCCTGGGGCATCCGGAAGTCGATCCCCACGGGGATCCCATCCCGGGGCCACAGGGCGACTTCGAGCACCGGGAGTTGGACAGCCTTCGTTCCTGTCCGATCGGGCAGCCGCTGCGGGTTGCACGGATCACAGATCAGGATGCGGAGTTTTTGCAGTTTGTGGAAGCCAATGCCCTGAAGCCCGGAAGCGGCGTCGAGGTGCGCCACCGCGATGAAGTGGCCGACTCCACCACCATCCAGGCAGCCGGATCGGCCAAGGCGCTTACCCTCGGCCCAACAGCGGCCGGCAAGATCCTGGTGGAATAGCGGGTGCCCGCTAAACCCCGCGCCCGTCAGCTTCGGACCAGCACAAAATAGGCGGTCTGAAACAGGATATACGTCAGGACAATGATCAGGATCCAGGAGAGGGGCCAAGGCTTGGCTGATCGATGAATGCCATGCTCCGGTGGCTTGGATTCCTGGGCCGGTGACGCGTCCTCTGGATCTGAAGGGTGCATTCCCGGAGGAAAGGCTTTCTTTCTTGGCAGTGCAAGCGGGGGCGGCGTAATTTGTCGGTTTGTTGCCTGGAAGTATCAGTTCAAGCAGTTCCTCGACCGAAACAGCGGTTGAGGCACGCGCTGCCACCGCGGTGGAACCGCCCTGGCGGGTCGTCGTTCTCAATGACCCCGTCAATCTCATGAGCTATGTCGTCCTGGTGCTGAAGCGTCTTTTCGGCTTTTCCACCGAGAAAGCCCGGCGGCACATGCTCGAAGTCCATGAATGCGGGCGCTCGACGGTGTGGCAAGGGGCCCGTGAGCAGGCTGAACTTTTTGTCCATCAGCTTCATCAGTGGAAACTGTCGGCTATTCTGGAACGTGAAGATATCGATTGATTTGCGCCTCCAGCGGGGCCAGTGCGCCGCTTTGAAGCGGCTTGCCCGTGATGTCTGGGGAGAGCCTCAGGGACCCACCTGCAGCACCTTAACTGACGAAGCCGAGATTGCGAAGGCTTTGGCGGAGGAACATCGCCTCGACTTCTACGCAGAGTATGAACTGGTCGATCGGCTTTTGACGGACGCCGCCTTCGAACAGGGGTCAGTGGAGCTGGATGAAGCCGAAGCAGGATGCCTCCTGCGCGCGGCCTCGGCCATTCGCCTCGCTTTGCGTTCAAAGGCGCTCAAAGCAATCCCGGACAGCGCTCTCGAAGCGGGGGCTGTCGGCCCTTGGCTGACTGACCCCGATCAGGCTCGTGCATACTGGGGCTATGTCGTCTTCGCCGCCCTGCAGGAAGCTGTGATCCATGGGCTGGATCCCTCGCTATATCAAGGTCTGCTCCCACCTGAAGACGAAGAGCTATGAACCCCGGCCGATCTCTCTGAATGAGCGGGCACCCGCTTTCCGGACTCTCAGCGAAAATCGTTTGACCGAGAGAATCTTGTCGCTACCTTAAAAGACTTGGCCCTCTGCAGTGTTCGGAAGATTTTCACTGCGCTCTTCTCTGATACTTGCAATACGGGAGCTTGGAAGCGGTGGTGGCTGTCATGCCGTAAACCGGAAGACAAAAGTCGCCGCGAGAGCACCCACTTATCCGCACAATAGGATAAGAGCTTGAATTTCCTTCCGGCACAGGTGGAGGGCTTCCTTTTTTAATCCCGGAGCGGCGGAGCGCCGCCTTGACTTCAGGCGTTTTCATAGGTGGACCTACGCCTTTAATGCGGAAGAGGGCTGCGTCGTCATTGAATAGTCCAGACTGGAAAAGACAGTTCCACAAAGGGCCGATGTCTGTCTGGTGGAGTTGCCTTGCGCCCGGCCGCGCTCTCCCTTGAATGGGTCCGGTGATGAATGAATCGAGCCCTTCTACCGGTGCTGGATCCTCGGCTCGGTTTCCCGTCGAAGCCGCCTTGGCGGAGGCACGTAAATGCCTGCGCTGGGAGATTGAAGCCATTGAGGCGACTTCCTCGGGCCTCGATGCTGGATTCGCCGCCATCCTGGAACGAATTGATCGGGTGGTTCGGAACGGGAGAAAGCTGATCTTTTCCGGGGTCGGAAAGAACGTCCCGGTCAGTCAAAAGCTGGTCGCCACCTTCAATAGTACGGGGGTGCGGTCCATGTTTCTGGATCCGATCCAGGCCTTCCATGGTGACTTTGGTATTTGCATGGAGGGCGACCTCGCTTTCCTCCTCAGCAATAGTGGGGAGACGGATGAAATCGTGCGCCTCCTTCCAGCTCTCCGGCGCTTCGGGGTCGAAGTGGTCGCGGTTACGGCCGATACGCAGTCGCAACTCGCCAGCATGGCTGATGCGGTCCTGCTCTTTCATTATCGACATGAAGGCTGTCCGCTCAACCTGGCCCCGACAGCCAGCACAACTGCGGCTCAGGCCCTGGGAGATGCCTTGGCCATGGCCTACGCCGGCCTGCGGGGATTCACGCGGGAAGACTTTGCCCGTTTTCATCCGGGGGGTGCGATCGGGCAACGCCTTGTCCTGCAGGTGCACGAAGTGATGCGAACGGATGAGCGGATGGCACGGGTGACGAGCGAAGCCAGCATCAAGGATGTCCTCCTTGAATTGACGCGGGCCAAGTGCGGCACTGCAGCGGTCACCGATGCCGCCACCGGCAGGTTGTGTGGTGTCTTTACTGACGGGGATTTTCGGCGTCTGGCACTGGGCATGGACGGCGTTCTGGAAGCCAGGGTTGGCGATTACATGACACGCAACCCCAAAACCATCGCCGCAGGGACCTTGGTCGTCGACGCCCTCAAGTTACTCGAACGCTCCCGGATCAATGACCTTATCGTGGTCGACCCCGATAATCAGCCGGTCGGCCTTCTCGATGGGCAGGACCTGCCCAAGCTAAAACTCTACTAGAAGAAGTTCAGGGAAGTTCCGCTTCCCATTGAGGCGCATTTGCGCATGATGGGAGGCCATGAAATACCCCCTCCTTGCTTCCCCCCGCAGGATTATCCTGCTGGCAACCCTCGTTCTCACTTCCACCCATGTCAGCGCCCAGACCATCGCCTATGAGGATTTTTCTGGTTACAAGCGCGATCTCAACATGGGAGCTCCCGGCCAGGACGCCCCCCCAGCGTCCACCGGTCTCAGCGCCTATTCGGTGGATAATGTTCATGTGGACCTGAAGGTCCGGGCAGACAGCCTTATTTACGGCGCGCTCGATACCAGCGGCGACAAACTGGAAGCGGCGGGTGGCGGGATCTGGCTGACGGGTCTCTACGACACCCGCGCCTCGGGACCCTTTGCGGACTACATCAATGGTGGCCTTATCGGAAGCGCGGACAACACAACGCTCTGGTTGAGTTTGCTGGTGCGCCTCAGCGATCCCGCATCGTCTTCGGGTCAAGCCGTCGTTGCTTTGGCCGACAGTTCGGCTTCCCGTTTGTCAATGGGGCAAGGATGGGGTCAAGCCATCTTCCAGCACAGCGGCGACACGCCCCTGGACAGCGAGACGCACCTCTACGTGGTCCGATTCGAGTTCAAGCCGGGCAATGACACCGCCACGATCTGGTTTGATCCTGAATTGGATACACCGATTGAGTCACAGCCTGCCACCGCGACGGCAAACGGCAACTATGCCTTTGATCGCATCCGTGTGGTGGGGCAGGAGAAGGCCTTGTTCGTCGATGAAATCCGCTTTGGGGCCAGCGCGACTTCGGTTGTTCCGACGCTGGACACCTTCACCCTCAATCTAGGGGCCGGGGCAAACGGCAGCGTGCAAGCCTTTCCGGCGCTCAGCAGCTACACGTTGGGTGCGGAGGTGCGGATTGAAGCCGAGAGTGCTTTTGGATATGCCTTCAAGGAGTGGCAGGGCGACGTCCCGGCCGGGATGGAGAACACCAACCCGCTGTGGCTCACAATGGATCAGGCACGCACCTTGACTGCCGTCTTTGAAGCCGGGGTGCCGGGCTTCTTCAACTTTGATCCCGGAGCGGACCCCTATACCAGCCAGAGCGCCTTTGACCTTCGTTATTTGAATGAAACCCGGGCCGGGCAGGACGGATTTGTCACGCGCGATGGCGACAAGTTTATTCTCGGCAATGGTGAACCGGTGCGCTTCTGGGCGGCCACGACGGGCGTGCCCTCCGGCAGTGATTTGCCGGCAATGGTTCGGTTTCTTGCCAAGCGGGGAGTCAATTTGGTCCGTTGGCATACCAGTCTGTTCAATAACGCCGCTCCAAACATGGGCGATGTCCGCAGCGCCGCCATCGACGATGTCCAGCGTCTTGTCGTGGCGGCGCGGGAGCAGGGGATCTACACCAAGCTGTCCCACTTCTTCATCCTCGGCTTGCGAATCCAGGCCGGGTGGGGGATCGAGGGTTACACCTCCAGTTGGATCGCTGCCAACCCCGGCCTGGCGGATCGGGCACCGTTTGGGCTCATCTTCTTTGATGAGGATTTCAAGAATGCCTATAAGAATTGGACAAGAGAACTGCTCGTGCGCCCGAATCCTTATGACGAGGATCAGACGCCACTCGGGCAGGAACCGGCCGTCGCCATCATAGAGATCCAGAACGAGGACAATCTCTTTTTTAATACCTTTGAGCCGAGCAGCTGGCCCCCTGTTCAGACACAGAAAGCCGACCGGGCATTCGGTGATTTTCTGGTCGCGAAATACGGCTCCATCAACGCCGCTATCAGTTCATGGGGCGGTCAGCTCACACAGGCGCGCGATGCCATCGGCCAAGGGCGGATGACCGTCCTCGGAGCTTGGCATATGACCCGCGACGGTGTGGGAGCCAGCGCGGTCAAGAAGCGCCGCATAGCCGATCAGATCGAATTCCTTACGGAGTTGCAGTATGGTTTCTATGAGGAGATGAAGGCTTTCATTCGCGACGATCTGGGCGCACCATCACTTCTCACTGCCTCAAACTGGCACACGGCTGACAACGCGCACCTTTTGGATGCCGAATACTATACCTATACCGCGGCAGGGGTTCTCGATTCTCATAAATACTTCAACGCCTATATTAGCACGAAGGGCGTGTTTACGGCTGTATCCGGAGGCGACCGCTTCTACACCGTCCCGGTCGTAAACAACCCGAGGCGCAGCCCCGTGGCCTACAAACAAGTCGAAGGACATCCCAGTATCATTTCAGAAATGACCTGGACCTTGCCGATTCATTACAAGAGCGAAGGCGCGCTCACCGTCGCCGCCTACGGGGCGCTCACCGATATCGATGCCATCTTCTGGTTCGCCACCGATGCGCCCAGTTGGCAGAGCGGCACGCGTACATGGAACTTCGTCAGTCCGGCCCTCGCCGGACAGTTCCCTGCAGCCGCCTTGATCTACCGGCGCGGCGATGTTGAAGAAGCGGATAACGCCGTCGTTGAGCGTCGGACAGTGAGCAACATTGCGAGTCAGGAACCAGCGATCATTCAGGAGAGTCGTGGGTGGGATCCGACGCGCGATCCCACACAAGAGTTTGATTACGACCCCAACTCCGGATCAGGCTCTGTGGACCCGCTCGCCATGCTTGTCGGAAAAGTGGAGATTGCCTTCGGCAGCGATGCAGACACCGTTCACCCCGACCTCGATGCCTACATCGATTATGACGCCCGCATTGTGCGAAGCCTCAATGACCAAGTCGCCACCCACTGGGGGCAGGCAAAGGGTATCAATGCCAGCAACCCCACCGAAGGAGAGGGTCGGCTCGTTGTAAATACGCCACGCAGCCAAGGCCTCGCGGGCTGGCTCGCTCACGCCGGTCGGGTTGACCTCGAAGACATCTCTATCGAGATGCGCAATGAGTGGGGCACTGTGGTGGCAACCTCGCTCGATGGCCTGCCTCTTCATCGGTCGGGCCGCATCCTCCTCCAGGCGGGCACCCGTGAATGGCTCCGTGGGTACCTCGAAAGGCCTATCACCCTCAACTCGGGGGGAACGAGCTACCGCGGGAGTGAGATCGTTTCGGTAGGTGAAACGCCCTGGCAGATGGAAGGCATCGATGCCACCGTCTGGCTTCGCCATCACGGTAGCCTTACCCAGGCTCGCGCCCTCGACGGCAATGGCTACCCCATGGCAACCCTTTCAGCTGACCTGGACAACGGAGCGGTTCGCTTCGACCTTCCTGGGGCTGCTCTCTACTCGCTTCTGGAGTTTGAGCCGGTCACGTCTTCCAGCTACGCCACCTGGCCCGCCTTCACGACTGCGGAAAAGGAGTCCGGTATCGGACGGCCCGAAGTTGATGCCGATGAAGATGGCTTCTCCAACCTCGAGGAGTACCTCTTCGGCTCGGATCCGAAAGATCCGACCCGTCGGCCATTCATTGAGGTCGCCCCGGTCATGGATGCCGATGTCCTCTTTACCGCCACTTTTGAGGTCCGGGTCAATGATCCGGAGCATCAATTCCGTGTGGAGGTGAGTCGGGATCTTGAGACATGGGTGTCGAACAGCGGAGAGAACAACGTCACCGTCGAAGCAACCCGGCAGGCCGGAGCGGACGGCGTCGATCGTATAACCATTGAAGTCCTCGCCCCTCCACAGGGTGACAATTGGCAGTTCGTTCGCGTGGCCTTCTGAGAGTTCGGGAGGATCGGAGGAAGCCTGTGGGCCCGCCGGGAGGCCATAGCAGATCCAGAACGTAATCCGCCCTGACGCGGGCGCGCGGAAGGTCCCAACCCATTCCGCGCCCGCGGCCCCCGCGCTCAAAGCCCTTCCGTACACAGCCAGGGCAAGGTGCCGATTGCACCCGCCCCACGCTTCCGCCGCCGCGCCCACGCGCGGCCTGCGGGGGGATGCATCGCGGGTACATATTCTACCAGGTAAGATATTGTTGCGTTGGCTCTGCCTCATAGGCTGGCCAATAGCAGTGGGGACACTTTTGTGTCGGGCACCTGCGCTTGGGGTTTTTCCCGGGTCCCGTAGGCTTTTTTTCAAGAATTGGGTTCAACCATCCCGAAGTGAATCAACCTGAAATCGAAGGAAGGATGAAATCCGCCGCCGCGCCCACGCGCGGCCTGCGGGGGGGATGCATCGCGGGTACATATTCTACCAGGTAAGATATTGTTGCGTGGGCTCTGCGAGGTGTATGGGGCCAACTGCATCCGCGGCCCCGAGCTTATTTGTTC
>CAYOIB010000002.1:0-100970 GCA_964403935.1 uncultured Puniceicoccaceae bacterium | reverse complement strand
AGTGGTTGTTATTCTCGACACTCCAGTGCCCGCGCATGGCTTCAGCGATCCGCCGAGCTTGGGGCAGAAGGCTGCTGATAGCATAGCGTTTTTCATAGGTCGTCTTGCCATTTACAGTCCTCCAGGATTCCAGCCGAATGACCGTCCGAAGCCCCTTCCAATCCTTCTTGTAGGGCTCCAATCCACCGCAAAAATCCGCTGTCACCACCACGCGTCGACGGTAGTGGCGACCATGGCTCTTCTCTTCATACTCGAAGATGTCGACCACAAAGTCAGGTTCCTCAAAGTCCGGGTCGGTCTGCTCGTGCGCATCGAAGAACTCCGCCACGTCCAGGTGGAGGTTACCTTGGTTGCCCTTTAGGGAGATCACGTAATCTCCCTTCTGATCAATGATTTGCGCAACAACCTTCTTTTGACATCCCATGGCGTCGAGGGTCACCACGCAGCCCTTCAAGTCGAGCATTCGAAGCAAATCAGGTAAGACTGTGATCTCATTGATCTTGTTGGGCGTGTCAATGGCTGCGAGCACCACGCCGCGTTCGTGACAGTACGCATTCACGATATTGAGAGGACTTTGGCCTTTGGTCTTCGCGCTGCCCCGGCAGCACTTCCCATCGATCGCCACCAACCCCTCGACATGCCCATGCAGGAAGTTCATCCAGTTGGCAAAGCAGTCACCAAACCGTTTGGGATCCAGCGCCTTGAAGACGTTGCTGTAGGTGTCATCGGTCGGGATCCCGTTCTTGAAAGGAAAGAACTTTTTCAAGAGCCCAAGCTTGGCTCGGCCGGTATCACGCATGTCGCGGTACCCCTCTCCGCCACACAGCAGAGTGACCACCGCAACCAAGAGGATCTCGTCGAGGGGATAGCGCACATTCTGATCCGAGCGAGGGTCGGTTATATCTGAGAAGAATGTATCAATAATATTAAGCATCTTAACTGTACAACATACGCGTGAACGCTTATGCAGCTTAAGATGTAATATTTTCGCGTTTATTACCAGCGACTTACAGAATAACTATGCTTGATTTTAATACTCGGTTGCCCTGGTGGTGATGATGGGTATATGATGATCGGGCCGCTGAGTCGCGTCTAGGCCTCTGTCGTTTCGGGAGGTCTGGGGGTGGGCTCATCTTCAACGAGGTAGCAGACGGCTTCCTGGTTTTGTGGGTTGGCGAGGAGGCGGGCGCGGAGGCCCATCTTCTTGAGGTCGATGAGTTTGATGAGGTGAGCGAGGGTGGTGTAGTCGGGGAGGAGGTCGCCGAGGCTGTTGGGGGCGTCGCGGAAGAAGCTTCTTTCGAAGGCGCACTCGGGGCGTTCGGTAAAAACGGGAACGTAGATGATGTGCTCTTCGACGAGATCCTGGAAGAAATGAGTGCCGTAGGAGAGTTCGGGGACGTGTCCATGGCCGGCGCTGGAAAGTTCAACGAGGACGTTTGCGTTATCAATATCAGCGTAGCTCACGTTGACGCCGAGGTCGACGTTGCTCGAACCCCAGCGTCCGGGTCCCATGAGAATAAAGCGTTGGGGTGCGATGGCGGGGTGGGTATTGAGGCGTCCAACGACACGGCCGAGGATCTTCTTGTCGGGCGGGTAATCAATGGCTGAATAGGCTTCGGGGTCGATATAGACGATGTAGCGGATGGAATCGACGACCCCTCCGGTGATGACGCGGTGGGCGCGGAAGAGGACGCGTTCTTCGGGGATGTCCTGGGGGATGTCGACCTCGACCGCGAGCTCTTGCATCCAGAGTGGGCGGCACTGAAGGATATTGAGGCGGAGGCGGCCATCGCTACCGACAGAGGCGGTAAACTCGATGTCGACGGCACGGCCGTAAGCGCGTTCAAGGATGGCGAGGACCTGGCCGAGGCGGCGGATGAGCTGGGTCTGCCGGATGAGGTTGTTGAAAGTGAGGACGAAGGGGCAGTTGGGTTTCAGGAAGCGGGTGAAGGGATCCTCCAGATGTCCATCTTTCCAAAGGGACACCATGTAGTGGATATTTGGATAGTCGGTGTATTTGAGTACATCCTGAACGGGGAGGGTGACAAAGGCGTTGCTCTCCAGGTCGATGGCGTCGATCTCGTGCTGGGAGTATTTTGCGGCTTCGCTTCCGACTTCGGGTCGGAGTTGGGGGTGGCTGACGGCGATGAGGCGTGGGTAGTCGCCACCAACGCGGTCGACGGCGCGTGTGCCCAGGCCGAAGACGAGTCGGATGACGCCCTGTTTTGAGTCGATGCGGTCGTTCCAGGCGTAGAGGTTTCTGGAGAAGCCCACGCCAGCGAGGGAGGGGAAGAAGTATTGGCGGTACTGAGTGCCGGAGACCCTCTGGACGAGGACGGCCATGAGTTCTTCCTTATCCTCGAGGTTGCGGCGGCGGCGGTAGGAGAGGGCGTCGGGTCCGAGCGAGCTGGCATAGACCCGCTTGATGGCGTGGGTCAGTTCTTCCATTCGCTGGTCCAGAGTGCCTTGATTGGGGCAGAACTCGCTTCGGTATTTTCCGGCAAAGGCACCGCCGAAGCTGTCTTCGAGCAGACTGCTGGAGCGTACGATGATGGGGACCGGGCCGAAATTCTCCAGCATGGTGCGGAACTGGGCGATGGTCTCGGGCGGAAACGAGCCTTGGAGGAAGCGCTCCTCAATCTCTTCGAAAGGCAGGTTCAGGGTGTCGCTGCGCGTGCTTTCGATCCGGAGGCGGAAGAGTTCGTTCTGGACGAGGAAGGTGTAGTAGACGTCGGAACCGATGAACCAGGAGTCGTGGCCTTCAAGGATGGAAGGATCGTCCAGGCCCTCCTGGGCATCGCGCAGGATCTCCCGGGCGAGGAGCATGCCGACGGCTTTCCCGCCGATTCGGCCGGCCCCGATAAGGCGCTCGCGAACATTGAGGAGGGATTGGAGGTTGAGGAAACGGTTACCGAGTCGGGTGAAGATCGGGTGGTTGCCGATCAGCATGCGGACGAATTCCTGTTTGAGAACGGCAACGTCTTCCTCCTCGGGTCCGGCAAATTCGCTCGTTGCTTGGCGGAGACGTTGGTGGATACTTTCCCAGGGGGAGTCGGGGCGGCCCGAGGACTCGGGGCCGGTGAGCATCGCCTCGACCCGGTCGCGATTGAAGGTGGGCCAGAGGCGGTCCCCTTCAAGTCGCTGGAGGTAGAACATGTCTGGAGAATAGCGATCCCAGACTTTGATCAGGCGCAGGAGCGGCTGTCTGCCCGCGCGGAAGAGTTCTACAAAAACCTGGGTGGTATTATAGATGCGGGCCACCATCTGATTGCTGTGGCGTTGGCGGAGCAGACCGAAGTAGGCGATCGTCCGCAGTTCGTAGAGGAACGGGCAGGCGGATTGGAAGAAATTGGCCAGCATCTCTTCGGTTCCCCAATGTTCCACCAGCTCGGAGAGGCAGTCGAAGACGTAGTAAGTGCGAGGCCCCTCGGCTTCCGCCAGGAGGTTGACCTTGTTGCAAAATGTTTCAAAGCCCTCCTGGGGATCAAAGTTGAAGCGGCGCACCGGGCCGGATTCATCCGTAACCATGGGCGGATGCTGGGCAAAGCGGACGTAGACGACCTTTCGCTGCTCCTCATGGGCACGGCGCAGCATTAGGGTAACGAAGGTCTGGTAATCCTCCAGATCATCCACGTGCCAGACGACGTTGTCGCCCAGACGCAGTTTGTCCATGAGCCGGTCCAGGCCGGAGTGGCCCGTTGAAGCAAGGCCACCAAAGGCCGGGAGTGATACGCGATACTTATCCAATGTTGACAGCTTATAAGGAACTCTCTTGAAGTCGCCGTCCATACTAAAACCACACATGGTGCCCGATATGACTCAGACGAACCAAAACCCTTTCGCCATTGCTCAGGCTCAATTCGACGAAGCCGCTGAAACCCTTGGCCTGGAGCCCGCGATGAGGGAATTGCTCCGCTGGCCGATGCGAGAGTATAAGTTCACCATTCCGGTGAAGATGGATGACGGGAGCACGCAGGTGTTTCATGGCTATCGGGTGCAGTATAATGATGCGCGGGGGCCGTGCAAGGGCGGGATCCGTTGGCACGTTGAAGAGACGCTGGATACCGTGCGTGCGCTGGCGGCCTGGATGACTTGGAAGACCTCTGTTGTCGATATTCCGCTGGGCGGTGGTAAGGGCGGGGTTACCTGCAATCCGAAGAACCTCTCCGACGGCGAGAAAGAGCGTTTGGCGCGCGGATGGATGCGTGTCATGGCGCGTGAGCTGGGCTTTGACCGGGATGTTCCTGCGCCGGACGTTTATACGACGCCGCAGATCATGGCCTGGATGATGGATGAGTATGAAGTCATGGTGGGGCGTTCGAGTCCGGCAGTTATCACCGGGAAGCCGCTGCCCTTGGGTGGTTCGAAAGGGCGCAATGACGCCACTGCTCGGGGGGGTGTGCTTTGCACGGGGTATGCCTGTGAGCGTTTGAATATTGACCCGACCGGCGCGTATGCCGTTCAGGGGTTTGGTAATGCCGGGCAGTTTGCGGCGACCCTGCATCAGGAGCTTCTTGGCGGCGGTCGGCTGGTTGCCGTATCGGATACCAGTGGGGCGGTTTATTGTCCTGAAGGATTCGATCCCGTCGCTCTGGTGGAACACAAGAATAAGACGGGCCAGGTTCGGGGCTTTCCGGGGGCAAAGGAGATTGATCCCGATTCCCTTCTGGAACTGGAGGTCGACATTCTTTACCCATCAGCGCTTGAGAATGTGATCTCACGTCAGAACGCTCCCCGTATCCAGGCCAAGTTGATTTGTGAACTGGCGAACGGGCCCACCACGCCGTATGCCGACAAGATCCTCTACGAAAAAGGGGTGCACGTGATCCCGGACTTTCTGGCCAATGCCGGCGGGGTGACGGTGAGTTACTTCGAGCAGGTTCAGGGGCACATGAACTACTACTGGTCCCTTGAGGAAGTGCACGAGAAGCTCGATTATCATATGTCGCGCGCCTACGATGCGGTCTTCAAGATGCACGAGGAGCAGAAGGTTCACATGCGTCAGGCGGCTTATCTGGTGTCGGTTGCGCGGGTGGCCGAAGCGGTCAAGCTCCGCGGCTGGCTGTAAGGCATTGGCGGGTTGGGCGGGTGCGCCCCGGAAGGTGCCCGAAGCCTCAGGCAAGGTTTTTCGCCCGGCGGATGCGTGCGAAGCATTCGGCCACCACTGAAAAGGCAACCTTGGGTCGGCGGTTCTCATCGACGACGCCTTTGTTATTCATGGTGCGCGGGCGCTGGAGAGCCCAGCTTTCGTCGACGCGCACGTCACAGAACTGCCAGACGAAGAGCCCTTTGGCGGCAGGGATTGCCGCGTAAGCGGTTATCAATTCGAGGAGGATATCGCCCTGCCGTTCCTCGCTCCATTTGGCGCGGCGGACAGGGTCCTGGTATCCGGGAATGCCGCCGGCCCCAAATTCACTGATGATGAGGGGCTTCCCTTCGAGGCCCAGCGGTCCCATCCGCGCGATCAATCCTTCCAGATCCTCGGTGGGATCGGCGTTGCCATACCAGCGGCTGTATATGTTCCAAGAGGCGATGTCGGGCAGGTCTTGGCAGACGCAACCGTAGTGACGGCAACTGGCAAAGGTTACCGGACGGGTGGGGTCGAGGCTGCGAATTTGAGCGAACTGCTCCTGATGGCACATCCGGCCATAGGCGGTGTCGCTGGCTGTCTCGTTGAGGATTCCCCAGACGAAAATGCTCGGGTGGTTGAAATGGTGCCGCACCATTTCTTCATTACAGGCCGCGCATTGCTCGCGAAAGCGCGGGTGCCGCATCTGGGGCTCGAGCTGGCCCCGGGCATGGTTTTCTTCCCAGACAAGAAATCCGCGCTCATCGCACAGGTCGAGAAAGCGCTGATCGTTTGGGTAGTGGCTGGTCCGAACGGCGTTGGCATTCAATTCGGCAAAAAGATCGAGGTCCTTTCGCATCTGCGAGACCGGCAGGGCACAGCCCCAGTCCGGATGGTCCTCATGCCGATTGAAACCGACGGGGTAAAACGGCGCGCCGTTGAGGTGGAGCTCGTCCCCTTTGACGGCAATCGTGCGCAACCCGATTCGCTCGATGAGGTCGTCAATCGGTATTTTTTCGTGCTCAAGAACAGCCCGGAGGAAATAAAGGGTGGGGCATTGAGGGCTCCACGGCTCGAGGTCGAGCGGGGGGAGGCGAAAGCGGAGCCGGTTTGATCCGGGTGTGACGCCATAGGTTTCGAGGCGGTGGATCGGGTCGTCACCGATGAAGAGGGAGAGGTTGATGTAGGTCTTTTCGGAAAGGAGGCTCTGGATATGGACATCGACCACCGGCGGCTCATTCAGCCCGTCCAGCGAAGGTATGAAATGGAGGTGCTCGAGGTAGATCCGGCCCTTTAACTGATGCAACTCCACCGGCCGGCTGATGCCTCCGTAGTTGTAATAGTCGTTCGGGATGTGGAGGGCGGAGAGCTCGCCGTGTTCATTTGAAACATGAACCAAGAGCTCGTGCTCCCCCGCCGGTAAATCGGGCAAGGCCACGGTAAACGGTGTGAAGGCGTTGTGGTGGTCGCCGACTTCCTCGCCATTCAGAAAGATTCGGCAGGTGTGGCTGACCCCGCCAAACTTCAGGAGGGCCGGGCCCGCTTCAGCGGAGGTGAAAATTTTTCGGGCGATTGCCTGACCCCGATACGACTTCAGAGCGTCCAGCATTTCCCAGACCCCGGGAACCGGGACCTCGGTCGCTTTCCCGTCCTTCCAGTCTTGAGGCTCGATCTGCGTTCCGTTCACGGGAAAGTAGAATGTCCACCCCTCGCAGAAAGAGGTGTAAGGTCGCAATGCGTGAGTGGGGAAGAGTCGGAGGACGGGTGCGGTGTCCGGGTCACTTGCCGGAAAGGGAGGTACAATCATGATGGGGTGGGGGCTCGCCCGGTCATAGATGATCCAGGCTGGAGAGGGGCTTAGAATTTTGGGTGAACGGAGAGGTGTTCGCCTGGCTCAAGGATGATGTTTTCGCCAATGGCCCAGCGCTCGTCGTTGAGAAGCAATTTGCAGGCGAGAGGCCCTTCGAGATCCATCGCCTGCCAGCGGTATTCGCCGATGCCGGTGAGCTCCAGAGGGATGCCTTGATCCCAGTCGAGGTGCGGCGGATCGCCCCGGAGGAACACTTTGTTGTTGATCCCGATCATGGCATGGACCTCCAGCACAGCGGCGGAGGGGTCGGTGGGCTTGGCTGTTGCCTTGAGATCGTCTTCGCTGAAGAGCTCATCTTCGCCCGGAGCGGACGCTTTTGCCGCCTTCCGCAATCTCTCAGGCTTCGTCGCGGGCGCGGGGGGCTCCGTTTGAAGGTCTTGAGGGGCTTCGGGTTCGGGGGCATCTGCCTGGGCGGGCACGTCGGTGGGCATCTCCGCCGCAGCGAGTTCTGGTGGGAGCGGCATCGGCTGGGCTTCAGCGGGCTCGGGGTTCGGGGCTTGTTGGAGTTCATCCTCGACGGCGATGAGGTTGTCCTCCCCCTCGTCGATCTCCTCATCCCCTTCGTCGTCATCGTCCGAAAAGTCGACCCTTCCGACTTCGCCGATCGACCAGTCGGGGTCGCCTTCACCGGTCTCCATGAAACCATCGTTGGCGGGCTCGGGGGCTGCCCGGTCATCGAGCGGGCGATCGGGAACTGGGTCGGGAGGCAGGGTTGCGATTGGGATCCCGCGCAAGGCTTCCACTGAGTGGGCAAGGCTGCCGATGTCTTCCCGGATCGAGCTCAAAGCTGTCAGGAGCGATTGTTCCCGCTCGGCATTGTCTTTCGCTTGGGTGTTGGCCTCGGGCAGGGCTTCTTCGAGGCGGGTGGAGACATCGGCCAGGCTTTCGTTAAAGCGGCTCAAGGTGTGGCTCAGGGTGGCCATGGCCTTGGAATCGATCTGGTCGAGGCTGGCCGAAAGGGCCTCGGCCTGCTCCCGGATCCGTTCCGGCACCTGGCGGGCCACGATGGTGGCCTTGGCGCAGGCTTCACGGGCGTCGCCCAGGCGTGCTTCGGTTTCGGTTAGGAGCGCGATGGCCGCCTTCAGGCTGCGGGTGCCTTCGGCGTGCTCATCCGTCACCGCAAGTTTACTCCACTGGAAGAGGAGGGCGTGCGCCCCGAGTGGAAGGAGGTTTCCTGAAAGGATGCAGACGGCGATCGTGAGAATCGTCAGCGGAGTGAGGGGCTCTGGTTGGCTGAACGCGACGTAGGCGGCGAGCAGGGTCAGGAGTGCGTTGCCAACCCAGCTTCCCCACAGGAGGAGGTGGCCGTTCAGAGGTGGTTTTGCCATGGGATCTTTCGGAGAAACTTATTTTTCTAGGGTTCCAACGGTCAACAGGAAAGCCCCGCCGCCATCATGTTGATCCGTCCAGGGAAAGCTTTCTTTTGCGTCCAGTAGCTGCGCTGTTGGATGGCGCTGGAGGAAAGCTTTGATCTGCTGGAGGTTCTCTTCCGGCTCGATGCTGCACGTGCTATAGAGGAGAAGGCCGCCGGGGCGGGTGAAGCGGGCCGCGCGGTCGAGGAGTCTTGCCTGGAGGGCGACGGCGGCAGTGAGGGCCGAAGGACCTGATTTCGCGAGACGAATCTTCGCATCGGGTCGCCGACGAAGGACACCGGTATTGGAGCAGGGTGCATCGAGAAGGACGATATCATAGAGCGGGGGCAGATCCGCTTTCTGAAGGGCGTCGGCCTCGAGGGTGGCAACATCTGCCGCGAGACCGGTGATGCCCGGGTGCTTCCAGGTCGCGATATTTTGTTCCATCAGGGCGAAACGCACACCGGGAAGATCGACCAAGACGGATTGGCGGATGCGGTCGCCACAGCGGCGGAGCACGTCCCAGGACTTTCCACCCGGTGCCGCACAGAGATCGAGGAGGGTGGATCCAGAGGCGATGCGGTCGGCGAGGAGGTCTCCGGGGTGGCGCGCGAGGGGATCCTGAATGTAGCCTCGTCCGTCCGCCAGCAGGCGACCGGCCTGACGCCAGTCTGCCTCGCCCGCCACCGCCCGGAAGCCGTTCCATGCCGTCGCTTCGCCCACCGCTTCAGGGGTTGGGGGATCATCCGCCACGTGCAGGTAGACCGGCGGGGGTTCCTGATTCCATTTCAACAGCTTTCCGGTCGCTTTCGGGCCAAAGGTCTCTTGCCAACGTTCCAGCAGCCAGCGAGGGTGAACCCGTTCCGCCCGGCGCGCCGGATCTTCCGGAAACTTGGTTGCCAGCTTGCGCAGGACGGCATTGACCAAGCCGATGTCGCCCCGTCTCAAGCGGCGCTTCGCCACCTCAACCGCGAAGTGCACCACGGGGGGACGCTCTTCCGGTGAACGGGAGTTGAGCTCGAAGGCCCCGACCATCAGAAGGGCGCGGGTGGCCGGCTTCGGGACGGCACTGATGAGCTTGGCGAGGTCGGCATCAATCGCAGTGAATTCGCGGAGGACTCCCCACGCCAGCCATGAGGCGCGGCGGTGTTCTGTCGGGTCGAGCCCTTCGAGAGCCCGCTCAAGGATAGTGTCAAAGGCTTGGGGCTTCTTCAGATAGGTGCTTACGGCGCAGATAGCGTGCCACCAGGGATCTCCGCCAGAGGGTGAGGTCCCGGTGCCGGGAAAAGCTTTGTGTTGACCTGTCAAATTCGTCCTTGTTGAGTTGTCTGCTTGGGTTTTCTGCATCCCGTGAGACGGGTTTTTTTGTTTGATACCGGATTTATATGAATAAAGAAGCAATCGATTTGCTTATTCAAAAGCAACCCCGCCTGAAACGGTTGCGGGCCAAGCTCGAGGCTCTTCAGCCGGGCTCGTATGTCGTTCACCGTGCCTGGGGCGTTGGCAAGATTCAGCAGTATGACGCTCAGGAGAATAAGCTGATCATCGATTTCGAGGAGGGCGATGCCGGGCATGCCATGGCTCCGGAATTTTGCGTGGAACGGGTGGATATCCTGGATGACGACGACATTCTTGTTCGTTATCGCAAGGACCCCGGGCCGATTGACGAGATGATCAAGAAGCGCCCGACGGCGCTGATCGGCGAGATCCTGAAGCGCTTTCCCGAGACGACGGCCTCGAACACAGAGATCGAGAGCGTGCTCAGCCGCCTGCTCGGTCAGGCGAAGTACCGCAAGTGGTGGAACGCCACGAAGAAGCTGTTGGTGAAGGACCCTCACATTGCGGTCCCGGCCAAAAAAACAGAGCCCTACATCTACCGGGAAGAACCCATCAAGGCGGAAGATGAGATCCTGGAGGAGTTTTTCGAAACAAAGGCCCCCAAGAAAAAAATCACTATCGCCCACAAGCTCATCGACATGAGTGTTGAGCATAAGGATATCGAGCAGGCCCTGCCGGATATCCTGCGCGAGCTCACCGCATCCCTCGCGGAAACAAAGTTGCTCAATCCGGGCGAACGCCTTTTTGGCATTTGGGTACGCAATGACCTCGCCCGCTTCATCCACGAAGATGTGGAGCTGCTGGAGCCAACTTCGAACTCGATCATTGTTGCATCAAACGACCTCATCCTCCTCGCCGAACAGGTGCCCGCGACCCATTACAAGCGCTTGCTCGACCTGATCGAGCGATCGCTGCCGGATAGCTGGGATCGTGTCGTCTTTGACCTGCTCAAGAACAGTTCGGGGAAATTCACTTCGGAGTGCATCAACTTCCTGCTCGACCGCGACTATGAGAAGGCCGTGGCCTCGACCTTGCAGCGCTGGCTCGTGGAGCAGAACCTGAAAGCACCGGTTCTCACCTGGGTCCTCAAGAACCGGCAGTCTAAAAAGTATTCGGAGATGCTTGAAGGCTTGATGACGCCGCGGCTTCTCAATGCCATTTTCTTCGCTATTGATTACGAAGCCCTCCAGAATGCCGGCACCCGCCGCATTCCGTTGGCCGAGCTGCTTAACGAAGACCACGAGCTCATCAGCGACCTCCTTTCGACGGCTCCGGCTGAAACGGCGCACGATCTTGCTCAGACCCTGATCCTGAATCAGGGCTTCGAAGACCTCTCGAAAAAGTCCCTCCTCGCGCGCTTCATCAAGCTCTTCCCGAGCGTGCAGCACGTGGTGGATGGAGATACCGGACCTATCGAGACCTCGGAAAGCGGGCTCATTGTCTCCCGGCGCAGCATGGAAGAGCGCAAGGAGGAATACGACGAGCTTATCCAGGTCAAGATCCCGCAGAACAAACTGGATATCGCCGAAGCGCGAGCTCACGGTGACCTTCGGGAAAATGCCGAGTACAAAATGGCCCGCCAGGAGCAGGATATTCTTTTGGCCCGGAAGGCCGAGTTGGAGCTGGACCTCAATCGCGCGCGAATTTCAGATTTTGCGGATGCGCCTACGGACAGCGTGGGTATCGGTACCGTCGTCGAGGTCGAACAAGGCTCTTCTGGAAATGTCGCCAGCTATGCCGTCCTCGGTGCATGGGACGGAGACCCCGAGAAGCATGTCGTTTCCTATGAAACGCCACTTGCGAAGGCCCTCATCGGTCGTCGCCCAGGGGAAACGGTTGAAGTCGATATCGAAGGTCACCGTGAAACCTGGAAGATCCGCGGAATCACCCGCTGGGTCGAATCGTCGGCCACCGCCTGAACCCGTCCAAGCCGATCAAGAAGCCGCTCCCACATGCACGGTGCCAGAGGGAGCCGGAACGACTGACCGGCTCGGGCCACGACTGTTCCGCCCGATCCTTGGGGCGGCACCCGCCGTATTATGTCCGAGCCACTTGACACGCTGAAGCTGCTCGCGGATGCCACGCGCCTGCGGATCATTCTTCTCCTCAATGAGGAGGAGCTCTCCGTGGCCGAGCTTCAGGAAGTGCTTGATATGGGGCAGTCCCGGATTTCCTCGCACCTGGCAATCCTGCGTCAGGGCGGGTTTGTCATCGATCGACGCGACGGGAAGCGAGCCTTCTATCGCCTCCAGTTGCCTGCGTCGGGCGATCGTCGCACCCTGCTGGAGGCGGCTCTCGCGGCGGCGCGAAATGGAGATACCCAGGCGGACCAGCTTCACCTGAAGCGGATCCTCGACCGACGGCGGCGTCAGACCCAACGCTATTTTGACGAGGTAGCGGGCCGCCTTGGACGGAACTATTGCCCAGGACGATCCTGGGAAGCCATCGGCCATCTCCTGCTGAATCTCATCCCGCCGATCGAGGTCGCCGATCTGGGTGCAGGGGAGGGGGTGCTCTCACAGTTGATCGCCCGCCGTGCCCGGTTTGTGCATTGCATTGATAATTCGCCCCGAATGGTGGAGGTGGGGATGACCCTCGCCCGAGAGAATGGAATCTCGAATCTGGCGTACCATGAGGGTGATATCGAAGATGTTCCCCTGCCAGCGGATGGTGTCGATCTCGCCATTCTCAGCCAGGCTCTTCACCACGCCCGGCGCCCCCAGCGGGCTCTGCGCGAAGCCTTCCGCATCCTGCGACCCGGTGGCTCGATTGTCGTCCTCGACCTGAAAGAACACGATTTCGAGCGCGCACGGGAGCTCTACGGAGATGTGTGGCTCGGCTTTACACATATCGACATCCATCGGTGGCTGGAGGAAGCCGGGTTTTCCCAGATCGCAATCGACACGGTGGCCCGGGAGTCAGTGGAACCGCACTTCGAGACAATCCTCGCTTCTGCCATAAAGTCGGCGTGAGCCCTCGGGCCTATGTTCCGGGGGCCCCGGAAGGTGCCCGGTGCCAGGGAAGGGAAGGGATTTCAAGTCTCCCTTTGACAGGTCATGGATTGGACGTTTCATTGCACAATCGCCCATGCGGGCGGGTGAGAGATGCTCGATGCATGAAGCTGGATGATAATAGCGCATTATCCTTAGCCCTGGGTGCCGCGCCGTTCGGGGCGTAAAACTATAATAACTATGTGTGGAATTTGTGGAGAGATTCGCTTCGGTGGAGACAGCGCACGAAGTGCCGTGCTCAACCGGATGTGCGAGGTGATGCAGGCCCGGGGGCCGGATGCCGATGGAATGTTGTTGCAAGGGCGCGTGGGGTTTGCCCACCGGCGTTTGAAGATTATTGATTTGAGTGACACTTCTCATCAACCGATGAGCGATCCTCATCTCGGACTGAGCATCGTATTCAATGGGGCGATTTATAACTACCGGGAGCTTAGGGCGGAACTGGAAAGCAAAGGTTACCGTTTCTTCAGCCAGGGAGATACCGAGGTCATTCTGAAAGCCTACCATGCGTGGGGCGACAGTTGCGTCGAGCGATTCAACGGGATGTTTGCTTTCGCTATC
Organism: uncultured Puniceicoccaceae bacterium; assembly: GCA_964403935.1. GTDB lineage: Bacteria > Verrucomicrobiota > Verrucomicrobiia > Opitutales > Oceanipulchritudinaceae > SLLG01. The sequence goes on along the minus strand of CAYOIB010000002.1, from coordinate 87,770 downwards.
AGCGAGCGTGATTCCGGCCGGGTTATTTTCGGGCGGGACCGCCTGGGCATCAAGCCATTCTATTATACGAAGGACAAAGACGGCATTCGATTCGCCTCGACGTTGCCCGCACTTTTGAAGTCTGGGAATATCGATACGGAACTCGATCCGGTAGCGCTCAACTACTACATGTCCTTTCATGCCGTTGTGCCCGCACCGCACACGATTCTGAAGGGCGTGCGGAAATTGCCTGCCGCCACGATCGCTACAATTGAGCCAAACGGTGAATGGCGGGAGCGCCGGTATTGGGAACTTTCCTACGAACCGCGTGACGAACACCGCGACTTTTCCTTTGACGATTGGAAAGCGGCGACCCTCGATATTATGCGTGCCGCCGTAAAGCGTCGGTTGACGGCTGATGTGCCGGTGGGTGTCCTGCTTTCGGGCGGTCTTGATTCCAGCCTCATCGTCGGCTTGCTGGCCGAAAGAGAAGGCATGGATATCGAAACATTCTCCATCGGTTTTGAAACAGTGGGCAAAGAGGCTGGAGATGAATTTCGATATTCGGATATCGTCTCCAAGCGATTTGGAACGAATCACCACAAGCTGTTCATTGATAGTTCCCGCACCTTGCCGGCGCTGCAGGATTGCATCGCGAACATGTCCGAGCCGATGGTCAGCCATGATAATATCGGTTTTTATCTGCTCTCGAAGGAGGTCTCGAAATTCGTCAAAGTGGTGCAAAGCGGCCAAGGTGCGGATGAGATCTTTGGCGGTTATCACTGGTACCCCCCGATGCTTCAAAGCAAGGATCCTGTAGGCGATTATGCGCGGGTCTTTTTCGACCGTGACTTTGAGGATTACGGTGAGCTCATGCATCCGCGGTTTGTGGAGCGCGATTATGCGCGGGACTTTGTCGAACAGCATTTCGCCCGCTTGGGTGCTTCGAGGGCGGTGGACAAGGCCCTTCGGATCGACACCGAGATCATGCTGGTGGATGATCCGGTGAAGCGGGTCGACAACAACACGATGGCGGCCAGCCTGGAAGCTCGGGTGCCCTTTCTCGATCACGAGGTGGTAGAGTTTGCCGCTGCTGTTCCCGCGGAATTAAAGGTGCCTGACGGAGGCAAGTACCTGCTGAAGGAAGCGGCGCGGGCCATTATTCCGAATGAGGTTATCGATCGACCAAAAGGATACTTTCCGGTTCCCGCATTGAAGTACCTCCGGGGTGATTTTCTGGAAATGGCGCGGGATGCCGTGACAAATCAGGCCGCTCGCGATCGAGGCTTGTTTCAGCAGCCTTATGTGGAGCGCTTGCTGGCCGATCCCGAGAAGCACCTCACGCCCCTGCGGGGCTCAAAGCTTTGGCAACTCACGCTTCTCGAACTCTGGCTCCAAAAGCAGGGAATCTAACCCGTATTTTATCATGCCGGACTCAAAAAAGGATGTGACATACACCGCTCCAGGTGTTGCCCTCGATTGTGGGTGGGGGCGGCTCTTGTTCGCTTTCACCTTTCCATCTCCTGAAAGTGTCGCCCGATCGATCCTCGAGGAGGAGCCGGGTAAACGTGATATTGCCTTCTACTTAACAGACCCTCACATCGTCCTCAGCTATTCGCCGCAGAGGCTCTTTCTTGATCCATCCCACTCCTATCGTCTTCGATTCGAGGATTATAAACCCTCGGAGGAGGGGCAGTTCGGCTTTTCTATTGGCCGAATCGAACGGCGTGACGAAATTGCTGCGATCAATAGGATCTACGGGCTTCACAACATGGTGCAGGTGGACGAGGCGGTTGTCTGGGGGAGTCGGAAGGATGAACGCCTGGACTATGTTGTGGCGCGGAGTGACGAAACGGGAAGCGTGGTCGGGGTGGCTCTCGGAGTGGATCATGTGGCTTGCTTCAATGATTTGGAGAATGGGTCGAGCCTGTGGTCTCTGGCGGTTGACCCCCAGGCCCCCATGCCCGGCATAGGGGCCGGGTTGGTTCGATACCTGGTTAATCATTATCATAAGCGCGGGCGTGATCAGCTTGATCTCTCCGTTGTCCATACCAATGAAGGGGCCATGGGCCTCTACGAGAAGCTGGGTTTCAAGCGTGTTGCCATCTTTGCCGTGAAGACGCGCAATCCTCACAACGAACCTCTCTATGTGGGGGATTTCCCCGACTCCGGATACAATCCCTATGCCCGTATCATTATTGATGAAGCGCTCCGGCGAGGCATTACGGTGGATCCGATTGATCCGCCCCGCGGTTACTTCCGCCTCCACCTGGGGGGACGTCGGGTGACCTGCCGGGAGTCTCTCTCAGAGATGACCACAGCCGTGGCCATGAGCCGGTGCGACGACAAGGCGGTGACGCGTGAGCTCCTGAAGGATGCGGGCCTGCGGGTCCCGGCTCAGCTGGTTCTGTCCGGGATGGAGGAGGCCGGGAAATTCCTCAATCAATACAAGCGTGTTGTGGTAAAGCCCTCGCGTGGGGAGCAGGGGCAGGGCATTGCGGTCGATGTGCGGGAAATGGATGAATTGGAGGTGGCGATCAAGGAAGCGAAGCGCTTTTCCTCAACGGTCCTTCTGGAAGAGTTTGTCGAGGGGGATGATTTACGAGTTATTGTTATCAATGGTGAGTATGTCGCGGCGGCAATTCGGCGGGCACCGGTTGTCTGCGGAACGGGGCGGCACTCCGTGAAGGAACTGATTCAGTGCCTCAGCCGTCGCCGCAAGGCTGCGACGGGCGGAGAGAGTTTCATTCCGATTGATGCGGAAACGGAACGTTGTGTTCGGGGCGAAGGCTTGGCCATGGATGATGTTCCGGAGGAGGGGCGGCAGTTGCGTGTGCGCAAGGCTGCGAATCTGCACACAGGCGGGACGATCCATGATGTCACCCACGAATTGCACCCGAGCCTGGCGGAGGCCGCTATAAGGGCGGCCGGAGTGCTGGAGATTCCGGTGGTGGGGCTGGATTTTCTGGTCCCGTCAATTTCAGAGGGAGAGTATATGATCATTGAGGCAAACGAGCGTCCGGGCTTGGCCAATCATGAGCCGGCACCCACAGCGGAGAAGTTTATCGATTTTCTCTTCCCGCATACAGCGGCCGGCAGGATGCATGGGCCGAGAGGCAAGTAAGGTTATGCATATCGATTTAGAGTACCTCATCCAGGAGCTGTTGCATCTGCTCAGTATTCACAGCCCTTCAGGATACACCGACCCGATCGTGCGCGATGTGTGTGGTGAGTTATCAGCGCTGGGCATCCCTTATGAATTGACGCGGCGGGGGGCTATCCGTGCCACCATGGAAGGAAAGGACAACGGGGCGGCCCGAGCCGTGGTTGTTCACCTCGACACCATCGGGGCAATGACGTCCCGTTTGAAGGATAATGGCCGCTTGGAGATTGTGCCGGTCGGTACGTGGTCGGCTCGATTCGCTGAAGGCGCGCGTGTATCCGTCTTTAGTGCCGGTGCCATCTATCGCGGAACCATCCTCCCGCTCAAGGCTTCGGGGCATGTCTATAATGAAGGGGTGGATACACAGCCGGTCGCCTGGAGCAACCTTGAGGTGCGGATCGATGAACGGGTTGGCTCCAAGGCTGATCTGGAAGCTCTGGGAGTCCGTGTGGGTGATTTCGTGGGGGTGGACGCGCAGGCGGAGCTGTTGCCGAACAACTTCATTGTTTCCCGGCATCTCGATAACAAGGCCGGGGTGGCCACCCTCCTGGCAGTGGCCAAGGCTTTGCGCGAGGCTGAGATCGTGCTTCCGGTAACGACCCATTTCCTGTTTACGATTTCCGAGGAAGTTGGGATCGGAGCCTCTGCTGTTTTGCATGGTGATGTTTCCGAAATGGTCACGATTGATAATGCGACTTGTGCCCCCGGGCAGGGTTCGAGCGAGTATGGCGTGACCATTGCCATGGCCGATTCGTCGGGGCCCTTCGACTTTCATCTCACGCACCAGCTTCTGCATGTGTGTGAAGAGAACGCCATCCCTCACGAGCGGGACATCTTTCGTTACTACCGGTGCGACAGTGCTTCGGCGGTCGAAGCTGGAAATGATATCCGGACGGCGCTGGCCGCCTTCGCGGTCGATGCGTCACATGGGTATGAGCGATCGCATCTCGATTCCCTCCAGGCAGTGGGCCAGATGATACTGGCTTACCTTCAGTCCCCGCCCCTTTTCCACAATCCCCGGGAACTCACCCGGGGTCTGGACGATTTTCCATCAACGCGGAAAGTACAGATCGGGCCGCTTCTGCACGAGGACAGTTTCCAGATGGCATCGGATTCGCACCCGGATATTTCGAGTTCACCCTCGGCTTCCGGGGACAGGGACCCATCAAAGAAGGGGGCTGGCTGACGTGTCAGGCCAGAACGGACGAAACCGGGTTCGGGCTTGTGGTCGGGCCGTCTCGGTGCTTCTGGCAGTGGTGTTTCTTCTCCCAGTCCTTGCTGGATGTGGAGGAGCGGGGGGAACGCCTGATGATATGTTGGTGATTGGGCAGGTGGCCGAGCCGAGATCCCTCGATCCCCATGTCGCTACCACGACCAATGATTTCAGAATTCTTTCTCAAGTGTACGAAGGGCTTGTTCGCTTCAGGCGGGGCAGTCTAGAAGTGGAAGGTGCCTTGGCGGAGAGCTGGGAGACGGATGCTTCTGGCACTCGCTTCACCTTTCATCTACGCCGGGGCGTCCATTTTCATGATGGCTCCGAATTCAATGCCGAGGCCGTCCGCTACAACTTTCAGCGAATGCTGGATCCAAAACATCCTGAGGCGGACACTGGACCGTTTCCAATGAGTTTCCGCTATTCAATGATAGGAGACATCCAGACTCCGGATGACTACACGGTGATTTTTCAGCTCAAGGAGCCTTACGCCCCCTTCCTCTCCAACCTGGCGGATCCCTCCGGCTACATGGTATCTCCCCGCCGGGTTCAGGATATCGCGCAACCTTTGGGCCGCTACCCTTCTGGAACGGGCCCTTGGAAGTTTGTCGAATGGTCGCGGCAACGCTGGGTGATCCTGGAGCGGTATGAGGATTATTATGACGAGCTCACCCGCTTGCGACGCTTGATCTTTCGGCCCCTCCCGGATGTTAACGCACGGCTGACGGAGCTTCTTGTTGGCGGGATCGACCTGTTGGTGGAAGCACCGGCTGATCTGATCGGATACCTGCGTTCGCGGGATGCCTATACGGTGGTGGAAACGGTGGGCCCGCATCTCTGGTTTCTCATCCTGAATACACGGGAGCCGCCGTTTTCCGATGTGCGGATGCGGCGGGCGGTAAACTTTGCGGTGAACAAGGAAGCGATCGTAAACGAGCTTCTGCAAGGGACGGCCCGTATCGCGCATGGCATCATCCCTGCGGCCTTCGATTGGGCAGCAGATCCCGCGCTTGAGGCCTATCCCTATGATCCCGATCGTGCGCGCAGGCTCATCGCCGAAGCTGGCTTCGAGGGAGCAACAGTGCGTCTGTTTGCAACGACAAGCGGATCCGGCATGCTGGATCCCCTGCCGATGGCGGAGGCAATACAGGCAGATCTTTCAGCCGTTGGATTAAACCTGCGGATTGAGGTTTTTGAATGGAACACTTTCCTGAGCCGCGTCAATTCAGGCTTGGAAGGTCAGGCGGAGATGGCTCAGATGGCATGGATCACAAGCGATCCGGACACGCTGCCTGCCCTGTCTCTGAGTTCTCAGGCGCTTCCCAACCGAGGCGGATTCAACTCCGGATACTATGAGAATGAGGAACTGGACGATCTTCTCGAAGAGGCGCGGCGGGCCGCAGGGCATTCGGAGCGGGGGCGTATCTATCAGCACATCGACCGGCTGGTGCACGATGAAGCTCCGTTTCTGTTTGTCGCGAGCTGGCGTCAGAATGCCGTACACCGGTCTGAGATTAAGGGCCTCGAACTGGAACCTTCCTTTCTGCTCAATCTTCGGAGTGTCGAAAAAGAGCGATGATTACCTACGTGCTAAGACGTTTGCTCCTGGGGGTGCCCGTTCTTTTTGGGGTTTCCCTTCTGGTTTTTGGGCTGATGGCACTGATCCCGGGGGATCCTGCCCTGGCTCTGCTCGGCCCGTATGCCACAGACGAGAACGTGCAGCAGTTACGGGAGAGAATGGAGCTGGATGCACCTCCGGTGGAGCGATACCTCGCCTGGCTGGAGAATATCGTCCGGGGAGATTTTGGGTACGCCTACAGCCTCGAACGACCGGTGGTTGAAGAGATCGCGGATCGGGTCGGCGCATCACTCCTGTTGGCGGGGGCAGCCTTTGTTATCTGTCTTGTCCTTGGGGTGGGCGTTGGTGTGGTGGCAGCGGCCCGTCAGTATACGTGGGTGGATCGTCTGCTGTCTCTCTCAGTCATGGTCGGGATCTCGACCCCGGCCTTCTGGTTGGGGCTTCTTTTCATCGTCGTCTTTGCGGTCCAACTCCGCTGGCTTCCGGCTGGTGGAATGGTCTCTCTTGAGGGGAGTGGCACAGGGCGGGATTTGCTCCGGCACCTGTGCCTGCCAGCTTTGACGCTTGGGATTGTTGCGGCGGCGGTTATTGCCCGATTCGTTCGCACGCAGATGCTTGAAGTCTTGAGACAGGACTTTGTCCGAACAGCGCGGGCGAAAGGTATATCGGAAAAACGCGTCATCTTCAGGCATGCTTTGCGAAGTGGTATTGTCGCGACGCTACCAGTCCTTGGCCTCCAAGCCGGTTTTGTCATTGGGGGAGCTGTTTATGTCGAAACAATCTTCCAGTGGCCCGGTCTGGGGCAGATGCTGGTGCATGCTATCAGTCAACGCGATCTTTTGCTCGTTCAGGGGGGCGTCCTTGTTGTCGCTGTCTTCTATGTGTTGGTGAATCTTGCGGTGGATGTCTTGCAGCGCGCTTTGGACCCGCGTTTGGATCGATGAGCAAGCTCTTCAGAAATCCGCTGACAGGGATCGGGTGCGTTCTTTTCGGGACCTTGGTATTCTTTGCCTTGCTCGCCCCGGTCCTGGGCCTCCCCGATCCGAATGAGACGAACTTGAGCCAGCGGTTGGCGGCACCAGGTTCATCAGGGTTCATCCTGGGCTCTGACACCCTTGGCCGGGATATTCTTTCACGCCTGCTTTGGGGAACGCGGGTGTCCTTGGCTGTCGCGGTTACGGCAACGCTTGTTGCCGCGTTGCTTGGATCGTTCATTGGTATGACTGCGGGGTTCTTCCGCGGTTGGGTCGATACGCTTCTGATGCGATCAGTCGATATTATTCTCGCATTTCCATATTTGATTCTGGCGCTTGCCATCGTTGCGGTTTTGGGTCCTGGCCTGCTGAATGCGTTGATAGCTATTGCCCTTGTCAACGTCCCCTTTTTCGCCCGATCGATACGAGGGGTGGCTCTTACGGTTTCGTCCATGCCCTTTGTTGAAGCGGCGCATATCGGGGCTCAGCCTCGTATCCGGATCCTCTTTACAGGCGTATTGCCCAACGTGCTTCCGGTTATTGTGATCGCGATGTCCACCACCCTCGGATGGATGATTCTGGAAACGGCGGGGCTGAGTTTCCTGGGCTTAGGGGCGCAACCTCCACAGGCGGATCTAGGCTCCATGTTGGCGGATGGACGGACCGTTATGCTGGTGCATCCGCACGTTGGGCTGCTGCCAGGGCTGTTTATCCTGATTCTCGTCGTTGGCATCAACCTGATCGGGGACGGACTTCGTGATTGGCTCGATCCTCGTCTGGAGGGCGGGGCGAGGGCGGCCCCCGGGGCGGCCACCGCTGTGGAGCTTTTGGCGAATATTGAGACAGAGAGGGCGAAGGTCGCCAGAGAGGAGGCGGTGGTGGTTGTGAACGATCTTCACGTGTCCTTTGGTGAGGGAGAATCCGCTACCCGCGCGGTCAGAGGCGTTAGCTTCTCAGTATCGGCGGGAGAATGCTTGGGAATCGTGGGCGAATCCGGATCGGGAAAATCGGTTACGGCGATGAGCTTGGCTCGCTTGGTCGACTCGCCTCCGGGAAGGATCACCGGTGGATGTATCAAAGTGGACGGCTGTAATGTGCTGAGGGCTTCGGAAGCTGAGCTGATGGAGCTCCGTGGCAGCCGAATCGGTTATGTCTTTCAAAATCCATTCGATAGCCTGCATCCCTTGATCCCGGTGGGGGAGCAGATCGCGGAGGCCGTACGAGCAAGATCGCGCGAGGTGAGCGGACAAAACCCGAATGTTCGAAGGCGTGTTCTGGAATTGCTGGAGCGTGTGGCTCTCCCGCACCCGGAGCGCTCGATGAAGGCCTACCCGCACCAGCTCTCGGGCGGGCAATGCCAGCGAATCGCCATCGCAATGGCGCTGGCGAATAATCCCTGTGTTCTGGTCGCGGATGAGCCGACGACGGCACTCGACGTGACGGTTCAGAAGCATGTCCTCGAACTCCTCGATCAAATCCGTCGGGAGGAAAACCTTGCGCTGATTCTTATCAGCCACGACCTCGGGGTGGTTCGTGCGGTCGCCGATAGAGTTCTTGTCATGCGTTTGGGAGAGATTGTGGAGGCGGGTTCGGTTGAGGAGATCTTCAGTCACCCGCGGCAGAACTATACCCGTCAGCTATTGGCAAGCATTCCCCGGCTGGGCAAAGGGCCGGAGCAAACGCTTGGAATCGAAGGGGGCGCAAGAAATGGCTGAGCCGATCTTCAAAGTTTCCGGGCTTCGTAAGCGATTTGGCAGACCAGGTCTTTTGGGAGGTGGGCGGGTGGTCGACGCCCTGCAGGATGTGGCCTTTACGGTCCCGGAAGGAGCGTCTCTGGGAGTTGTGGGTGAGTCTGGTAGTGGAAAGTCTACGCTTGCCCGTATTCTTGTAGGGCTTGAGCACATGACGGAGGGGACTGTTGCTTTTCAGGGGCGGCCTTTGCTTCAGGAGCTGAAGTACCCAAAAACCTACTACAAGGAAGTCCAATTTGTCTTTCAGAATTCCTATGCCGCTTTCAACCCCAGACGGCGTATGGAGACCCAGCTCGACGTGCACCTGCGGTTTCTGTCCGATCTCGACAAGTCGGCTCGGCGGGAACGAATTCGTTGGGCGCTGGAGGTGGCACAGCTCTCGCCGGATCTGCTCGATCGCTACCCACACAGCTTTTCGGGAGGTCAGATTCAGCGATTTTCCATTGCGCGAAGCCTTCTGGGCAATCCCCGTGTCTTGGTGATGGATGAGGCCGTTTCCGCCCTGGATGTATCGGTGCAGGCTCGTGTTCTCCGGCTTCTTCGGGACCTGCACCGGGAACTGGGGTTCACCCTGATCTTTATTACCCATGATCTCTCCGTGGTCGATTATCTTTGCGATTCCGTTATCGTGATGAGCGATGGACGGGTCGTGGAGTCCGGCCCCACGGTGCGGATCCTTCGTAAGCCGGAGACCGAATACACGCGTCAGCTGCTCGCGGCTTGTCTGACGGCGTGACCGCCGGGATTATGAGGCGGAGGTGAGGAGGGCTTCGGCTTCGACCTCTTCGAGCGAAGGCTCTATCAGGAAATCCACCGTGCTCGTGGGCAGGATATCGCGTTCAGGCAGGACCCGGAAGAGGCAGGCGTCGATCACCCGGTGAAGGTAGGAAGGCTTCTCGTCAACATCGCCTTCAACCCCCGCGTTCATGCAATAGGCTTCGGGATTCAGGAGGCACTGGAAGCGAAAGCGCACCTCATAGCGGCTCCCGGCGTCGACATGGGACAGGGGCCGGAATGCAGGATGGGAGCGTGACCCGCCCAGGTCGTTGCCATGAATCGTCTTGATGAGCATGGCGAAGTTCACCCGCTCCTGATCGCTGTGAAACTCAACGGTGTAGACAAGCGTATAGAACTCGCGCCGGCGCAGGAGGTTTACCCGCTGGTTGTCTTCATTGAGGATGCGAATTCTAAAGATGCGTGCGCCCTGTTCCTCAAAATCCAGACGCGTATCGTTTCTCAGATCGATGTCGAAATAATCGGGGTCGATTGGTTCCTGATTTTCTTCATCGGGTGCCGGATGATTGTCTGAATGATGCAGGCCGCCTTCGAGAGGCCCTCCAGCGTGGTTTAGCTCGAGATTGATCTCAGCGACAATGCGGTCGCGAGCGTCTGGCGGAGCATGGATGAACCGGTGATAAGCGTTGGCGACAGCTGCTGGATTGCCTTGTGCGATAAGCCTTCCCTGATGCAGGAGAAGAGCCGTGTCACATAGGTTCATGACAGATCCCATATCATGGGAAACAAACAAAATCGTCGTTCCTTTCGCCCGCAATTGCTCGAGACGGGCAAAGCACTTTCTCTGAAAGGAAATATCTCCGACGGCCAGGGCTTCATCGACCACAAGAATATCAGGGTCGATCAGGATCTGGACGGCAAAGGCCAGACGAAGGACCATGCCGGAACTGTAGGTCTTGACCGCCTGGTCCATGAATTGACCGATCCTGGCAAAGCTCTCCACTTCCTCGAAGCGGGAGTCGATCTGTTCACGGGTGAGGCCGAGGATGGATGCGTTGAGGTAGGCGTTTTCCCTTCCGGTAAACTCTGGATCGAAGCCCGACCCGAGCTCGAGTAAAGCGGACACGCGACCCTGCACGTCCACCGTCCCCATGTTTGGCTCGAGGATGCCGGTAATGACCTGGAGAAGGGTCGACTTTCCAGAGCCGTTCATGCCGACAATGCCGACACATTGGCCACGGTAGACCTCAAAACTGACGTTCTTCAGGGCGAGGAAGTCGCGGTAGGAGCCACGCCAGCTGCGGTGCCGCGTCCCGGCTGAAGCCATTCCTGCTTCGCTGTCGATTTCAGCGACCGCGTTTTTATTCCTGCGCCAGATGCCCCGAAGAAGTGCGTTCTTGATTCGATCGCGCCGGCGGTCCCACATGCGGTAGGCCTTCCCCACATCTTTCAGACGGATGCATGGCTGACGGTCTTCACTGTCCGAAATCTGGTTCATTGCGGAAGGGGTGCCTCCAGCTGAATCAGGTCGTAGCGGCTGGTATGGTCGCGGAGCATATCGAGACCCTTCTGGTTTGGAAAGTTGGCTTCTTTGGCGCGGGCGTAAAGAGACCGCACACGGTCGAAATCGCGACGGTAAAGGTGCAGCCAGATTTCGCTCGCGGCAATTCGGTCGCGGTTTCCGTCTTCTATGAATTGATGGTTCCAGGTATAAGCGGCCTCAATCTGTTCCAGCGGCAGGTCGGCCACGGAGTCGGGAAAGACAAGGGCGTCGGCTGGCGGCGTTTCAATGCAGTGGAAGACAACAGTATCGGAATTGGGGACTTGCAGAACAGGTCTGAAGTAGTCGCGAAGCTGATACATTGAAACCTGAAGCCATCCCACTGCCGGATGAAGATAGTCCTGATGAGCAACCACGCCCCCTGTGACCACCCAAGGGAAGAACTGTGTCAGAATATTCTGGGCCAGCGGCATGGATTTCATGGCATCGACCAGAAGCATCGCAATGGGGCCGCCCTTCCAGGTGGCGGTGGCAAGATCAGCCTGGATAATGCGGAGGCGTTGGAGGTGGGCTGCCATCGAGGCCTCAAAGAGGTGCCGGTAGTCGTCCCCCGCTTGAACCCGACCTTCCCAGTGGGTCCCGCGGACGTAGTCGTCCATATAAGCTTCCCATTCAAAGAGGTCGTAGACATCGAGCAGCCGATCTTCGGGCCCGACCAACTCGTTCTTTTCGAGGCCACGCAAGAGGGAGGTGGTGAGTGACCCGAGCCAGCATCCAAGTTCGACGATGCGCCCTTGGTTGCGGTAGAGATGAGCGGCGTACCATTCGAAGTAACTTTGTTCCTCGATCGTAGTCATCCCGAGAAGGTACTCACGACGCTGCCCAGCCGCTGTGTAGTGCATCGGCTCAAGGCAGCGAAAGGCGTGGTGCTTCGCGATCTCGGGATCGTGTCCGAGTTGGGCGACGACGCGGTCAAGGAGTTGGTTCCAGACGCTCATATGAATAGGGAGGACCGGGGGCTGTTACCGGCTTCCGAGAAATCGTTGGAGGAGACTGCCGGACTGTGCCGACTTGGCGGGAGTCTTAGACTCAGCCAGCGCGCGGGCATAGGGAGCGGGTTCACTGTCGGGGAAGGTGGCGGCCTCGACAATCATTACCGCAATTCCGCCGAAGACGCCGTCGGGAGTGCGGGAGATGGTATCGCAACCGCGCTCATAGAAGTCGAAGGGACGCTTCCACTCCAGATGGGCGCGATGGAGGCCTTCCTGCACGGGAGGGTGGCTGGCATCGTGAAAGCAGATAACCCCACCGGCTTCCATCAGGGGCTCAAGGGCGAGGGTATCCCTGTAGACGCCTTCGGCGCTGTGATCCCCATCGACAAAAACGAAGGTAAAAGGGCTTGGGACCTTGGCCAGGATTGCCGGGCTGTTACCGGAGAGCAATTGCACGGGCTTGCCTGAACGCGTCAGGAAATTCTCGTTATAGGTCCATTGAGGCTCTGGATCGACGCAATAGAGTTCGTCGCAGGCACGTCGGAGAAGGTGCATCGTGCCACCCTTCCAGGTCCCAATCTCGAGGGCACGGATGTAGGGTTGGCTCATTGCCTGCAGCAGGCCGTAGAGAAAGACGCGTTCGGTTGGCTGAATCAATCCGTGGTAGGCATCAAGCATTTTGCCTGGTCCGGTGCGCTTGTCGCTGTCCGGAGCTTCAGTTACCGGGCCGGCCACCGGAGATTCGTGGAAGTTTTGTTCGAGGCGCTCGTCTTGCATTGTAAGTGGGTTAAAGACAAAGGGTATAAGTGGGCGTGAGCGACTGAAGCAACCCCGGAGTCAATCCTCTTTCCGCCGCGAGGTCATAGCGGAAACCCCGCCCCCGCTTTGCGGTTGCAATGGAGGTGCCCGGCGGAAGAGTACCGCTGATGGAACCTAAAGCTCCCGCCGTGATACACATCGCGCGCAATTTTGGAGAAAGCGAGGAGTTGGCCGTGTGGGCGGAATACGCCCGGACGCGGGGGCAAGGGGTCGTTGATCTCTGTCCGGCGGGCCAACCCCGACGCAAGGGCGATCGCTCCACCGACCTGCGGGGTCTACTCGCCCAAAGCCGAAAGCGGTTTGTCCGGGCACAGGAATCGCTTCCGGTGCGGCGTTTCCACATCTATCACAACGGCTGGGGGCTCGACGCCTTGGCATCGGTGGATGGGGCCGAGCGTTGTTATGCCTTTTTTCACGATCCTTTTCCTTTTTTGGAGCGATTGGTGGTTCATGCCCTTCGTTTTGCTCAGGGAGTTCTTGTCCCGATGGAAGGAATGAAGCGTGATATCCTGACCGCCATGCCGTGGATCCCAGCCCGAAAAATCCATGTGGTGCCCCATCCTTGGAACGTGCTTTCTTTAGGAGATTGCCCGACCGACAGCGATCGCAGACCGGGAGGGATTACGGGATTTGCTTCACGGTTGGAGTACCGGCAGAAGCGGGCCGACCGCCTCCCGGAGTTCCTGGAAGCGGCACAAGTCGGGCCGGACGACAGGATCGAGGTGTTTGAAGTCGGCAATCAGGCCCATCGATTCAGGCGTCAGTGGCGGAAGGAGCCGCGTCTCTCTTGGCGCGTTGAACGTTCGTTGGCGGATCGGATGCAGCGGCTTCATCAATGGGATTATGCTTTGTTCCTCGGAAGCTACGAGGGCTTGCCCCTGGGGCTCTTGCAGGCGGTTGCTGCAGCAGTCATCCCGATTTTTCCGAAGCCGGGCAATGGTTTGCCCGCGATCCCGCTGGCAGACGAATGCTTGTACGAAGCCGGTGAAGTGGGGGAGGCCGCCTGTCGGTGGAAAGCCTTGCCGGAATTGACCGTGAGCCAGCGAAATCACATTGTGGCCTTGAATCGAAAGGCCCTGAGAATGCTGCCGGGCACGGCTGAGGCGTTGGAAGCTTTCGTGGCCGAGGAGAAGGGCCGTCCGCACCGGGCGCTTCCGAGGAAAGCGGTTTTCGGATCGCTGTGGCCCCTGTGGGCCTATAACCAGTTTATTCAGTTTGCCCGGTCCGGTCAGTGGAGCATCCAGCGGTTTTGGCTGGAAGAGCGACACGCAACCAGTGCAGAGGACGCGACTGGAAGGGCACCCTGAGGGCTACCGGGGGATGCCCGGGGGTGGGGTATCGGGCGGAGGACCGGGGATGAAATTCGGCGGGGGCGTCGAGGGCGGTCCTGATGGGGGCGGACCCGGTGGCGGGCTGGAAGGGGGGCGGGAAGAAGGGCCGGACGTTTCGCCGCGCGCTTCACGCTCCTGTTGCTGCTGCTTTCGCCGCTCAATAAGCCACTGTGGCGGTGGCGGCGGGGCGCGGCGCGGCGACGGTTGCGTTGTCGTGGCGTCGGTCGTGCGCCGACGTGTCGGGGGACGGCGGCTTCGGGCGGCCTCCTCCGGATCTTCGATAACGGGCGCGCCACTGATTGGCATCACTTCAGGCGTCGGGGAGAGCCGCTCCATTATAAGCTGATCGGTCTGGCTCTCGTGGTTCAGCGTGATGGCATGGCTCTTGGGATCGTAACTCTGGACCAGGTAGGGCGCGTTGGAGTCATTTTCCGCCACCCATTTTCCATCGCGACTGCGCTTTTCACTGATCAGAAAGCGGTATTCTCCATCGAGCTGATAGACGCCGCGAAATTCGTAGCGATTGGAGAGCGCTTCCTGATTAGGCCGCTGAGGGGCGGGGCGGCGGTCTTCGGGTGGGCTGAAGTCGGAGGGGAGGAAAGGCGAGCGTTGCGCGAGAGGATGCGTCGATTCTCTTTCGGCTTCCACATCTTGATCCTGAGCCAGCCCATGAGCGGGTAGCACAAGGATTGCCGCCGTAAGGTGCAGGGACCAGCTCCGGCGAAGAGCGGGCCCAAAGATCCGGGTAATTGTTTTCGTCAAAACGTAAGTGGCTTCCACGGTGGGACTTTGAAAGAAATTGAAACAGGCGTTTTGTTAATCGTCGGAAAGGCGCGAAAAGTTTCAGGTCGAAGAAAAGAGGGCAAGCTCCCTTACTGAAAGAGCAGGGAGGCATTTTTGTTCCATGAAAAGTGCGTCGCACTGAAACGGGAGGCTGTTTCACCGAGCTGCTTTCGAAGCCCGTCGTTGCGAAGGCAGTATTCAATGGCGAGGGCGATGGCCCCCGCATTCTCCGGTTCTGTGAGGATGCCTGTTTCGTTGTGGACGATCGCTTCGATCGTTCCGCCGGTGCGGGTCGCTATTGCTGGAACGCCAAAGGCGGCAGCTTCAAGGATCGAGAGGCCGAGCCCTTCCACACTGGTCGAGAGGTCGCGGCTGGTGAAGAGGAGAAGATCGGAACGGGCATAAGCATTCCCCAGTTGCCGGGAGTCGAGCGTGCCAGCAAGGGTGAGTATGACGTTCAACTTACGGGCTCGGCTCAGAAGCTTTCTGGTAAAGCCGGGGTCGCGGGCGGGCCCAACGATGGTGTAGCGTACGCGCTGGCGAAGATCGGGCGGGAGTTGGGCGATGGCTTCCACAGCGAGGTTCAGGCCTTTGCGCGGATGGACGCGGGCGACCGAAAGAAGGTTGAAGCTGCGGTCAAGACGGGGAGAGCTGGCTTCAGGTGCCTGATGCGCCCGAAAAGACGCCGCCAAGTCTGTGAGGCGGCTGCTGGCCGCACCCGGAACTTCGATGGTTTTGTGAGCGATCCCCGGAACAATGTCTTCGAGCATGCGGCGGACGAAGGCGGAGACGACGCCAATGCGATCCGCCCGTCGGCACAATTCGATCAGGCGCTCACGTCGGTGGGGCAGGGACGAAAGGTAGCGCAGCTCGGAACCATGAAAGGTGAGGACCAGGCGGGCCGGCTTGGGAAGTGCGAACAGGTTGGCGTAGAGCCAAAGACGAATGGGGCCGGGTTCGGGGAGATAGAGGCAGGTATTTGACCAATCGCGGGGGGCACGTCGGAGTTCACGCCAGAGTCGAAGCCGGTCGGGCCAATTCTGGTTTCCGCGGAGCCCGAAGCGGCGGAGGGTGAAGGGTTCCGGCTGTTCCTGCCGCGCGGGGGCTCCGAAGGGAGCCCAAACATCCACCTTCAGGCTTTGGAGGGCGGCAGCCCGGGCCATTTCTTCCACGTACGTAGCAATGCCGCCGCGCGTGGGAGAAAACTCATGCGTGAGGATCAGGATTTGACGAGGAGAGGGGCTTTCCATGGGGATTTGCCTTGTGCTGGCCAGAACGGGTTCTAGTTTGCGATCCTTTTCTAGATGGCCAGAAAATTCCGGCAGGGCACCCGCGCCATGGTCACCGGGGCGCGGAGCGGTCTCGGGCGCGCCTTCGCTGAGGCACTGGTGAGAGAAGGCTGCGAAGTCTTTGGAACGTCAAGGCATCCCCACGGGATGCCGGACGGGGTACAACCTCTCGAACTGGAGCTGGGGGGCGGGGGCGTAGAACGGTTTATCAAAGCGCATTCCGAGCTCCTTGGATCGCTCGATCTTCTCGTGAACAATGCCGGATCCGGAGCGTTTGGTCCGTTTGAAGCGATGGCACCTGAAACAGTCCGGGACCAATTCGAGGTTCTGGCGGTCGCACCGATACTGCTCGCTCAAACGGTTTTTGCTGGCATGCAGCCCCCCCGGAGGGGGACGATCGTCAATGTATCGTCGCTGGCGGCGGAGCTGCCGATCCCGTTCATGACTCCTTACAATGCAGCCAAAGCGGCGCTCTCCCAAGCGACGCGAAGCCTGATTCTGGAGGCGCGGGGCAGCGGCGTGCAGGTGATCGATTTTCAACCGGGCGATTTCAAGACGGGATTCAACGCGGTGATGCGCCATGCGGATTCGACCCGTGATCCACGCGTGGGACGGGTCTGGGCTTGCGTGGAACGCCATCTCGCGGAGGGACCCAATCCCGAGGGGGCGGCAAGAGCGCTGGTTCGGGCAATCAAGGGAAACCGATCGGGAACCTTCCGGTGTGGCAACCGGCTGCAGGTCTGGGGCGCACCTCTGCTCGGGTGGTTGCTGGGAAGGGCGGCCCAGCGGCGAGCGATTGCAAGTTATTACCAGCTTGATCGATGAAGCTGCTTATTCTGCAAGATCAGCTCCGCATCGGCGGGACAGAACGCCAGAGCTTGTTTCTCTGTGAGTTCATGCGGGAGCGCGGGCATGAGGTCGCGCTGCTCCTGTTCTCGCCGGGGGGGGACCTCGAAGGTGTTCCTGAGGCGCGGGGCCTCTCCGTATCTTTCCTTCAGCAGCGATCGATCGGCTTGCCTTTCTGGGCCCCGGGTTTGATGCGGGCCGTGGAACAAAGCGAGGCGGAAGTTGTCCTGTGCATGGGGCGATCGGCCAACTGTTACGCGGGCTTTCTCCAGCGGCGTTTTCCTGGGAAAGCTGTTATCGGTACGCTTCGGACGGGTAAAATTCTCTTCCCGCTACACCACTGGTCGATGGGGGTCGTGCGCGGGGTTCTGGCCAATAGCAATTGGTGGAAGCGACGGATGCTGGAAAGAGGTCTGCCGGATGAACGCGTCCACGTCGTTCACAATTCCGTCCTTCTCGAGCGATCGCCGGAAGAGGCTGCCGCCCATCGGTCGCGAATGCGGGAAGCCTATGGGATTGATGACGAAACCTGCCTCTTTCTCAATGTCGCCACCTTCCGCAAAGGGAAACGGCACCTGGATCTCCTTCGGGTCATGAAAGGCCTTCGCGAGACCGATCCCGACTTGAAGTGGCGGCTCTGGCTTGTGGGTGAGGGCGCGGAACGCCGCCGATGCCAGCACTGGGTGGCGGAAAATGGCTTGGGCACGCGGGTGCGCTTCTTTGGCTTTAAACGCGATCCTCTTCCGTTCTACAGTGCGGGCGATCTGGCGGTTTCAACCTCACTCGAGGATTCACTGCCGAATTTTCTCATCGAAGCCCAGACGATGGGCCTTCCGATCTTGGCCTTTGACTGCAAGGGCGTCGTGGAGTGCTGTCAGCCGGGCAAAAGCGGGATCGTTCTGCCGCCCGGATCCATGGAGGCATTTCAAGAGGCGTGCGCTCAGTTGAGTCGCGATCCCGCGCGGCGGCAGCAGCTGGGGAAGGCGGCTATCCCTTTCGCGCGGCAGCACTTTTCACCCCTGCCCCAGGCCGAAGCCATCGAGCGTTTCCTGGTTCAGATGGCCCGCACGAGGAAGTCAGCACCGAATGAGTTTGTCGATGTGAGAAAAAGGCATTGACCTGCGCTCTTCAAAAACGTTGATTCTCCGTTTTCTCTCAAACAACCGCGGAAACTTTATGTCAGTAGAAGTCAAAATCCGGAAGGGCGAGCCAATGGAGCGTGCCCTCCGTCGTCTTAAGAAAAAGCTCGATCGCGAAGGCGTCATTCGCGACGTGCGTGCAAAACGTTATTTCGAGAAGCCGAGTGAAGTGCGTCGTCGCAAGAAGAAGGTGGCTGCCTTTTCAGCTATGCTTCGCGCCCGCTACGAGAACATGTAAGTTATTTTGGTTGGCGGCCTTGCTGTTCACGGGCGGCAGGCCACTTTTGGGGGACTGATTCCGTCCCGCTTCTTCCGCTGGGGCAGGAGGGCGCTGCCGTTGATCGTGTTCACAGCTCTATAATGAAACTTGCCCTGTCCAGCTGCTGGAATTCGCACCGCCACTCGGACGGATACGAAATGATTGAGGAGGTGGTGGGGCTGGGCTTCAACCACATCGAGCTTTCCCACGGGATCCGCATTGCCTTGGTGCCGGGAATCCTTCACGCCGTTGAGGAAGGGCTCATCAAGGTGAGTTCGGTGCACAATTTTTGTCCCCTTCCCACGGGAGTGATGGGGGCCGCTCCAAACCTCTATGAGCCGACGGCGAGGGGTGCGCAGGAGCAAGATCTGTGGTTTCGTCATACTTTGAAGACGTTGGACTTCGCGGCCCGGGTCCGAGCCGATCTGATGGTGATCCACTCTGGGTCTATGCATTTTCTCTTTGGGAATCCCGAGCCCAGGCTGGAGAAGTTGATGGAGGCCGCGCGCGAGGATGAAACGCTCAAGCCGCCAATGGAGGCCTATAGAGAAAAGGCCCTTGCTCGTTTGAGAAAGCGCCACGTCGCGCCACGGCGGCGGCTCATCCAGAACTTCCAGCGGATTGCGCCTTACGCCAGGGAGCGCGCCATCCGCGTGGCCGTGGAGAATCGAGAGGGGTTTATCGAACTCCCGCTCGATGAAGACATGCCGGCCCTCTTGGCTGAGTTGGACGAGCCGGAGGTTTTTGGTTACTGGCATGATACCGGCCACGCCCAGCTGAAGGAGGAACAGGGTATTATCAAGCATGCGGAACAACTGGAGCGCAATCGTGCCCGGCAGTTTGGGTTTCACCTGCACGACGTCAGCGATACAGGCCGCGATCATCAGGAGATCGGGTCGGGGGTGACCGACTGGTCGATGGTTTCCAGGTTCTTTCGGCAGGACGATTTGCTCGTCCTTGAAATGAGTCCCCGTCTGAAAACGGCAGCGGTGGCAGCCAGCAAGAAGGCCGTCGAGGCTCTTGTCGCAGAGGCAGGGCTTACCTTGGACGAGGCCGGTTGATCAATTGGTTGGCTTGCGGAAGGATGTCGGTCCTTCCTTTCCGGCGACCCGATGGTAGGTCCCCGTCAGCTTGTCCCGCTCGTACTTCGTGAAACCTGCCTTCTCCACGTTCTTGTTTTCGAGGCGGTCCCGTGTCTTCCCTGGCGTGTGCTTTGTCGAAAGGTTGGGGGGGAGGATCACGCGCCGCACCGGTTCATCCGTCAAAGGATGACGCGTCAAAGCGGACTCAGCCATGGGCTGCGTGACCTCGAAGCGGTCCCCTCCGCTGCCATCGGCCTGAATGACCTCATAAACATAGATGGGCATGGGTTAGTGGTAAATCTGTTTGAGGCAGCGTCGCAACACTGGATCCGGTCAAAGCGCACACGTAATGGCTGCTTCACGGTTGGGACGTGCCACCAGCCCTGGATGGGGTGAGCAGGAGAAGGGGCGATCGCCATTGCCATTGGCCAGAAGGTGATCGTCCAGAATCGTGAAGAACGCTTTCGTGTCGACCGCTCGGCGAATGGTGTGCAGGAAGGTGCCTTCCGGGTCCACCCCCTGCCCGATAAAGGCCAGATACTTTTTCATTCGGTTGGTGTGGAGGTGCTCGGGCCGGTCCTTCGGGTAAGTCGCCGTCCAGAGATGATGGATATACGCATGGACGTCACGCAGGGTGGGAGCGAAGAGAGGTTCGCCACGGGCTTGCTCACGGATCTGGCGAAAGATCCAGGGGTTGCGGATGGCACCCCGACCAATCATCACCCCCGCGCAGCCGGTCTTGGTCAGAACACGTTTGCTCTCTTCGGCCGTCGCTATGTTGCCGTTGGCCAAGACGGAACACTGGCTTTGCTCTCGTGCCCGCTGAATCCAGTCATAGTGGACTTCACTTCGGTACATTTCCTTCACCGTTCGTCCGTGCACGCTCAGAAGGTCCACACGGTGCCGGTTGACGGAGTCGATCACGGCATCGAAGTGACGAGTGTCTTCAAACCCGATGCGCATCTTGACGGTAAACAGAAAATTGCAGCTCTCGCGCATCGCTTCCAGAAGCGCATCGATCTTTCCGGGATCCCGAAGGAGGCCCCCACCTACGTTCTTCTTGTAGATCTTTGGCGCTGGGCAACCGAGGTTCAGGTCGATCCCGGCTACTGGCAGGGCTTCCAGGAGTTTCACCGTGCGCACCATGTGCTCAATGTCTTCGCCGATCAGCTGCGCAAACACCGGGCGACCGGTTCCATGATCGGTGATCGAGTCAACGATATGCGATTCCAGCTGCGAGGTGGCATGGACCCGTAGGAACTCGGTGAAGAAGTAGTCGGGTGCTCCATACGCCCCCATTACCCGCATGAAGGGAAGATCCGTCACATCCTGCATCGGAGCCAGCGCAGACAACGGTGCCCAAGGCTCCATCGGTCGAGGCAAAGCCTGCCCCGACGGCGTGATCCATCCACCCTCTCCATTCATTCCCCAATCCACTGACCCTTAGCTTTCAATGCAATAGTTATAAACTATTTCTCAGAGATAAATATTATTGCCTTGTCCTGCAGTTTGTTCAGTTTTGGGATCTATGAGTGAGCGCCGATTGAAGCATAGTGGTTGTTGTGTGTATCATTTGACGTCGCGTGTGGTTCAGAAGCGTCGTTTGTTGCTTGATGTGCAGCGTGAGGTTTGGGTGAGGAGCTTGGAGAAGGTGGCGGTGTTCAGTGGGGTGGAGGTGATCACTTACTGTGTTCTGGAGAATCACTTTCATATTCTGGTGCGCATCAATCCCGGAGCTCAGGCGTGTGATGATGCGGAATTGGTGCGACGCTATCGAGCTCTGTATGGGAATGAGCGGGCGGCTTGGAGTGGGCTTGACGCGGATGAGCTGGCGCATGCACTTGCCCAAGGTCCCGCCGATGTGGCGGCGTCAATACGTGAGCGTCTTCGTCGCCGGATGGGGGATGTTTCGGAGTTTATGCGTACACTGCGTCAACGCTACGTGAAATGGTTTAACCGCACGTATGACACGGTGGGGACGTTGTGGGCAGAACGTTTTGGCAGTGTCTTGGTGGAAGACAGCCCCTGGGTGGTGGCATTGGTGGCGGCGTATATTGATTTGAATCCGGTGCGTGCGGGCTTGGCAAAGCTTCCGGAGGAGTATCGCTGGACCGGCTACACGCGTGCGCTTTCGGGGCACGCCGAGTTGCGTCGTCAGTATCGTCGATGTTTTCCTTCAGCGGAGAATGAAGGCCGCGCGCTGGCGCAGTATCGTTTGCTAATGCTCGGTAAGGGGACTGCATTAAAGGCGGATGGGACAGGAGAGCGGGTGGACCGTGAAGCACTGAAGGAAGCGGTGTCCAATGGTGGTGAGTTGAAGGCGCACGAGCTGTTGCAGCTTCGGGTGCGATACTTCACTCATGGTTGGATGCTGGGGAGTCAGGCTTGGATTGAGAGTGGGCCATGCCAGCAACTATTGGCGGAGTTGAGGCGTCCGCGCGGCGCACAGCCGGTGGAGGTGCTTGCGGGAGGGGGCTTAGCTTGTGTTCAGCCTCGAACAGCAAAGCCTCCAGTAGAGGTACCACCTGTGACTGAATAGACCAAAGCTCGTACGGAGGAGTCCCTCGCCCAAGGTCCGCAATTACGGGTAGTCGTTTCCCATATGTATGGGGGTGAGCGAGCCTCAACCTTCGCTTTCCTCTACTGCATTTTGCACAAGTTTGGAGCTGCGGGGCAGCCATAGGCGAGGTGAGCGCGCAAGAACCCGACGTCTGGAGCCGGTTTAGCCCAAGTTGAACACTTCCGAAAACCGTTCTTCTGATTATCAATAGTTTACGTTTTTCAGGAGGTGGTTTGTGGCACTACATTCTGCACGATGTTGGGAGCATGGGGCAGTTCGAGACCGAGACGCGCGAGTCGCTCCGCGACCATTTTGTCGGGGCGGGCCACGACGCGCAGCCGTAGCTCGGTCGCCTCGGTGTCCGGGGTTGGGCGGGCTTGGAGGACGACGTCCATGCTGCGCACGGTCGATACGTCCTTGATCAACTGACGCGCACAGTTGCCGAACCCTTTTGCTTTCATCCACATTTGCCTCGCTTCGCTCGCCCTCCGGGCAGCCATTCGGCTGGCCATCTCCGCTTTGCTCCGTCAAGGGTGCGCCACAGCGCCAGAGTGAGGAAGCACACGAGGATGTGCGCTTCGACCGGTTCGGTCGTTTGGTGGAAGACGGGGCGCAGGTGCAGATCGCTCTTGCTGATTTTGAAGCATTCTTCGGCTTGCGTAAGGTGGATGTACCAGCGCCAGAGTGCGCTTGGATCGTCCTCTGTGCAGTTGGTGCGCAGGAGGTAGGCTCCGTGGGCAAGCCCGGCCCAGTCACGCCGCTGCGTCTTTTCCTCTATCTGCAAAGCGCAGGCGCGGCCCTTGGCATCGAGTTCGACGTGAACGTCGATGAGCTTCTCGGCACCGGGATAGCGCCCGAGCCAGCGGCCGATGCGCCGCTCAATGCTCCCGGGATCCTTGGCGGGGCGCTTGCGCAGGCCCGCATCGGTTTTGTCCAGCTTCGCCCGCAGGCGCTGGTATTATTGTTCAAGCATGGAAGCTTCTTTCTTGCGCCGCTCACTGGAGCGGCAGAGCACGTATTGCTCGCTGCCTTCGCCATCGGGATGGGGGCAAGTTTGACCTCTATGCCGGGTTGCACTTCGGTCCAGTTGCTCTGGTCGAGCAGCTGGGATTCAAACTGGCGCAGCTGCTGTTTGGGTGTGCCCACGATGTAGCGTGCTTTGCGTTCCCTCAAAAAATCGATGTTGTCTTCGCTGACCATGCCCCGGTCCATGACCCAGATCCGGCGGGCCTGCCCGTATTTTTGCTCCATCATTTCGACCATGTCTTCGACCGTGCGCACGTCGGTGGTGTTGCCGGCGAAGACTTCGTAGGCGATGGGCAGGCCTTCAGGGGTACAGACCAGGCCGATGTTGACTTGCTTGCAGTCGGGGCGTTGGTCGCACGAGTAGCCGCGGGCGGCCTTGGTGTTGGCCTCGGCTTTGCCTTCGAAGCAGGTGCTCGTCACGTCGTGGAGCAGGAACTCGAACTCCACGCCGAACCAGCTTTCGTAGCGTGCGAGCAGATGCTGGCAGAGCCGGTCTTTATGCGCGTGGAGCACGTCCAGACCGCGATACAGGCGGGTGTGATGGATGGCTGCAAAAGGCACCCCGAGCAGGTCGGCAAGGGCACTGTCGTCATACCAGCGCTCGGCCACTTCAAGCTCGCTTTTGTTTCCGCAGAAACGGGCGATGGTGAGGATGCAGGCGACCAACTCCCACGGCACCGTCTCGCGGCACGGCTCGATGAGCTCGCGCAAGAGCGTGTGCAGGCCAAGGCGCCGCCACAAGGCCAGGGCAAGATACACGTCCCCGAAGTCACGCACGCGCTCGACGCGAAGTGCACTTAGATCGACAGAGGTCCATTGCGGGCGAGGGGGCGCGGGCAAAAATCGTTGGCCGAGACGGCCCTGCACCGGCTTGCTTTCGCGCCCTTCAAGCAAATCCGCGATGTGCTCCCAGCCGTGCCGCGCGCCCTCATCCAGCCCGGGGGCCTTGCCGAGATTGGCCACCAAGTTCGTGACGCGGCCCCTTGGCCGTGCGCACCGTGCGCATCAGCGACCAATACTCGTAGGTCTCCCCGTTGCGGATGCGGCGGTTGCGTCTCAAAAACATACCACCTACTATCACCCGTCGCCCCTCCCTGTGACAATAGGCTGTGGGGCACTACATGCCCTCCCGCTCGGTCGAGCCCGCTAATATAAAGCCCTCGGCGACCGGAAAGGGGTGGATTTTGCTGCCGAATACCCGGGAAGTGTTCAACTTAGACTAAGGAAACAAAATAATATTTCTCGGAGATAAAAATTGTTGACACTATGAAGCTTGCCGAAGCGTTTACGGACCGGGGGCAATCCGCCGGAGGTGGGGGTGTTGAGCTCGAGGCGATATCAAATTCGATGTACATAGGTCTGTTCATCGCCTGCCGGGAGGTAGAGGCCCTCGCTTGATCTATAACGGGGCATTCTGTGGAACGATGCCTTTGTCTCATAGAGAATGGAGATTGGGAAGTATTCATGTCCGTTCGAGAACAGTCCCTTGACGTCCTGGAGGTGAAGGAAAACGGGGTGCTGGATTGGTTTGAGACGCGCACACGATAGGCATTTTGGAGTGTCGGGGAAGGCAGGGGGAGCAGCGTGAGGGTAACACCATGGAGGGTGATACCGTGGGGCGTTGTCCTTTGGGCGGGGGGGCACCCCTGCCGGGTGCCGGGGGCGGCGGGTCACGGTGGGACAAGGTTTTTTGGGGGGAGATCGAGCAGAGCAAATGCATTCTGATCGTTGGGGATGAATGGAACCAAACAAATCAACTGCTCGAGTTTGAGGCGGGGCGACTCCACGTTGGAGGGTGAGAAGAACTGCCCGTTGGGCTCGTTGCGGAGGGCACCGTGAAGTCGTTCGCCCCAGTTGTTGAGCATCAGGTAGCCGGCGCGGTCACCTGCCACAACGGAGACGGCGTGGAGGCTTTCGAGTTTGCCGGTTTCGGGGTTTACTGGACGGACCAGAAGGATGGCTGATCGAAATCCTCGGGTGAATCGAGTCAAGTCGTCGATCGATAAAGGCACATCATAAACTTCATAGCCGAGTCGGATACGTTGATTACTGAGACGGTTCACGATGCGGTCGAATGCACAGATAATTTCCAAGCTGGTCGTGCCACCGCGGAGTCCCGTTGTTCTGTTTCGTAAAGAGACAATTTCCTCTTCGATGAGACGGTGGTTGTCGTCTGCCCGCATATCAGTCCCAAGCCAATCAATGCTCTTAGTCAGCATACCGAGGTCTTGGTACCAGGTCAGCCAGTTGAGGATGGCTACGGGGCCGCAACCGCTCTCCGGTTCGGGGAAATCAAGTTGGTGGTAGGAGGGAACGCGACGTCTCCATTCGCCCGGGTTGCCGCCCAACCACTCCCGCCCGTGGGCACCGCGCCGCTGAAATTCGATACCTGCATTTCCCGAAACCGCTTCCACAACATAAAACGGGCTCTTTTCGTGAGGCGAGTCGGGCGGGGGGGCGGGGTTTGATCTGGAATCTTGCGCCGGGGTGGGCCTTTGGGCAGGTGATTTCCTGATCATGTTCGTGCCCGGAGCTGTCCTTGAGGGCAGGTTGGAGGCCCAAGGTATTGTCTTGGAATGTCGATTAGACGAGATGTTTCCCTGAACGGAACCTCTGTAAGCGGCTGGGATTCGATTGGGTGTTGGTGCAGCAGGATCTGCGGTTGAATCCAAAAAAGAACGGTGCCAGAGCGGTGGGAGCTGGATATCCCGATGTTCCACGGAACGTGAGGCCCATCCCACCAGCCCAGCCACGCCCAGCAGCCAGAACATCATCACTGCGGGAAGGAACTGTTTCTGCGGCTTTATGGTGCGTCCCTTGTTTTTGCCGGAAGAAATCGCCTTTGACAGCCGGTGTGCTGGGTCGTGACTTTGCTCCACAGGATACGACTGAGGTCTTTCCTTTATTCAGGCAAGCCGTGGGTGAGGGTTGATCAAGCCACGGGAGGATTCACAGGTTTTTTGCGCTTCGGCACGGCGGCACCCGAAGGAATCAGCCCTCAGGCAAAGGAGGTTTGATTCGTCCGCCGGGGGTGCCTCAGACCTCGTAGGTCTGCAAAGGTTTTGGGTCCAGAAGGGTTGTTTGGGGAAGTCGTTCCTGAAGTTCCTGTGAGAACCATTTGCGGGCATCGGGGTCTCCGTGGGTGAGAACGATGGTGCGTGGGTTCAAACTTTCTGCGAGGTCAGCCAGCTGCTCCCGCTCGGCGTGGGAGCTCAGATCGAAACGTTCGACGGTGGCATTGCGGTCGGCCCGCTTGTCGATGGCGTCGAAGCAGAACGAGGCGTGGGGCGTTGCTGCCAGAAGTTTGCCGCCCGGGGTTTCGGGGTCACAGTAACCCACGAATGTGATGGCGTTGCGTTCGTCCGAGAGGAGGGCCGCGCAGGCGGCATAGGAGGGTGTGTGCTCAACCATCATTCCGCTGCTGAGGATGTACAGGGCGCGGTGTTTCGGCAGCTTTCCTCCACGGCTGGTCTCAGGGAGTGGCTGAATGCCGAGCTCTTGAAGGATACGTCTTCGGAAGGCACATCCCCCGGTTTTGCGCGAAATCTCGTCGAAGTAGTTTACCAGATCAATGCCGAGTCCGGTGGCATAGATGGGCATGTCCGGCAGTTCGCCCCGCACCTTGGCAGCATGAAAAATGGCAAACATCTCCTGCATGCGACCGAGGGCGAAGGTGGGCACAAGAAGGGAGCCGCCCCGCCCATGGACTGTCCGGATAAAGTCAACGAAGCGCTGAACTTCGGTGTCGCGCGAGGTGCCATGCGGACGTTGGGTGCGGCCGCGGGTCGTTTCGAGGATCAGGGTATCGACCTGTTGACGGGGTGGGCGCGCGCCGGGAAGAATAGCCTGATCGGCGAAGAGCACGTCTCCGGTGATAAAGATCCGGCGGTGCTGGTACTGGAGGGTGATTGATGCGGCCCCCGGGATGTGCCCGGCGGCATGAAATGTGACAATGAGCGCTTCACCCCCGGCGCTGGAAAAGATGCGCGGTTGATCATACCCCATTGGGAAAATTCGCTGCCCCAGCCGTTCGATTTCCGCTCGCGTGAAGAGGGGGTATTCCGCAATGCCCTCTTCTTCGCGCTGTCGCATCATCACGTTATAGGAATTCTGGAGCATGCGCCGGGCGATCAACTTCGATGAGGCACTCATCACAAGTGTGCTTTCGGGATGCTCGCGCATCAGGACCGGAAGCGATCCCAGGTGATCGAGATGACAATGCGTCAGCAAAATCAGGTCGATCTTTGTGCCGCGCACCTGGCTGAACGCGGGCATGGCCTTGTTTCCGCTAAACTTGGGGCTCAGCCCGGCATCGACCGCAATTCGAAAGGGGCCGAGCTCGAGCAGGAGGCAGTTGGCGTCGATGCCGCCGCGCTTATTCAGGTCGGTGAGTTTCAAGAAGTCGAGTTCGGGAGGGTTAAGTGGAAAGGAGGCAGCGAAACACGCACGAGGTTGTCGCCATCGTCGAGCCCAAAAAAGGTTCCGCTTGCCTCTATCGGGCGCGCTGTGGTGTGGAAACTATTGTAGGAAAAGCTCTCGCCGGGCCAAATGACAGGCCGCTTTCCGATGATCGAGTCGCCCTCAATAACCTCCGTCGAGCCGCAATCGTCGCGGAGGACCCACTTTCTTCCGATGAGTGTTATCCGGCGGTCGCTTCTGTTCGAAATGGTGATGAAGTAGGTGAACAGGTGCGGGCGGGCTTCAAGGGCCTCCTCCTCAGCGTAGCGGTAAAGAAGCTTGTCGAGCCGTGCATTCAACCCCTCGAGAGGGTGCGGCTCGTGCTTGGGGAGATCCATACGGCGGGAGAAAGGTGGGTTCAGCCGCCAGCCACGATGCGCAGGATCTCGAGCTGATCGCCGTCTTCGAGGAGCGTATCTCCAATGTCGGGCCTCGGCAAAGCCTGGCCATTGCGTTCCACCACGACGTGCGACGGAGAAAGCCCGCGATCCTGGACAAAGGCGTCCAGACGGGTGCCGTTTGGTACCTCAAAGGTTTCGCCATTGGCGTGAATTTTAATCGATGGCTGAGTCATATCTAATTCTATGAATCGTTGGTAATGGTGAGTCCTTGAAAGGCCCAAGCCCTGGCTGGGCTCAGGTGTCGGACGAGACAAGCGATTGGTCGAAGTCTTTCCAAACAGCTTCGTAACCTTGTGAGCGAATCATTGCTGCGATGGTAGCCGGGCTGCGCTCATCCGCGATATGGAATTGCTCGCCGGGCTGTTCCGCTTTGGTTTGTTGCCATGACGTTTCGTCGAAGGAGCTATAGCCTCCGGGTTCGGTTGAGGCTCCGGCGCTCATGTGGGTCACGCCCAGGCGGACCAAACCATTGCGCAACGTCGGGTGCTCGCGGGTCGAGAGCACGATGCCTGCATGTGGCAGCAGGAGCCGAAAGGCCGCGATCAGCTGGACAAGGGAACGATCATCCATGAGCAAGGCGGGATCGGGCTGAAAGCCGCCGGCGGCAGGGCGCATTCGGGGGATGCTGATGGAAATTTGTGCCTTCCAGCAGTGTTGGAGAAGATGACGGGCATGGGCGGCCACCGAGAGGGCTTCGCTACGCCAGTCGTGCAGACCGAAGAGAGCCCCAATACCGAGACGACGGAACCCGGCCGCGTAGGCCCGTTCGGGGGTGTCCATGCGCCAAGCGTAACGCTTTTTGGGGCCTGCGGTATGCAGTTCCTTGTAGGTGGGCTCGTGGTAAGTTTCCTGGTAGACGATAAGCGATTCACATCCGGCGGCAACCAATGGGCGGTAGGGCTCTGCCTCCAGAGGCCCAAGTTCCAAGGCAATGCTGGGCATGATCTTCAGGCACCGCCGAATCACCTCTTCGACATATCCATTTGAAACATATTTCGGGTGCTCGCCGGCAACCAGAAGGAGGGAGCGAAAGCCCTGGCGCGCCAATTTCTCAACCTCGTCCACCACTTGTTCGATCGGCAGCGTGATGCGCGGAATCGGGTTGTTGCGCGAGAAGCCGCAGTATTGGCAGATGTTTACGCACTCGTTCGACAGGTAGATCGGGGCAAAGAGGCGGATCACTTTGCCGAAATGACGTTGGGTTACCTTCTGCGCCTGTGCCGCCAGTGGCTCGAGCCGTTCCTTTGCAGCCGGGGAAATGAGGGCGGCGAAGTCTCTCAGGTTCTGTGCGTGGCCGCGAGCGAGGATTCCATCCACCGTGGCGGTCGATGTATCCTGCGCTTGCTGAGCAAGCGCAGGGATCGGCAGAGTTTTATAAATGTCTGAAAAGGACATTGTCGTTCTTATCCGAGAAAGCTGGTAAGGGGTGAAGTGGCAACGGCTCTTTCCGAAGCACCGGGGAGACCCATCTCGTAGGCGGCGCGTCCCGCCTCAACGGCCCGTGCGAAGGCTTGCGCCATGCGTGGGGGATTAGACGCCACAGCGATGGCCGTATTCACAAGGACTGCATCGGCCCCGGCCTCCATCGCTGCTGCGGCGTGGCTCGGCACCCCGATACCGGCATCGACCACAACCGGGACACGTGCCTGTTCAATAATGATCCGGATCTGAGCGAGCGTTTCAAGGCCGCGGTTGGAGCCAATAGGAGACCCCAGCGGCATCACCGCGGCACAGCCAGCATCCTGGAGACGCGCCGCGAGAACGGGGTCGGCATTGATGTAAGGCAGCACAGTAAATCCTTCACTCACGAGAATCTCCGCGGCCTTCATCGTTTCGATCGGGTCGGGCAGGAGGTAGTTCGGGTCGGGGTGGATCTCCAGCTTGATCCACTTGGGCAACCCCGCCGTTTCTGCCAAGCGGGCAAGGCGCACGGCTTCCTCGGCATTCATCGCACCGGCGGTGTTGGCCAAAACCAGGTAACGTTCCGGATCAAGATACTCAAGAATGTCGGCAAAAGGATCTGCTTCGCGCAACCCCGCACGCTTCAGGGCAACCGTAACCAATTCCGTGCCGCTCGCTTTGCAGGCCTCACGCATCAAATCATTCGAGGCAAACTTCCCCGTCCCCACAAAAAGCCGGGACGAAAATTCCCGTCCTCCAAGGCTGAAGCGCCCGTTCTCCAGATTAACCAACATATCGACCCTAACCTAAGGCCAGACCTCCTGTTTGCAACGGGAAAGCCATCCAAGGAGTTGCCTGCGCGAGCGTCCTGGCGACCCCGGGCCATGAGCCCACCGCCTGCATCGGCTATAATCTACCAGGTAAGATATTGTTGACACGGGGCGGGGTGGTTCGGTGCGGCGGATTGATGTGTGGGGGCGGTTTGGGCTGAGGGGGCCGGGTGTATGTTGATTGTGTTTCGGAGGTCGGGTTGTTTTGGTGGGGGAGAATGAATGAAAGTATTGTCTCGCTGCCGGAGGGGCTGATGGAGCCGATGGAGGCATTTATGGTTTTTTTCGAACTCGAGCGGAGCCTGTCGCCGCATACAGTGAGCGGATACGAAACGGATTTGCTGCAATGCGCCCGGCACTGTGCGGGTCGGAGGCGGATGGATTGGCGAGCGGTTGAGCCGGAAGATCTGCGCGATTGGCTTGGTTCTTTGAGCGATGAGGCCTACGCCCCGGCAAGTTTGGCGCGGAAGCTTTCAGCCTTGAGATCATTTTCGCGCTTTCTGGTGCGGGAGAAGCGCCGGGAAACTGATTTTTGCGAACTTCTGGATGCTCCAAAGCTTGTTCGTCCCTTGCCGCACACGCTTTCGCCCGAGGAGGTGGAGCGCCTCTTGGGCGCACCCAGTCGGTCGACCCCACAGGGTTTGCGTGATCGCGCCTTCCTTGAATTATTCTACAGCTCCGGTTTGCGGGTGAGTGAACTTTGTGCGGTCCAATTGCAGGAGATCGATCTGGACGAAGGCTATGTCCGGGTCGTCAGTGGGAAGCGTTCCAAAGACAGGATCGTGCCTGTGGGATCGAAGGCGGTGTTGGCTTTGTGCGATTACCTGTCGTCGGCGGGGCGGCCTCATTTTGTGCGGCCAAAAACGGGTGGCGCTGTTTTTCTGAGCAATCGCGGGACGGCCCTCTCGCGCAAGACCGTCTGGCATTGGATTCGGGAATACGCGCATCGGGTGGGAATCGAAAAGCCGGTAAAACCCCACCTCCTCCGGCATTCGTTTGCAACCCATCTGCTCAGCAACGGTGCCGACCTGCGCGCCATCCAGGAAATGCTTGGCCATGCTGACATCGGGACGACCGAAATCTATACTCGAGTCGATGCCCAGCGCCTTCTTGATACCCATGCCCGCTTTCATCCGAGGAACCGTCGCACGCCTGCGCTGGCGAAAGATCCGGTGCGCTAGGGGAGGGCTTTGCTCTGGGTGAGTGGTTGAAGCGGATAGGCTTGCTTTGACTTCACGGTTAGCCGACCGTTTCTGGTAAGGATAATGTGCGTCCAGCATCAGGAGCCAAAATGACCTGGTTTTTAGGTTCGGCATCTAATCCTTCAAGCAATGGATATCAGTGATATGAAAATCAACGTGTGTCTTTGCTGTGACGATAATTATGCCCCGCAGGCGGGTGTGGTCGTTGCCTCAATTCTTGCCAATGCGAAGCCTGATGACCGTTTGCATTTTCATATCATTGACGACGGAATCAGTGCGGAGAATAGACGATACATCTTGGCCTTGAGGGAGATTCGAGAGTGTTGTTTCAGTTTCGTATCGGTTGATCCAGCGCTCTTCTTGGATTATCTCGCCATCACCAGGGGTGAGCACATTTCTCAGGCATCCTATTATCGTCTGAGCCTATCGAGTATGCTCCCTCATGTCCGGAAGGTGATCTATTTGGATTGTGACACCGTTGTGAACAGCAGTTTAGGCGAACTGGCTAAGGTCGATCTTGGAGGAAATGTAATGGGCGGGGTGCTGGATATTGGACATCAGCGCTTACGTCGAAAGACCGGTTTGGATCCGAGTGCTTGTTATGTTAACGCGGGTGTATTGATCATGGATCTTGCCAGGATTCGTGAGGAAAGGATTGAGAAAGCCTTCTTAGTCTACGCAACAGAACATGCCGACGAGATTTTCCATATGGATCAACAGATCATCAACGTAGTTCTTGAGGGCCGCATCGCTTGCCTGGATAATTCATGGAATGTTCAGACCAGTAATTTCGTCAATCGGTCGAGCTATATCCGCAATCCATCCATTGTTCACTATGTCAGCCGACAGAAGCCATGGATCTATGAGTCGTTCAATCATCACACGGCTTATTACTACAAGTATCTGGAGCTCACGCCTTGGGCTTTGAAGCTTGATGATGCGGTCGCTTGGCATAGAAAGCGGCAACTATTGGCATGGGTGAGGTACCTGAAATATCGGCCGTTGGTCTTTTTTCGACCGAGGTTTTGGAAGGCTTTATACTTAACCCGCTTCAGGCGTAACTGAGGGCCAGAAGCAAGGGGGAGTCATGAATCCCGGAGTGGGGCTTTCAAGGCCCAAGGGTTGGTTGCCCTCACCCATGCGGCTGTGTCGGAAGCGTTCTGAGGTGCTCGTGTAGCGGTGTAGGGCGTCGGGGTGTTTAAGGGCTACTTAAAAATACCCTCTAAAAATGGTTGGGTGAGCTTCAAACCACTTGACGATGAGGGCGGGCTTCGCTTATAACGTTTGAACTCCAAATTTCATCCCCTCATCTCCAGTTGAAGCCGTGGTTTGATGGCTCCCTCTCCCTCTTCCCCTTCCATTTTCCCATCTCCCTATGTTTTGCGGCGTCACGACATTTGATTTCGGCGACTCTCGGCTCAGTGTACCCACGCGGGTTTTTGTGATTTAACCGCTGATAGGCGTGATAATTATGATGACCCGAAGCGCAGAATGCGATGAGCGGCTCCGCAGCATGTTTTCGGAACAACCTCCAATTCAAAAATCTCCATTTATGAAAAAAATCCCCATCACTCTTCTCTTTGGGCTGCTGGCAGCAGCCTGGATTCCGCAGGCAGCGGCTGATTCCTATACGGATGATTTCAGTGGCCCCCTCCGTTATGCCCCTTCCAATGGATTTGCGCTCTCTATTGAAGACGGCGTCCTTCGGATAGATGTGCAGACCAACCTTGTTTGGGCCGGCCAATACCTGAATTTCGGTGACAGCCTCGATCTGACAGCCGCTCCTTACATGAGCATGAAGATGCGCACCGATCGGAGTGCTCTGATCTCGGCCTATCTGTTCAGTCCGACCGACAACTGGCGGACGGAGGCCCGGGTGTATGCGTCTGAGCATTATGTGGAATACTTTTTCGACTTCTCGGATATTCCGCAGGCGCAGCGAGGCGACATCATTGCGGCCCAGATCACACCTAACGGGAACTCCAATGGCTATGTGGGAACGATCTTCGTGGACGACCTTCGGGTGGGCGATGCGGTGACGCTGGGTGCTTCTGTTGAATCGATCCCGTGGCAGATTGTTCCTGCCGGTGCGAAAGGGCGTTCATTCCTTGTGCGCGGTATCCGCAATGCCACAGGCATTGAGGTGTCCGGGGCGAATGGGCTTATCGAGAATATCAATGTCTCCGGGTTGAGTCCTTATACGATCGCAGGGAATGCTTTCCATGAGGCGACGATCACTTACGATACGGTTGACGGTGCGTCGGGCACGGCACCCCTCACTGTGACGGCAATTGGTGTGAGCGGCTATGCCGATAATTTACAGACGTTCGATGTCACCGTGGAAGGTCCCGTCGCGCCCACCCTCGATCCAATCGCCGATCTTGAGGCGCAGGTCGGGGCGGCTCAAGTCCTTCAGCTCAGAGGTATTTCCGATGGCCAGATTGCCTCCACGCAAGAGCTCACGCTTTCAGCAGTCAGCTCCAATCCATCTGTGGTCGCCAGCCCGATTACAGCGATCGAGCATCCGTATATTGATAGCCCAATCGCAACGCTTGCCTTTGAAACCTCGGGTGTGGGTACCACGCAGATTACGGTGACCGTGGAGGACAGCGACGGGTTGACGGCGTCACAAGCTTTTGAGGTCAGGACCTTTTCCAGCTGGAACAATGCTCCGACTCTGGATTCGATCGCTCCGATTGAGATCTTCACATCCGCGGGTGAGGCATCGGTGACGCTGACAGGGATTTTCGATGGGGATGACGGCTCGCAGGCCCTTTCCATGACAGCTGTCCCGGCGGATACAGAGATCGTTTCGGAAGCGCGGGTTGAATATGATGGTGGCACCACCGCCACCCTGTTCATCACGCCAAATCCCGAGGGTGAAGGGAGTACCACGGTTACGGTGACGCTGACGGATGACGGTGCGGGCGAAGGCAACAACGGAAACCAGTCGGTTGTTCGGGTGGTGAATGTGACCACCCGACAGGTGCTCCCGACGACGCTCACCTGGGATATGGCCGATGATCAGGACCGTTGGGAGCCTGAAGAAACAATGACGGTTACCTTCCCCCAGGAAGGCGGCACGACCATTTTGACCAATAGTTACGTGGATAAATGGACGTTTGCCGGACTGTGGTTCAACCACCCGGATATCGATCTGAGCGAGCACCCATACGTCAGCTTTGACATCCGCCCGAGCGTTGCCGGGCAGGTAAATGTTTTTGTATGGGATGCAGGCCCGGATGGAGAGCCGTTTACCTACAACAACGCGCACTCGCAAGTTAAGACGATTCCAGCGAATCAGTGGACGACGGTCAACTTCGCTTTCACAGGTCCTGAAGACATGATAAGCAGCGACGGGGTGGATGTGAACTCGAGCTGGATTGTCGCCAGTCTGATCAATTTTCACTCCCCGACGCTTGCCTGGCCCTTCAGCGACATCACAGGCTCCTATTCGATCAGAAATTTCCGTATCGGTGAGGCGGCACAGCCGGATCTGGCACCGGAGGCTGCGCTCGATCCCATTTCGGATCGTTGGCACTTTCGCAACCCGGGCGAACAAAACGTCCAACTCACAGGTATTAGTAGCGGATCGCAGGCAAATCCGGTGCTCGAGGTATCGACGGACAATGCGTCGCTCTTCAATGATCTGAGTGTTTCGGCGGCGACCGCCGGCACGGCAGTCCTCTCTTACACGCTTAATGACGTCGTTGGCGAAGCCACGGTGACCGTGAGTGTGTCGGCTAGCGGCTCCACGACGCGCACCCGGACTTTGGTTGTGGGTGCGGTGGAGGCGGATGTCGGTGCGGCCTTCGAAGTGCAGCTGGATCAGGGGACCACTTACCAGACGATTTATGGTTTTGGGACTCATGAGCCGGTAGCGGCTTTTGTCGAGGAATATGGCCAGCTCATGGGTGGCAGCGCGGTGCGCTTCGGGCTCATCGGCAATCAGCTCATGCCACAGCGCGATAACAGCGATCCGAAGGTGCTCAACCGTGGAGCCTTGGATTACAGTGCGGTCGATTGGGATCGGGTTCGACGGTTGAAAGCAGCCGGGGTTGAGACATTTATCCTGTCTTCTTGGTCTCCGCCAGGTTGGATGAAGGACAACCTTTCGGAAGGGTATGGGTTCGCGTCTCATGTTACTTCCTCAGCAAACACTGATAACCGCTTGTCTTATCACCTCTATGAGGAGTTTGCGGAGTCGATGGTTGCGGTGGTGCGCCTCTTCCGGGAGGAGGCGGGCGTCGATCTCTATGCCATTGGCTTGCAGAATGAACCCACCTTTCATGAGCCCTACCCATCCGCGATTCTCGATACGGCTCGCTTCCGCGAGTTGATCAAAGTTGTCGGTGCCCGCTTCGAGGAAGAGGGCATCGAGACCCGTCTTTACATGCCGGAGCAGGTCTTCCAGCAGACGAATTCGATGAATGCTTACATCGACGCCATCAATAGCGACCCTGAGGCAGAAAAATACTCTGATATTATTGCGACGCACGGCTATGCCTCGGATGGCGTCGGTGGTGGGACTCCGACCTTTGCTGCCTGGACGGCCATGTACAACCGTGCCCAGCAGGGTTCTGTACCCAAAGAGTTGTGGATGACGGAGACCTATCCGGAATATCAGGGTTGGCAGACCGCATTGAACTACGCGATGTATCTCTACGGTGCGCTTGAGTTTGGTCACATCAACCTGTGGACGGGTTGGAGCTATGATGGCCAGATGCGAACAGGTGGGGAGCCCAACATGTCCCTCTTTACCACCAGCCAGTACTACCGTTACATTCGTCCTGGAGCGGTACGGATTCGGACGGTATCGCCCGCCAACAGCAACGTTTTCGCCACGTCATTCATCAATGATGAGAATAACGGCGGAAGCCTTGTCTCTGTTCTGGTGAACAACGGGAACCAGCCGCGCCTCGTTTGGCTTTCGGCCTCAGACGGAGAATTGCCTCAGTCTTTCATAGTGACCCGGACGGATGAGAAGACGAAGCACGGATCGGTGGGCACAGTCCCTTCAGGGGATTTGCTGATTCTCCCGCCGCAGAGTGTGACCTCCCTGGTCAGCGGTGATGGGAGCGGCGAGAATGAAGTCCCTGTCATTACCGAATCCCTGGCAGCGAGCGAGACTTCTGTCGCCGGAACAACCACCACACTGTCGATTACCGCAACGGATCTTGAAAGCACGCATCTCACGGTCAACTGGATCACGACCCTCGCCCCGGCCGGTGCCACTCCCGGCTTCAGTGGAGGCACGCAGACGACGGTCGCATCCGGGGAGCAGGCATCGACCCTTGTGACCTTCAACGCACCGGGAGAGTACCGCTTCCGTGCCTTGATTTCTGATGGCATCGCGAGCGTGAACTCAACGCAGGTGGATGTCACCGTTGAGGCGACGCCGACCCACCTTGCATTGAACCCGTCCATAGTCACGGTTTATCCGCACGCCACGGTCGACCTGACAGCCACGCTGTCGGACCAGTTTGGCACGGCGATCGACGGTTCCGTTGCCTGGGAAGTGGCAGGTGGTGGGGGCCTCGAAGAGGAATCGGAGACCCGCGCTGTCTTCCGGGCAGGTGCGGTCGAAGGCTCAGCCACTGTCACGGCCTCAGTTGGTGAGTTTGAAGCTGCTTCCGCCATAACCGTTGAGGCGGCGACGGATCCGGCGGCTCCGGTGATCTTTACCTCAACCCTTCCAGGCGCTGTGGTCGGGGAAGCCTACATGCAGAACCTCATCCGGACCGGAGGTGTGACGCCTTTCGCTTGGAGTGTCTATGAAGGATCGCTTCCAGAGGGACTCAGCCTCAGTGAAGGCGGCGTCCTCAGTGGAACGCCCGCAGCCGCAGGCACCTCTGCCTTCACGCTGGCTGTGACTGATGCACGTGGGGCGATCGGGGTGCAGGCGCTCAGTCTGACCGTCCAAACTTCAGGGGAAGTGCCGACCCCGGGTTGGGACATCAGCCAACTGCCGGAAGGTGAGACCGAAGGTTGGATTGATGAATGGATGGGCTGGCTCTACTACAGTGAAGCAACGTATCCCTGGACCTACCATGCGCAACATCAGTGGATCTGGCCTGAGTTTGTGGAGGAAGGCACGAGCAGTCCGGTATGGGTCTTTGGCGAGACTTCCTATGATGAGCTCGGCTGGCTCTTCATGGAGGCGTCTGTGTATCCATGGATGTATGCCACCGCGATCCCGAGCTGGATATACTACCATGTTGAGACGGAATTACCGCGTGCGTTCTGGAGTGATCTGGGTCAAGCGGTGATCGAGCTCGACCCGTAAACCCGAAGTGCGCCGGTCGGCGGCCTTTCCGCACGTCATCATCATTTATCGTCCTCCAGGGTCTCCGGCCCTGGAGGATTTTCTTTTAAGTATCTTCGGGAGGTCTCGCGCAAAATGCATCTGTGGATGAACAACCTCCTTGCACAATGCCTATGCGGGGTCTCACGCCTGCGGGGAATAATCGTCTCTTCGCGCCTGTTGATCATAGGGTTAGGGTTGCATCTTCAAGTGTGGCATTGATTCCGCTACTTCAGCGGCCGGGTAGATGCCCGGTTGGCCTTCAAAGAAACGGATATCATGGTGACACCGGAAAGAGTTCTAATTACCGGCGGTGGCGGGTTCATTGGATCGCACCTTGCCGAGGCGTTGCTATCTGCGGGTTATCAGGTGCGGGCGCTCGATGCTGTTCTCCCTCAGGTCCATGGAGCGGGCAGGCTACGTCCATCCTACTTGAATGAATGGGTGGAGTGGGTTGAGGGCGATGTGCGGGACCCGGAAGCGGTGGGTCGTGCGTTGCGCGGTGTCTCCGGCGTTTTCCACCTGGCGGCAGCCGTAGGGGTGGGGCAGAGCATGTATGAGATCGAGCACTACACCTCGATCAACAATATCGGAACTGCCGTCCTTCTGGAGGCTTTGATCAAGCGCCCTGTGTGCAAGCTAGTCGTGGCGTCGAGTATGAGCATCTATGGAGAAGGGCTTTATCGGGATGTTTCCGGGGATGCTTATGCGCCGTCGGAGCGGAACCTCGCTCAATTGCGGGCGAATGATTGGGAGTTAAGCGATGAGGGTGGGCAGCCCTTGAAGCCAGTCCCAACACCCGAAACGAAGGTTCCTTGCCCGGCATCCGTTTACGCACTTTCCAAATATGATCAGGAGCGCCTCTGCCTGATCACGGGACGAGCTTACAATATGCCCGCGGTTGCATTGCGCTTCTTTAACGCCTATGGTCCTAATCAAGCATTATCAAATCCATACACGGGGGTTCTGGCCATTTTTGCCTCACGTCTCTTGAACGGTAACCGCCCGATCATCTTCGAAGATGGCCTTCAGCGGAGAGACTTTGTCAGCGTGCGCGATATCGCCCACGGGTGTCGCCTGGCGTATGAATCGGTCGGTTCCAGTGGGGAGGTTTTCAACATTGGCAGCGGGCGCGCTCATACGGTTCGGGACGTAGCCGATCGCATCCGGAGTGCGCTGAATCAAACCGGGCTGGAGCCGATCATTTCCGGAAAGTTCCGCCAGGGGGATATTCGCCACTGTTACGCCGATATTTCAAAAGCACGGGATGCTTTTGGCTATCAACCCCGGGTCTCGCTGGAAGAGGGTATCGTGGAGCTCGCCGAGTGGCTGGAAGGGCAGGTCGCGGTGGATCAGGTGAATGCCGCCAGTGAAGAATTAGCCAGCCGGGGGCTTACATTATGATAACTCGAATCAATGGAAATACCGGCGCGTCGCGGAAACGTCGGTGCCTGGGATTGGTGGAATGGTTTGTCGTCAATGATCGGGATCGCGTCGAAGAGGTCTTGAAGGATGCGGATGCCTTGGGCATCACACACATTCGCACGGCGATCTCGTGGGCCGACTACCACACACCGGAGGGTCCACAGTGGTATGATTGGCTGATCCCGAGGCTGCGGGAGCAGGTGGATGTCCTTCCGTGCTTTTCGTACACGCCGCCCTCGGAAGGCATTGTCCCCAAGGTTTCCTCACCCCCGCGCAATCCCAAAGCCTATGCCGATTTCATCGACGTCGCGATTACACGTTATGGGGAACACTTTGAGTGGGTCGAACTCTGGAATGAGCCAAACAGCCTGATTGATTGGGATTGGCGGCTCGATCCAGAGTGGCGCCTGTTCTCGGATATGATCGGGAAAGCCGCTTACTGGGCGAAGCAGCGTGGCAAGAAGACGCTTCTCGGGGGCATGGCCCCGGTCGACCAGAACTGGCTCGATCTGATGTGTCGCCGGGGTGTTCTTGAGCACATCGATGCCGTCGGTGTGCATGGTTTTCCCAATAC
Organism: uncultured Puniceicoccaceae bacterium; assembly: GCA_964403935.1. GTDB lineage: Bacteria > Verrucomicrobiota > Verrucomicrobiia > Opitutales > Oceanipulchritudinaceae > SLLG01. The sequence goes on along the minus strand of CAYOIB010000002.1, from coordinate 48,154 downwards.
ATGGGAGTTCGATTGGACAGACTGGAACGAAAACCTTCGCCGAGTGCGTGAAGTGCTCGATCGAAACTGTGTCTCTGTGGGCGTCTGGATTTCGGAGGTTGGGTATTCAACCTGGCGGCACGATGAATTTACTCAGCTCCTTCAATTCAAGAAGGTGATGGAGGCCGATGTGGAATGCGCGTATTGGTATTCAATGCGCGATCTTAGAAAAGAACAGGCTCACCAGGAGGGTTTTCGGCAGGATGAGCGGCACTACCATTTCGGGCTTAAGGACGAGGCGGGCAGGCCAAAGCTCCTGTACCGGATACTTGAAAAAGACGGGGTCGAAGGCGTTGCCCGGCTTGCGGCCGCTGCCCACCAGAATCTCCAGAAGATTTACACCACGCCAATGGCCACACGGCGTGGACGGTCGGAAGCAGACTTTCAGATAGACCAAGGCGAGTTCCCGCCATCGGGCTACACGCTCATTACCGGAGGAGCCGGCTTCATTGGCACGAATCTGGCGGATAAGCTTCTATCCGAAGGAGAGCGGGTGGTCGTTTATGACAATCTCTCCCGGCCCGGGGTGGAGGCAAATCTTCGTTGGCTGGCACGGCGCCACCCGGAGCGGCTCCATGTTGAGGTGGCAGATGTCCGGGACCCTTTTCTGCTTCAGCAAGCTGTGAGCGGGGCGCAGGCGGTTTTTCACTTCGCCGCTCAGGTCGCGGTGACTTCAAGCCTCGATTGCCCAAGGTATGATTTTGAGGTTAACGCCCAGGGGACGCTGAATCTTCTTGAGGCCCTGCGACAACACGTTTGCCCACCGCCCCTGGTTTTCACGTCGACCAATAAGGTTTACGGGGCACTGGATCAGATCGATCTCGTGCGGTGCCCCTCAAGGTGGGAGCCGGCAGATGCCAATCTAAAGCAGAAGGGCATTGATGAGGGTGTGGGGTTGAACTTCCTCAGCCCCTATGGTTGTTCCAAAGGTGTGGCCGACCAGTATGTTCTGGATTATGCTGCGTCCTTTGGGATTTCCTCGGCTGTGTTCCGCATGAGCTGCATCTATGGGCCGCATCAGTTTGGGACGGAAGACCAAGGTTGGTTGGCTCATTTCCTCATTCGGGCGCTTCAGGGAGAGCCGATTACAATTTATGGAGATGGTCTTCAGGTGCGTGACCTGTTGTTTGTGGAGGACCTTGTGGAGGCGATGTGTGTTGCCCGGGAACAGATCGACCGTATTTCCGGCAGGGCTTTCAATATGGGTGGCGGCCCGGATAATGCCATGAGCCTCCTGGAAGTTGTTCGCGTGATTGAACACCTTCAGAACCACAAGGTGGACCTTGTCTTTGATGACTGGAGGCCGGCAGATCAACGCTACTATGTATCCAATACCACTCGCTTCAGGCAAAACACGGGCTGGCGGCCAGGAACGGGTATCGAAGCGGGTGTTCGGCGTCTATACGAATGGTTGACCCAGGGGCCGGAGAACGCTCGGTCGATCGCTAAGGCCTCACGTCGTCCAAAGGAGATCCCTTCTGTTCGGGAGGCGGTTCTCAAATCAGCGGCACACCTTCAATCCATTTCCCGATGAGCCGGATGCAATCAGCTGTGATCACGGCCCCTGGTCGGGTCGAGCTTCGATCCGTGCGAATCCCGGAGCCGGGACCCACCCAAGTCCGGGTTCGAATGGAAGGATGTGGAGTCTGTGGTTCAAACATTCCTGTTTGGGAAGGAAGACCCTGGTTCACTTATCCGTTGGAGTCGGGATCGCCAGGTCATGAAGGTTGGGGCATCATCGACACGGTGGGCGATGATGTGGTTGGCCTCCGGGAAGGTGAGCGCGTCTCCGTGCTATCCTTTCATGCCTTTGCGGAATACGATCTGGCCGAGGCTGCCGCGGTTGTTCCTATACCTGAAGAGATGAAGGCGATGCCGTGCCCGGGCGAGCCGCTGGGCTGTGCGATGAATGTCTTCAAGCGCAGCGAGATTCTGCCCGGCCAGACGATTGCGGTCATCGGTATTGGGTTTCTGGGTGCCTTGGTCACAAGCATGGCTGCACAGGCGGGCGCGAAGGTCATCGCGATCTCACGGAGGCCCTTCGCTCTTCAGGTGGCAGCTGCCTTGGGGGCCTGGGAAACAATACGGATGGATGACCATTGGAGGATTATTGAAGAGGTCAGGGAGATTACGGATAATCAGTTATGCGACACTGTTATCGAATCGGTTGGATTGCAGTGGCCCTTGGATCTTGCGGCTGAGATCACGTGTGAGCGGGGGCGACTGGTGGTGGCTGGCTACCATCAGGACGGACCCCGCCAAGTCAATATGCAGCTCTGGAACTGGCGTGGGCTTGATGTCATCAACGCTCATGAACGGGATCCAGCTGTCTATACTCAAGGGACGCGGGAGGCTATTTCCGCAATACATGAAGGCCGGCTGCGGCCGCAGTCGCTCTTTACGCATTGCTTTCACCTAAACGAACTGTCCGGTGCGTTCGCTGCCATGCAATCACGACCGGAGACCTTCATGAAGGCATACCTGACTTTCTAACGCCGATGCCCGGAGAGAAAAATCAACTTCGTGTTCTCATGACGGCTGATACGATTGGCGGCGTTTGGACGTTTGCCCTCGATTTGATCGAGGCGCTTCGTCCCGCGGGCGTTTCTTTCGGGCTGGCGACGATGGGTGAACGCCTCACACCGCCTCAGCGCCGCTCCATCCAAGCCCTGAAGAACGTCGAGTTGTTTGAAAGCAACTACCGCCTGGAGTGGATGAACAATCCGTGGGAGGAGGTCGATCAGGCGGGGGAATGGCTGCTTGAGCTCGCGGCGGATTTCAAGCCCCACCTTATTCATTTGAATGGTTACGTTCACGCTGCTCTGGGGTGGGATGTTCCCGTTCTGATAACAGCACATTCCTGTGTCTTCTCGTGGTTTGACCGTGTTCTGGGATGCTCTCCCCCTCCCGCAGAGTGGGATGTATACCATCGCCGGGTTTCGGAAGGGCTTGCGGCGGCATCCTTTGTCACCGCACCCAGTGCGGCGATGCTAGCCGATCTCGCGCATCACTATGTCGATGTTCGATACAAAGCGCGGGCTATTTATAATGGTCGATCCTTCGATTTGTTCCGGAGTGGATCAAAGAAGCCTATCGTTCTGACTGCCGGACGGCTCTGGGACAAAGCCAAGAATATCGACGTCCTCGAGAAGGCCGCTCCAGAGGTCGCTTGGCCCATTCATGTAGCGGGTGAATGCCGCCATCCGGATGGTGGAGAAACGAGGTTCTCAAACTTGAGGGCTCTTGGGCAGCTCACTCCGGATCAGTTTGCGGGCCAGCTCTCAGCAGCTGCGATTTATGCACTTCCGGCCAAGTATGAACCCTTCGGTTTGTCAGCCCTCGAAGCGGGGCTTTCAGGTTGTGCGCTTGTTCTGAGCGACATTCCGAGCTTACGCGAAGTCTGGGGAGACAACGCCCTGTTTCTTCCGCCGGAGGATCCCGCATGCTGGGCCAATACTTTGAACCGCCTCGCCGGTGATCCCGTTTGGCGCCAGGTGCTGGCTGATCGTGCCTTCGCCCACAGCCGGAAGTATGCGCCCCGGCGAATGGGGCGAAACTACCTGAGCGCCTACCATGCTATTGTTGAGCCTAACGTAACTTCTAATGAAAATAGCCCTCTTCTACCACTCGCTTCTTTCGGATTGGAATCATGGAAACGCGCACTTTCTTCGCGGCTACACCAGCGAGCTCAGCGCCCGCGGCCATGACGTCGTCGTCTACGAGCCGAAGAATAACTGGAGTCTTTCTCATCTGGTGAAGTACCATGGAGAAGAGCCGATAGAGGCGTTTCAGGAAACCTATCCAACGCTTCGAAGCTTCCCTTACGATCCCGGAGAGTTTGACGTGGCCAAGGCACTTGAGGGCGTCGATCTGGCGATTGTCCATGAATGGAATGACCCGCAGCTGGTCTTCCGGATTGGCCGACATCGCCGGGCAGCGGGGCACTTCAAACTGCTTTTCCACGACACCCATCATCGGTCGGTGACCGAACCCGAGAGCATGGCGATGTATGACCTGTCCCACTACGACGGCGTTTTGGCTTTTGGAGAGACGGTTCGGGAAGTTTACCGGAGGCGTCGTTGGGCGCGCCGGGTGTGGACCTGGCACGAAGCGGCCGACACGCGCGTCTTTCGTCGCGGCCCATCCGGTTCCAAGGACGGGGACTTGATTTGGATCGGCAACTGGGGAGACGGCGAGCGCACCTATGAGTTGAAGGAGTTTCTGCTGCAGCCGGTGAAGCAGTTGCGCTTGAAGGCAAAGGCTCATGGTGTGCGGTACCCGAAGGAAGGACGGGTCGCTCTGAGGGATGCGGGAATGGCATACGGAGGCTGGCTGCCGAACTTTCAGGTGCCTTCGGTTTTTAATCGCTATCGGGTGACGGTGCACGTCCCGCGGCGGCCATACGTTGAGGCGCTTCCCGGCATCCCGACAATCCGTCCTTTTGAGGTCCTCGCCTGCGGCATTCCCCTGATCTGCTCTCCGTGGGAGGATTCAGAAGGGCTCTTTGGCGAAGGCAGCTACCTCGTTGCGCGTGACGGGAGAGAAATGTTGAAGCATTTGCGGGCGGTCCTGGAGGACGAGGGGCTTGCCCAGTCGCTCTCGATTGCGGGCCGAAAGACGATCGAAGAACGCCATACCTGCGCGCACAGAGTGGATGAGCTCCTGAACATATACCATGAATTGGAAGAGGAATGCGTGAAGGCTCCAGCTCGATGTGCCTGTTGATAGCCAATCCCCAAATACAATGAAGATTGCTTTTTTTGGATCCAGTCTTGTCTCCGCCTATTGGAACGGTGCCGCAACTTACTACCGCGGGATCATCAGCGTTTTGCACGAGCGGGGGCATGAGGTCACTTTCTACGAACCCGACATCTATGATCGACAGCAGCATCGGGATCTCGACGAGGTGCCTTATGCAACGAGCGTGGTCTATTCAGCGGAGAATCCAGATGAAGTGCGGGCCGTTGTGCGTCGGGCTCACGGGTCCGATATCGTCATCAAGGGAAGTGGTGTGGGGCGATTCGACGAACTCCTTGAGGAAGCGATGCTCGAACTCCAATCCGCTGATTGTGCCGTGGTGTTTTGGGATGTCGATGCACCGGCGACGCTGGAGGCGATTGAGCGAGGGGAGCTAAGGCGGTTCAGAAAGCTTGTTCCTGAATTTGATTTGATCCTGACATACGGTGGTGGAGATCCCGTGGTCCGAAGCTACGGGAAGCTGGGAGCCCGAAAATGCGTTCCGGTCTATAATGCTTTTGATCCGGCAACCCATCATCCGGTGAAACCGGATTCCCGTTTCAATGCCACTCTTGGATTGGTGGCAAATCGGCTGCCGGACCGGGAAGGACGGATTCGGGATTTCTTTCATGGTGCGGCGGAGCACCTGCCTGAAGCTTCCTTTCTTTTGGCGGGAAATGGCTGGGACCACGATTTGCCTTATCTTTCGAACGTTCATTATTGTGGTCATCTCTACACCCGCGACCACAACGCTTTCAACGTAACGCCTCGGGCGGTTTTGAACGTATTGCGTGAAGGGATGGCGCGGTTTGGATTCTCGCCGGCGACCCGCGTTTTTGAAGCGGCCGGTGCCGGTGCCTGTTTGATTACCGATGCCTGGGAAGGCATCGAACTCTTTTTGGAGCCCGGCACCGAATGCCTTGTTGCCTCCGGCGGAGCGGAGGTCGCCCGGCATCTATCCGAGCTGGATTCGGATCGCGCCCGGGAAATTGGAAAGGCTGCGCTCGAACGTGTTCTGGAAGAGCATACCTATGCTCATCGAGGTGATCAGGTGGAGCGTCTGCTCTCACAGGCGAAGGATAAACCGTCCCCTCAGTCCGAGATGCATTCCGGCGTTCTTCGTATTTCGTCCGCATCATGAAGATCGTTATTCTCGGACTTTCGATGACTTCGTCTTGGGGTAACGGCCATGCCACGACCTATCGGGGGCTGGTGCGTGAGCTGGAGTCTCTGGGCCACCGTATCCTTTTTCTGGAGCGGGACGTTCCTTGGTATGCGGGGAATCGAGATCTGCCGAATCCTCCCTATGGGCGCACCTGCTTGTACGAAAGCCTTGAGGACCTGAAGGAACGGTTTACGGGCGAGGTTCGGGCGGCGGATGCGGTTGTTATTGGTTCTTATGTGCCGGAGGGGGTTTCGGTCGGATGGTGGGCCAGGAAGACGGCGCGGGGGGTGGTGGCGTTCTATGACATCGATACGCCCGTCACGCTCGCAAAGCTGGAGCGTGCGGATTTTGAATACATCGACCGGGAGCTTGTGCAGGCCTATGACCTTTATCTCTCCTTTGCCGGCGGAAAGGCGCTCCGAGTTCTTGAGGAGAGGTTCGGCGTTTCGCTGGTTCGCCCTTTGTATTGTTCCGTGGATACAAAGCTCTATCGCCCTGAAGCGGACGTATCCGAGTTGTGGCACCTGGGGTATATGGGCACCTATTCTGCCGATCGCCAACCGCCCGTTGAGAAATTGCTGGTTGAGCCGGCACGAAGGTGGCCCGGAGGCCAATTTGTTGTCGCCGGGCCCCAATACCCCGATGGGATCGTTTGGCCGGACAATGTTGCCCGGATTGACCACCTGCCCCCAGCAGAGCACTGCACATTCTACAATCGCCAGCGCTTTACTTTGAATATCACCCGCGCAGACATGGTTGCTATGGGCCACTCTCCGAGTGTGCGTCTTTTTGAGGCCGCGGCCTGTGGCGTTCCGGTCATTAGCGACTGGTGGGAGGGGCTGGACGAGTTTTTTGAGGTCGACTCCGAGATTCTGATCAGTCGGTCGCCGGAAGACACTTTGAGCTTCATCAGGAACCTGACGGCGGGTGATGCGCGGGCCATTGGTGGCCGTGCGCGCGAGCGTGTTTTACGGGAACACACGGCCAGGCATCGAGCCGCGCAGCTTGTAACCTGTCTTTCGGAGGCGGCCTCATCGAATCGTGGCGTATCAATCAACGTTGGGCACCGATGAAGGCACCATCATGGGCATGCGTCACCTCGCGCATGAGGTTGGCATACTTTCGGGCGGTGTCATGGGGAAAGGCAGGCGTCGGGAATCCGAGGGCATTGATTGATACGGGGCGGGTGCCGGTGGCATCGCGCGGGTTGATGTTTTCCAGTCGCCGGAGCACCGCATCTTCATTCCCGGTAAACTCATCGCCCACGACAAAGAGGGCGATCCGTTTTTCAGGGTCACTGAGACGCCGAATGGCCTCTTCGATCCCGGGGACGGGATTGCTCTGGCTGAAGATCGGATAGCTGCGAACCGCTTGAAAGTAGCGGCTTCGGTTCATGGGGGAATCCTCGAGCCATTGCCGTCTTGAACCTTCAATAATGTAGCGGCCGTCCGCATCGAGGAACTGTAACCCGCGCACTTCGGGGTATGTTTTCAAAGCGGCGTCGATCTTTCGCATCGCCTCCTGCCATAGGCCGGGGCGTCCGCGTTGACCCAGGATATCAAAGATGCCGCTGCTCAGTTCCCGCATGCTTCCCGAGGTGTCGATGATAAAGACCAGATAATGCCGGTCCATCGGTATCCCGATTGGGACGTGCTCCAGGTCCTCGGCAGCCTCGGGCAGGGTCTCTTTGGGCTCGGGGGAAAGGGCGGCGAGCAATCCCGCTTCTGCTGTTTCCAGATCGGCGAGCGCTTCGGCCTGTGTCGCGAGTGAGGCATCGATTGTCGAAACTGTTCGCTCGAGTTCGGCCAGCTCCTTCTTGAGGCCCGCTACCTGTTGGCTGAGGGTGGCGAGCTCGTCTTCTGTCGCACGGTTGGCATCGATCGTGGTCGAAAATTCGAGATTGAGTGCTCGATACCGTGCTTCGATGGATTGAAGGACACCTTCGAGGATCCGGCTGTCGGAGCCTATGGAAATGACAAACAATAGGATAATCGCTCCAAAGCCGCAGCAAATGCAGTCGAGGAAAGACAGGCTGAAAATGTCGTTGTCGCGGCGTTGGCGTCTCATTCGATTCCAGGCCAATCAGGTGAGGGAGCGATGAACGAGCCCCCTGTGTTGAGAGCAACACGCCACCATTCGAGGGCGGCATTGGGATCCCCGTCGTTGGGGAAGAGAATGATATTGATCGGAACGTTTGGTGGGAGGTGGCGAACCGCTGCGTTCAAGAGGTGCCGCCGGGTGGGCTCATCCACTTCCGAACCTGGCGGGGCGAGCGATCCTTGGGTCGGCAAGCCGTCGATGAGCAGGATAATGTTGTCTGGAGGTGGATCCAGTGCACGCAGGGCGGCGAATGCCCGCTCGAAGTGAGCCCCTCCGCGGGGTGTCCACTCGCCCAAGGCCTCGGCGGCCTTTCTCGATGCAGTGGCATCCCTGACCCGGGCCCACCCATCAGGCCCGGCGGGAGCGAGCGGTTGAACATCCTCGCTGAAGACCATCAACTGAAAATACTCAGGCAGACGAAGGTTTGCGAGGATCCAGCGTGTTGCTGCCATGGCCCGCGTCCATTTCGGGCTGGCCCGGCGTTCGGCTTCCGGCCTCGATGCCAGGCGGATGCTTTCAGCCAGTGTTTCGGCAATCATCCCGCCTGATCCTTCGAGCAGGATTACGGTCCTCTGCCCGTCGAGGCGGAAGTCAGTGAAATACTGGCGGTTCGTCGTTCCTGGAATGGCCACGGGAACCTCAACCTCAGGCATCGGCTCAGGGAGGGCATCGACCTGAGCTTGAAGGTCCTCGACGGCCGCAGCCTTGGCAAGGGCTTGGGTTTCCATCTGTTCGAGCTGGCTTTTGCGCTCGCTCAGGGTCTGATGGCGCTCGCCGAGGTGCGCTGTCACGGTCTCGTGCTCGGCGGCGAGTTGATCCCGGTTCGCTGCCAAGACACTGCCGCGCGCGGTGGCTTCTTCGACGGCTTCACCGAGGGCTTGGACACCCGCTTCATACTCGGAGGCGGCGGCTGCCTGGTCGGCTGCACGATGTCCCAGAGTGAGGACGAAGAGGAGAATGACAGCTCCAAAACCGCAGCAAACGACATCGAGAAACGACAGGCTGAAGGTTTGAAGCGCGGAGCGACGACGGCGGGCCATGGGTCATTCTTCCTGAACCATTTGGACCAGCAGAAAATCATGCCCGCCTAGCTGCACCCGATCGCCGGGGAGCAGGCGGCAAGGTCCCGTGGTCGGCTTGCCGTTGAGGTGAACGCGGTCAGCCGGGGTGAGTTGTCCCATTGCGACAGGGAGGTGGATGGGCAGCGCGCCGTGTCCCAATGGATAGACGCATCCCTTCCAGACAACATGGGTCGGCGAGGGCTCTTCAGGAGCGGAACCTTCGGGGGAGGTCGCATCAAAGCCGAAAAGTCCGGTCGTGGATCGGCCATGGCCACTCAGGGTGCGAAAGACGGGAGTGGCTTCGATGGATGGGGATTCCGGCCAGGCGGCACCAGCTTGCGTGGCACCAAGCGCGGCCGCCCCGATCGGGAGGTGCCATACAGAGAGGTGCTCCAACTCTTCGATCGCTTGGGTTAAGCCGGGGAGGAACTGCGCCCGTGGGCTGAGCAAGAGCGGGCGGTGGTCCGTTCTCAGGTCCAGCCCGAGGGCAGCGATGAGCCGGGCAGGCAGGTCCCCCGAGGTCTGCCGCGCGGCGGATCGAGAAACACTGATAGAGCGTGCCCGCTGTGCTCCCATCGAAAGCTCACGTTCTCCCCTGGCGTCCCCTTCTGCCAGAAATCGTCGAACCTTGAGGCGGAACAGTTGCTCGGCCTCGGCACTGTGACGCACGTCGAACGCCGTCTCAGCGAGAAATCGTGCGGCGAGTGAATCCACGGAACGATCGAGTACCTGAGCAAAGGCTGCTTCGCGGGTGCTGCGTGCGCCGTCGAGCAGCCGAAGCGTTCCACCGCTGACATCGACTGAGTTCAGCGTCCATTGGTCGGCGTCCAGATCGAGCACCCGCCATTGGCCTTCTTCAATAGGGGCCGGGCAGGCGGCCGCCAGAGCCAAGGGAAGCGGCAGAATCCCCCGCAAAGTGAGTCCCAGGCTGGCGCACATGCTTAGGAGCAGGCCGAGTCGCTCAGGATCATCCAGAATCGAGGGTGGCACGGCGAGAACAGCGGATGTGGGAGATTGACCCAATCTGCGTTCTGCTTCGTTCACGGCCTGCTGGACGTGGTGGTAGGCAAGCACCGAGCGCGCGATTGGGCTGCCGGCAGGATTGTTCAGGATGGGGGTGCGGGAGAGGTGGCTCCAAAAGTCGAAGGAAACAGGGGTGGGGACGTCGATATCACAGGCCTTCCAGCCGGTGACGATCGCTCCCTCGACCACCACGGCTACGGCCGGCTCTGCCGCGATCGGGAGTGCCGCGCCCATCGCTGCCTCAAGGTCGGTTGAGGCGATGGCCAATCCGAGAACGGGTTGTAGATCGGCCTTCACAGCGCCGGGACTTTCATGTTTTCAATCAGCCGATCCCGGCAGAAGCTTTCCGCAGAGAGAACGTGCGCCTCCTGTTGACGCTGGAGGGCGTAGATCCCGAGCATAAGGAACAGACTCAACAGGAGCGCGATAAAAGTGGAGTTGAAGGCCAGTCCAAGAGCATTTGTGACCCCGGAAACATCACCTTGAATCGCTTGGTCTGCCCGCATCAGGGCCTCGCCAATTCCCCGGACTGTGCCAACGAACCCGATCGAGGGAATCGCCCATGCGGTGTAGCGAAGAATGGCCATTTCTGAATCCAGCCGGTTGGCTTCAGCCTCGGCCAGCTCCTGCACCGCTTGGCTCGTCTCCTGAACTGATCCCGTGGCGTGAAAACGGCGGAGGGCGCGGAGCACTGCTCGTGTCGTCAAGGACTTGTCCGCATCGGGACCCGATTGCTCTGCCACCTGTAGTGTTTTCTTTGCCAAATCCAAGGCTGTGGAAGGCAAGATCCGCTCCCCCGGTTCCATCTTTTCGAAAGGCCACCCGAACCCAACGCGCTCCCTTCGAAGATCCATAAATTTTCCGCCCATCAACAGGACAGACCAGAGAAAGAGGCTGATGCAGACTTGTTGCTCATAGTCCTTGAGAATGGTCGCAGCAGTGCGTTCGGGAATGAAGGCGGTATCCATTTGCGCTCCCGCCTCAATTCGGTTCCGAAGCTCCGTCGCCTCAGCGGATGGCCGGATCCAGAACGCATACAGGAGCCCCACCACAATAAAGCTGCCCAGTAACAGCCCGAAAATACTCGGGGTGCTGTTCCACCATGGCCCCTGTTCTCTATGCGTTCGTCCCGATTGCTTCATAGGCGTTCTTCTTCCTGCCCTCCACCCAACACTGTTTCATCCCAATGCGCTGACAAGACCAACCCACCGCCCACCACGTGACCGCCCACAGAAAAGCTTCCCACGCCGTTCCAGCACACTCTGCCCCCGAAATCCCCCCCCCCTCTACCCCCTCACCAGCCTCTACCGTCCTGTGGGGGCAAGTGATATCTTACCTGGTAGTCTATGTGCTTCAGTGGATGCGTATGGCGTCGACCGGCGGAAGCGAGCTGATGCTCGGGGGGCAAGTAATATCTTACCTGGTAGTCTATGGAGGAGAAATCGTTCGTTCACTTGTCCCGCAGGCACCTCCCGATGAGGGCACTGTTACTGTTACGCTTCCCCCCGGCTCCCAGCCTCTGGAGTCCTCGGGGGGCAAGTAATATCTTACCTGGTAGATTATGCATCGGCGGCGTGGGGGCGGCGACCGACTGAGAAACCTCCTTGGCTCATCGTCTGGTCGCGCTCAAGATTGAGTTTTTGGGGTGGGCTGGCGGAATTTTGAGCCTTGGCGTGGGAAAAGGCGGGATTGCCTCGTCTGTTCGTGCCGATAGCGTAGCTGGATGAGATTGAAGCAGCAGGTTGGGTGGGTGTGTGTTGTCTCGATGTGGGTCTCCATGCTTTCGGCGAGTGATCCGATGATGGAGCAAAGCTCACCTTCGGGGCTTCAAATGGCGACGATTCCCAACACTGAAGTTTTTGGAATCACTTCCGAAGCGACTGGCAGCGACTACGACATCTACATATTCCTTCCCTCCCGCTTTTCTCGTGAAAAGACGTATCCGGTTCTTGTTCATCCAGATGCCTACTTCACGTTCGGAGGGCTGTCCGACATGGTTCGAAACCTTCAGGACTCTGAATTATGTGGGGAGTTCATTGTGGTCGGGATCTCGTATGGCGCGGGGTGGGGTCAACCTGGGAACATGCGGTTCCGTGACTTCACTTTTGTCCCTATCGAGGACCGTCCGGAGACAGGTGGAGCCGCTGCTTATCTGAAGTTCGTTGGTGAAGAGCTTATTCCAGAAGTTGCGAAAAGGTATCCGGTAGATGTTGCCAATGTGACCTTTCACGGGGGATCACTCGGGGGGACGTTTGGCGGTTGGGCCATGTTCCAGCCCAGCCAGCCTTTTCGGGCGTTTATTCTCTCGAGCCCAGCGCTGACGTATGGCGGCAATGATATTTTTTCAATTGAGGCCGCTTATGCAAAGGAGAATGAGGGGCTGCCTTTTCGCGTTTTCATGACAGTGGGCGGTGCCGAAAGGCGGCGGACGCTGGCCGACTTCTTTCAATTCGCCAACATTCTGGAAAGGCGGAACTACGCAGGTCTGAAATTGAAGACTTACGTCGACGTGGCTGGCCTTCATCAAACGGCCCCCATGGGACATCTACCTTGGGTGTTGCAGGAGGCGTTTCCTGTTTCGGCAGGCAACGCCCGCTGATCCGCATTGGTTCGCGTTCCTGCGGGCGACTGCTCGGGCGTCTATCGCGGGGCGGGCTGAGCCTAAACTGTAGGCAGGTCTATGAGCGGGGCTTTGAGCGAACGCATTTCTGAGGTTTTATCGTGACGTCGTGGAAAGCGTTCCCTAGACGCTTCGGTATGGCTGATAAAAGGGCGGAAGAGGTGAAAGCTGCGTTTGAGGCGGCGGGTCAAGGACACGTTTTTGCGAACTGGGATGGGCTGTCCGAGGAGGAGCGGGCGCGACTTCTGGTGCAGGCGCGCGAGATTGACCTGAAGGAACTTCAGGCCCTGATGGCCCAGCATCTGGGGGGGGCGAGTGAGGAAGCGGTGGATCTTCAGGGGCTCGAGCCGGCACCCTATGTGGCCCATCCCCGGCGCGGGGGCGATCCCGCGGTGTGGGCGTCGGCACGGGCGGTTGGGGAAGCGGCCCTGCGGGCGGGGCGCGTGGGGGCTTTCACCGTGGCGGGGGGCCAGGGCACGCGTTTGGGTTACGATGGGCCGAAGGGAACCTTCCCGGTTACGCCCGTGAAAAAGAAGCCGCTCTTTCAGGTTTTCGCGGAGAAGATCCGAGCGGCGAGCCTCCGTTATGGCGTCGAGATCCCGTGGTTTATCATGACGAGCCATGCGAACCATGAGGCGACGCAAAAGGCCTTTCAGGAGGCGGGCTTCTATGGGTTGAAGCCCGAGCAGGTTTCATTTTTCATGCAGGGCCGGATGCCGGCGGTGGACCTTGAAGGGAAAGTCCTTTTGGAGGCGAAGGACTCGATAGCGATGAGTCCAGACGGGCACGGCGGGAGCTTGCGGGCGCTCGTCCGGAGTGGAGCAGTCAAGCGCATGCGGGAAGTCGGTGTGGAGGCGCTCAGCTATTTCCAGGTCGACAACCCGCTCATCCAGGTGATCGATCCAGCGTTTATCGGCTTCCATTTGAAGTCGAAGTCGGAGATGTCGAGCAAGATGATCCCAAAGGCGTACCCCGGCGAAAAGGTGGGGCATTTCTGCCGACAAGGTGACCGTACAGTGGTGATTGAATACAGCGACATGCCCGAAACGATGCAGGCGGAAACAGCTGCGGACGGACGTTTGCGCTACATTGCCGGCAGCATCGCCATTCATATTCTGGATGTGGGCTTTGTCGAGCGGATGGGTGGAGACTCCAAGGAGACAGCGTTGCCCTTTCACCGCGCCCTGAAAAAGGTGCCCTTTCTGAATCGTGCGGGCCAGATGGAGAGCCCTGAGGAACCAAACGGGATCAAGTTCGAGATGTTTGTCTTTGACGCTGTTCCCTTTGCGAAGAGCCCGGTTATCATTGAGACATTGCGCGAGGACGATTTCAGCCCGGTGAAGAACGCTCAGGGAATCGATTCGCCGGAGACGTCGCGCGATGATCAGCTGCGGCAATTCGCTCGCTGGGCTCGTGCGGCCGGGGTCGATCTCCCAGTGGACGGTAGCGGCAAACCGAGCTTCGCGTTTGAGGTGAGTCCACTTTTTGCCGACAGTGAAGACGTCTTCGTGGAACGTTGGCGGGCGCTTCCATCGAAGCCGGAACTGACTGAGGGAACCTGTTTGGAGTGACGAGCCACGTGTGCTAGATTGGCTGATAGCCCGGGCAAAAGAACGGGTGTAGCGAGGCGCACAATAACGAGCTATTTTTGAAACCCATGGATCTAAAAACGACCCTGAAAGCCGCAATGGAGGCGGAAGACATCCTCCCCTCGACCCTGGACAATGTCGTCGCTTGGCTGGAGAGCGAGGTGGTGCCCGATTGGGCTCTGGAGAGCATCGAGGAATTGATCACCGGCGGGCACTGGCGGGAATTGAACGACCGCTTCTACAAGATGCTTGAATTCGGGACAGGCGGGATGCGCAACCGCACCATCGGAAGTGTCGTGACGGCGGCGGAGCGCGGCGGCCGGACGGAAGGAGAGACGCCGCTTCATGCGGCTGTGGGAACGGCGGTGCTGAACGACTTCAGCGTCATTCAAGCCACCGTCGGGCTCTACAGATATTGCGAGCGCTATCTCAAGTCTCAATCGAGTTCGGTGCCTCCCCGGATTGTCATTGCCCACGATGTGCGGCATTTTTCCCGCTACTTCTGTGAGCTGACGGCTTCGACGTGGGGGCGGCTGGGCGGAAGCGCCCTCATTTTTGACGGGCCCCGATCCACCCCTCACCTGAGCTTCACGGTGCGGCATTCATCAGCTACGACAGGGATTGTGATCACAGCGAGCCACAATCCTGCCCATGACAATGGTTACAAAGTCTATTTTGACGATGGGGCTCAAGTCGTCTTTCCCCATGCAGAGGGCATTATAAATGAAGTCTACAAGGTTCGCCTTGCTGAGGTGGCAGAGCATTTTGAGGTGGACCTGACAAAGGTGGAGACCTTGGGTGCCGGGATCGATGATGCGTATGCGGTGGCGGTCGAGGAAAATTACATCGACCGGGAGGTGATCACCCAGGCGCGCCCGAAGGTCGTTTTTACTCCGATTCACGGGGCTGGTTCCTCAATGGTGCCCCGCTTGTTGGAGCGGTCGGGGGCGGACGTGGAGTATGTGCAGGAGCAAATGATTGCCGATCCGCAGTTCTCGACGGTGAGGTCTCCAAACCCGGAGAATGCGGAGGCGCTTTCCATGGGTGTGGAGCTCGCGAGGCGCTGCGGGGCTGACGTTGTTATGGCAACGGATCCCGACGCGGATCGAATGGGTGTTGCCGTGCGTGGTCGCGAGGGTGAGTTCACCTTGCTCACCGGTAACATGATCGGATCGATTCTGGCGGAATACCGGATTCGCCGTATGAAGGAGGCCGGCGTCCTGCCACGCACGGGGACGCGTCATGCCGCCTTGATCAAGACGTTTGTAACCACGCCCCTGCAGGCGGCGATCGCGGAGACGAACGGTCTCAAGATTGTCGATACACTGACCGGTTTTAAATGGATCGGAGAGAAGCTCCGGGTTTATCAGGAGGTGCTTGAGACGGCGATGCGGGAGGCATCCGACGAGCCGTTTGACTATACATCGACGCCTATGGAGAAGCGCCGGGAGCTTCTTCTCAAGCATAGTACCTATTGTGTCTTTGGGGGCGAAGAGAGCTATGGGTACCTCGCGTCGGATCTTGTCCGCGACAAAGATGCCAATGCCGCTGTTCTCATGTTCACGGAAGTGGCGGCCTGGTTAAAGAAATCGAACCGGACCTTCATCGATTACCTCGACGAGATTTATTTGCGTTATGGCTATTATCTTGAGGATTTGATAAATGTGTATTATGAAGGTGCGGCCGGGGCGGCAAAGATCCGGCGGATCCTTGAGAGTTATCGGGCAGATCCACCCCGGGAGTTGGGCGGGTGCCGGGTGGAGGCTTTCAAGGATTTTGGTGTTGAAACCTTTTATGATGCCGATGGGGCGGAGATTCCAAAACAGGATTTCTATTTCCTTGAGCTGGATAACGGCTACCAATTCGCGGTGCGTGGCAGCGGGACAGAGCCCAAGATCAAGTTTTACTTGTTCGCGCGGGAAGACGTTACCGAGCCTGCCGTCCTCGAAGATGTGAAAGCGGCCACACGGGCAACGCTCGATCGTTTGAAGGCAGCGATCGAAACGGAAGCTCGCAGCCGCGCCGTGGAACCGTAGGCGTTCGCGTTTCTGGTGGCGTGGGCGAGCTAATCATCCCCGGTGAGGCGGGGATTCTTCGATGCCTGCAGGAGGTCTTCGGCGGCTTCAGTGACGAGGCTTCGGCCCGTGCGCACGGCCTCTTCGATCTCCGGGAGGCGGCCGGCCACTGCCGGGTCACGATAGAAGCGAGTCCGGATGCCCTCATCGAGGAGAGCATAGAGCCATTGGACATTCTGATGCTGACGGCGTCGTTCAAAGGCCCCGTTCAGACGAGTGGTTTCAAGGAATTGCTCGACCACCTCCCAGAGCTCAGGCAGCCCGGCGCGGGTGAGTGCGGAGGTCATGCGGGCGCGGGTCTTCCAGCCCTCAGTGGCGGGCTGAAGAAAAGGCAGCACACGATTGAGCTCTGCCTTCGTCAGGCGGGCGCGTCGGACATTATCGCCATCGGCCTTGTTTACAGCGATGGCATCAGCCAACTCCATGACCCCCTTCTTGATTCCCTGAAGTTCGTCTCCTGCTCCGGCGATGAGGACGAGGAGAAAGAAGTCCACCATGGATCGGACGAGACCCTCGCTCTGGCCAACGCCAACGGTTTCCAGGATCAGCGTGTCGAAGCCAAAGGCTTCGCAAAGGAGGACGGTTTCCTTGGTCTTTCGAGCGACGCCGCCGAGCGTCCCGCCGCTGGGTGAGGGGCGAATGAAGGCGTTAGGATGACGGGAGAGCGATTCCATGCGGGTCTTGTCGCCCAAGATGCTTCCACGCGAGCGGGCGCTTGAGGGATCAACCGCAAGAACGGCGACCTTCTTCCCGCGCTCGCAGAGCCAAGTCCCAAGGGATTCGATGAGCGTGCTCTTTCCCGCTCCCGGAACCCCTGTGATGCCTAGCCGGATGGAGCGTCCCGTCTCAGGCATAAGGGTGCGGATAATTTCCCGGGCCATTGTCTGATGATGGGGGACGTTCGATTCAACAAGCGTGATTGCTTGGGCCAGGCGGGCGCGATTGCCCGTGCGAATGCCTTCGATGTAATCCGCCGCCTGCAGGGTGGCCCGGCGCCTTGGTGGAGGTGGAGGGGTTCCGCTCTCCTGGTGAACCCCCGGCATCACGCTGAGGGCGGAACGAGGGGTCCCGTTTGCATCATCCGTCGTCATAGCCTTCACCAACAGGTTGGAAAGGAGCTCATAGGGCAAGCTCGTAGCGGACATTTTCGCAGAAGAGCCGGATCGAGCTTCTTGTTTGAAAGCGCTTGACCATAAGCTTCTTCGATAAAAGGACCAAGTTATCTTAATAAGTGAGGGGTGTTTTCGGGAATGCTTTGCGTGGGGGAGCGGGGACACCTACCGGTCTGACAGAAACAGAACCAGATCCGGCCCGATTTGAATGTTTGAATTACACGATATGGAAGTTCTTTCGCTCACCATTTTCATCAGTCTGCTGCTGGCGACCTTGTTCTCTTTGCTGTTCCTGATGCAGCGGCGGCAGCGGCGCTTCAACTGTCTGGAGCGGGAATCCCTGATGCCATTTGCAGAGGAAGGCCGGGTCACAGGCGAAGGCGGTAAGGAGAGGGCAAAGCCATGAGGGGAGAGAAAAGGACGGTCGAGTTTGACGACCAGGTGGTGCGGTGGTTTTTCATTGCGGCGATCTTCTGGGGGGCGGTTGGCATGCTTGTCGGGCTGGTGGTCGCCGCCCTGTTGAACTTCCATCAGCTGAACTTTGGGTTGGCGTGGTTGAGCTTCGGCCGGTTGCGTCCGCTCCACACGAATGCGGCAATCTTTGCGTTTGTCGGAAACATGATGTTTGCCGGCATCTATTATTCGACCCAGCGACTGTGCAAAGCCAGATTGGCGTCAGACCTGCTTTCGCGGGTGCATTTCTGGGGTTGGCAATTTATTATCGTTTGCGCTGCGGTGACGCTTCCGCTTGGGCTGACGCGGGGCAAGGAGTACGCGGAGCTGATCTGGCCCATCAACGTCTTGGTCGTGATCATCTGGGTGATCTTTGCGATCAACTTCTTCTGGACTCTCGCCCGGCGGAATGAGCCCACGCTCTATGTCGCTCTCTGGTTTTACATAGCGACGATTATCACCGTGGCGATGCTCTACATCGTCAACCACCTGCAGATTCCAACAAGCTGGACGCACAGCTACCCCATTTTCTCCGGGGTGCAGGATGCGCTGGTTCAATGGTGGTATGGTCACAACGCGGTGGCGTTCTTTCTGACGACACCGATTCTGGGCATCATGTATTACTTTGTCCCGAAGGCGGCCGAGCGACCGGTTTACAGCTATCGGCTGAGTGTGATCCATTTCTGGTCCCTCGTGTTTCTCTATATCTGGGCGGGGCCGCACCATCTTTTGAATACAGCGTTGCCCCACTGGCTGCAGATGCTGGGGGTCTTGTTTTCCCTGATGCTGTGGGCTCCGAGTTGGGGTGGCATGTTAAACGGTTTGCTGACTTTGCGGGGAGCCTGGCACAAGTTGCGGACCGATCCAGTCCTGAAGTTTTTTGCCGCCGGGGTAACATTCTATGGGATGGCGACCTTCGAAGGGCCGCTCTTGTCGATCCGGCCGGTCAACGCCCTGGCGCATTACACCGACTGGATTATCGGGCATGTCCACGGAGGAACACTGGGTTGGAACGGTTTCATGGCCGCGGGCATGTTCTATTGGCTGACGCCGCGGCTCTGGCGAACAAGGCTGTACTCGGTGCCGTTGGCAAACCTTCACTTCTGGATTGGGCTGGTCGGGATTCTGCTCTACGTGGCGGCGATGTGGGTGAGTGGGATTGGGCAAGGCGTTATGCTCAACAGCGTACGCGATGAAGGCACGGCGCTGACATACCCATTCATTGAATCTCTCGAGGCGATCCGACCTGCAATGGGGCTTCGGGCGATCGGCGGGGGGCTCTATCTCCTTGGCTGGTTTTTGATGGTCTACAATCTGTGGCGCTCAATCGCGGGTCGCGAAGCCGTCAATGGCACAATGGATGTCTATGCCAGGGAGCGTGAGGAAACGAACCATCTCGAAGGATCGATCCGGACCGGGCAGACCTTCTTTACAGCCCCTGTTCTGTATATCTGCATAGCCATTCTGGCCCTCTCCTTGTGGATGTTTGGCAAAGATCTTCTGAGTTTGGTGGGCTTGTTTGCTTCGATCTTCGTGGTGTTGCTTTTTATCGTGCACTTCAAGGTATCCGGTGCCAGGTGGAGTCATTGGTATGACAGGTTGATAGGGAACTGGATACCGTTTACCGCCCTGACCTTCATTGCAGTGGCGATTGGCGGGGTGGTGCAGATCATTCCCGCTGTGACGGTTTACCGGGCAAGGAACCTTGAGGATATTGTGCAAGTGCCTTACACCCCGCTCGAACTGGCGGGCCGGGACATCTATATTGCGGAAGGGTGCTACACCTGCCACTCGCAGATGATTCGGATGTTGAAGTCGGACGTGATGCGCTATGGGTCGTTCTCAAGACTGGGAGAATCGATTTTTGATTATCCCTATCAATGGGGCAGTAAGCGGACCGGGCCGGATCTGGCCCGCGAGGGTGGCATGCGGACGGATGACTGGCACTTCATGCACATGTTGGATCCGCGTTCGACATCGGCGGGCTCAAATATGCCCGGTTATGGGTGGCTGGCGCTCAAAGAGACGGATTTCAATGCCTTGCCGGTAAAGCTTCGGGTTCAGCGCCTTCTCGGGGTGCCTTATCCGGAATGGACGGATGAAGACATTTTTCATCATGCGCGGACCCAGGCAAATCTCATTGCGGATCGGTTGCGTGAGGCCGGGCATTATGCCGACCCTGAAACTGAGATCGTGGCCCTGATTGCCTACCTGCAAAAATTGGGAACCTTCGAAAGCGTTGACAAGTTTGGCGCCGGGGAGGGTATGCCTTGAACCCCTTAGCCCAGGAGAGACGATGTTTCGACGGTTGATTCTCGAAGAGTGGCAGAACGTACTTCTCATTATCGGATTCGTTCTCGCGTTCACCGGCTTTGTCCTTCTTGTGGCGCGGGCACTCGCAATGAGGAAGATAGAGCGGAAGTACCTGGCCCATCTTCCCCTGAAAGAGGATGATGGGTCTCGGCCTGCCCGGCAGGAGAGCGCGTCAAAACCCAAGCCACCCCATGAGAAATCCTGAGGCAAACGAGAAAGAGAAGAGGGATCTTCCGCCGGGTGTGGTCCTTCGGGAGCACGTCTACGACGGAATCGAAGAATATGATCAACGCCTGCCCAACTGGTGGCTGTGGACTCTCTACCTCAGCATCATCTTTTCCTTTGTGAGCTGGTTTGGCTGGTACACGATTCGAGCTTTTGAGAGCGACGAGGCGCGCCTCACCGCCCAGATGGACGCGATCGAAGCGCGGCGTTTTGCCATGGTGGGTACGATTGACAATGACAGTCTCTGGGCGATGAGCCGCAATGTGACGATCGTTGCCTCGGGTGAGGCGGTCTATCGCGCACAGTGTGTGTTTTGTCATGGTGACGATCTGGGGGGTGGTCTGGGCGGCGGGTTGCCGTTGAACGACGAAGAGTGGAGGTGGGGCTATGAGCCGATTGACATCTATTCGGTGGTGAAGGACGGATCACCCGACCCGACGAAAGGGATGCAGGCTTGGGAACGGGAACTTGGACCGGCCCGGGTATCTGCGGTGGTGGCCTACATCCTTAGCTTCCACACGCCCGAGAGAATGCAGTTCGCCTCGGATTCGCCGGGTCGGGCCTCGCTTCGTTGAGGCTTCTGCAGGAAGACACCTCATGCTCGCTCCCGGCCCGAAGCGTCGCCCTCACCGAGAAACCGTTACAACGATCAATCAGGACGGGTCCCGGTTCTTTCTTCATCCGTCGGATGTGTCGGGTGCTTTTGCGCGTGGGCGGCGGGTGGTGGCTGCCCTTCTCATCGCTCTCTATGTAGCGCTTCCGTGGGTACACATCGGGGGGATGCCCGCTGTTTTTATCGATGTGCTGAACCGCCGCTTTCACCTGTTCGGTCTTACCTTTGCTCCGCAAGACTTGTGGCTGCTGTTCTTCCTGATCACGGGGGTGGCCTTTGTATTGTTTTTTGTGACGGCTTTGTTTGGTCGTCTCTGGTGTGGGTGGGCCTGCCCGCAGACCGTCTTTCTCGAGCAGGTGTTTCGTCGGATTGAACGCTGGGTCGAAGGGGATGCGCCTGAGCGCCGCCGGTTGGATGCCGCACCCTGGAGTGGATCGAAGCTGGCAAAGCGCGTTGTGAAGCATGGGGTGTTTATCGTTCTGTCCGCAGCGATCGCACACGTCTTTCTCGCCTATTTTGTTTCGATTCCCGAGCTCTACGCCTGGATGGTGTCCTCGCCCGTGGAGCATTGGGGAGCGTTTGTCTTTGTGACGACAGCCTCGGGGTTCCTCTACTTCAACTTTGTCTGGTTCCGGGAACAGTTGTGTCTCGTTATATGTCCCTATGGCCGCCTGCAGGCTGCGCTCATTGATGAGCACACCTTGACGGTGGCGTATGACGCGGGGCGGGGCGAGCCGCGGGGGAAGACATCGCTCGCTGGCGTGGGGGATTGTGTCGACTGCAACCGTTGTGTTCAGGTGTGTCCGACGGGGATCGATATTCGTCAAGGTCAGCAGATGGAGTGCATTGCCTGCACCGCTTGTATTGATGCGTGCAATACGATCATGGACAAGCTCGGTCGGCCGCGGGGCCTGATCCGCTACGCCTCTGAACGTGGGCTTGAGGGAAAGAAACCGCGGATTCTTCGGGCCCGGACAGTGGTCTACGGGATTCTGATGCTGGTTGGGCTTGGCGTGATGGCCTTCTCCTTCTCGGGGCTGCGTCCGTTTGAAGCCTCGGTTTCGCGCCTTAGCGGGCAGCCTTACTACGTGACGGATGCGTATATCCGGAATCAGTTTCAGCTTCGGTTGGTCAACAAGCAGAATGAGGCGGTATCTTTTCAGATCAGCTTGCGTGAAACCGGACGGGATGTGGAGCTGGTCGGCTGGGGTGAGCCCGTGAAGCTTGAAGCTCTTGAGGAGCAGACCCGCCCGCTGATTGTCGTGCAGCCGCGACCGGCCTACGCCGGGCATTTCCCTCTTCGAATCGCTGTCGAGATTGTCGATGGAGGAAGTGAGCACGAATACCAAGTGGAATTTATCGGGCCAGATCCCCGGTTTTTGCTGCCGCGGGGGGAATAGCCAGAGCCGAACAAAAATGGAAAAACTTAACGGAAACTGGCTCACCCGCCGACCCTGGATCCTGATCATCCTGTCTTTCGTTCTCCTTGCGATGGCCTTAGCGGTTATGCTGGTGATCGCCTTCAAGACGTATCCTGGGACGGTGGCACCTCCGGACGATGGAATTTTCGGCGTTGAGGAAGGGGTCGCCGCTCCGGTTGTTAATTGACCGTAAATCCTGCCCCTGGACAGGAATTGGTTTGGCAGGTAAATAATTTATACAGATCTTTGGGGTGATAACCTTAGTTTCACCCCGCCTGTATGATCACCCCTGAACGCTTCCCACCCGGGCTCTTTGTCCTGCTTGTCTTGATCCTGGTAGGTTGTGCAACTCCCCATCCTCCGTCGACTGCGAAAGCTAATGCGGTGCCGGCGGAGGCTTCCGTGCCCGAGACCTTCGTTATTGAGCATGGGAAGCTTCTGGAGACTTGGACGGCCTCATCGGTGGAGCTCATTGGGCCGACCAAGCTGGCGACGGGCACCCCCGTCTTTCCATCAAGCAAGAATCGGAAGGTGAACCTGGTATTACTTCGCGGCGTGGCCGTCCCCCGGGCGGACATCGTCGAGGAAACAGACGAGGAGTTTTTTGTACACTTCCGGGTAGGCAATGTGTCTGAAGACCGAATGCAGTTACGCATTCGTTGTGGGCCGGCGGACGCTGTGGGCGTCCTTGTGCCGGAGTGGGATTACAGCATCCGACGGCTGGTGCTGGAGCCGGATGATGCCATGGACATTTTCATGCGCCTGCCGCGAATGGGGCAACGTGTTACCTTGACTGTCGCGGAGGAAGGGTGAACGCCTGAATAATGGCGGGCGGCAAAACGGATTCGGTGGCTGCTGTTTCACTGCCACGACGAGGCATTTTCTGAAGTCCTTGCGTCGCGAGTGAAAGCGACCAAGCTCGGACAATGATGGGTTTTCTCGCACGACGGATCGGACTCTTGTTGGGGCTCTGGCTTGTGGGTGCAGGCTTCGCCTGGGGCATGAGCCAAGAAGAGGCGGAGCGCATCTATCTCCTTGAGGTGGAGAAGCTCATGCAGGGAAAAACCGAGATTGATTACAGTGCGCTGCGGGAGGCTTACGCGCTGACGCGTCCTTATCATCCAAACCGCCTTGCGCAGTTGAAGGCTCAGGCAGATTTGTTCTTTCGGCTGGAGGCATGGAGCGAGGCGAGCCGGGTGGGTGTCGAGATGGTCGAATTGAGCCCGGTCTTTGCCGAGGGACACATGCTTCTGCGGGCTGTCTATGAGGCGGTCGATGAGCCGGAGGAAGCCGCCTTTCACCACCGTGTGGCCCAGGGGTTGATCGGTTCGGTGGTGGCCAGTGGTGATGGCCGCACGCAGCGGTCTGCCTACGTCGTGGTGGATGAATCCGAGATGCGGCTGTTAGCACGCCTGCACGGATGGGTGGAGCGCAGCCGCTCGCAATCCATCAGGCAGAATCAAATCTGGATGACGCTCGATCTGATTCATCCGGAGTCGCGGACGGTTCATTTTCGCCTCCTTCGTCCGCTACCGCCGGATGTCGGGGATGACTAGTGTCAGCTAGCTTGATAAATGTCTCATGACTGCCAGCTTTTATCCCCGTGCGTCGTTTTAAATCTGTTCTTATCGTTCTCCTCATTGTCTCTGTTGCCGGGCTGATTTTCTGGCTCAATTCAGACCCTGCAGAGGAGGCCACCGGATCGGGCCTGGAAAGAGGCGCACCTTTGGGGGGTGGGGCCGTGATGTTTGTTCGAACAGAGGTCGTCGTTCCCCAACCCTTTGAACGGAGCGTTCGGCTGCATGGCACGCTGTTGCCTCGGGAAGGTATCGAAGTGCGCAGCGAAGTGAGCGGCGTCATTGAGGAAGTCCGATTTGACGAAGGGACCCTGGTCGAGGCCGGGACCGTCTTGATGAGACTTGATGATCGGGAGTTGCGGGCGGAGCTGCGGGCAATTCAGGCCGAACTGGATCTGGCGAAGCGCAATGAGGAGCGGCTCCATGATCTGCGGGAGCGGGGAGCCACGTCTCAGCGCGACTACGATGAGGCGCGCAGCCAGCTGAATGTCCTGCAGGCGCAGGCAGAGCTTTTGCAGACCCGGATTTCGAAGCGTGCTGTGCAGGCTCCGTTCAATGGCGTTGTGGGCCTCCGGCGGGTGAGCCCCGGCGAATACATTACACCACAGGACGTGGTGGCTGTGCTGAATGATATTTCAGAATTGAAAGTGGATTTCCCGGTGCCGGAACGCTATCAGGGAGAGCTGCGGCCAGGAATGGTCCTTCGGCTGAATGTCGGGGCCTTGGAGGCACCTCAGATGGGCGTGATCCAGGCGATCGAGCCTCAAGTGGATCCGCAGACCCGAACGCTTCTGGCTCGGGCAGTGGTCCAGAATGAGGGGTCCCGCCTTCTGCCCGGAAATTTCGCCACTATTGATCTCGTGTTCTTGAAAGATGAGGATGCGTTATTGGTTCCCTCGACGGCGCTTGTTCCGGGCATGAGTGAAACGCGCGTCTTTGTGATCGAGAATGATGTCGCGCATGAACGGGTTGTCCGCACAGGTGCGCGGTTGGAGGGGTATGTGGAGGTCGTTGTCGGCCTGCAGAGTGGGGAGGAAATTGTTGTTCGAGGGGCTGAGGGCCTCCGGCCGGGGCAGGCCATTCGGCGGCAGGCGGCGGGAGGAACGCCGGAGCCCTGA
The DNA here is from genome assembly GCA_964403935.1 of uncultured Puniceicoccaceae bacterium. Lineage (GTDB taxonomy): Bacteria > Verrucomicrobiota > Verrucomicrobiia > Opitutales > Oceanipulchritudinaceae > SLLG01. The sequence goes on along the minus strand of CAYOIB010000002.1, from coordinate 22,913 downwards.
GCCGTCTGGTTTCTCTAACCCGGCAAGATTGATTTCTGTCAAAGCCAACGTCCATGCGAGCTTCTTCCGTCTTCATTTATCGTCCCGTTTTCACGACTGTTCTCTCCATCACCATTGTGATCTTTGGGGTGGCGGGGTACCAGTTTCTTGGCGTTCGGGAGTATCCGGTGGCCGAGCGGCCGGTGATCACCGTCTCAGCGAACTACCCCGGAGCGAATGCCTATGTCATTGAGAGCCAAATAACGGAGCCCCTTGAGGAGGAGATTAACACCGTTGCGGGGGTGCGCACGCTGACGTCGGTGAGTCGGGAAGGCCGGAGCACGATCTTTGTTGAATTCGCGCTGAACGACGATCTCGACCGGGCTGCAAACGATGTGCGTGATCGCGTTGCCTCGGCGCAGCGCCGTCTTCCTCCCGATGCGGATCCTCCGGTGGTGCAGAAAGCCGACGGGGACGAGGATCCGGTCGTCTTCTTGAATGTGGGCAGCAGCCAGCGGGACTTGCTCGAACTGACGGATATCGCCCGGAACCTCTTGGCGGCACGCCTTCAGACGATTCCGGGTGTTGCCCGCGCCGATATCTGGGGGCGGAAGGATTACTCCATGCGCCTCTGGATGGATCCGCATCGGCTGGCGGCCTACGGACTCTCTCCGACCGACGTCCGCACGGCCTTGGCGGCGGCCAATGTGGAACTGCCCTCCGGGCAGATTGAGGGGGATGAAGTTGAGTTGACGGTCCGAACCATGAGCCGGCTCGGTGATCAGCCGGAAGATTTTGAAGCCCTCGTCCTCAAGCGCGTTGGCGATCGCCAGGTGCGTTTGCGTGACATCGGGCACGCCGAAGTGGCGGCCCTCAATCAGCGCACCCTCCTCAAGCGCGATGGGATCCCCATGGTTGGCGTTGTCCTGCGTCCCCAAACCGGCGCGAATCAGATCGAGATTGTGGATGAATTCTATCGTCGGCTTGAGACCCTCCGGCGGGACCTGCCGGAGGACATTGAGCTGGGTATCGGATTTGATACCAGCGAGTACATCCGGGAGTCGGTGCGGGAAGTGCAGCAGACCATCTATTTCGCGATGGCTCTGGTTTGCCTCACGATCTTCATCTTCTTGCGCGAGCTTCGGGCGTCTTTCATTCCGCTCATAACCATCCCGGTTGCGCTGATCGGGACTTTCTTTGTCATCTACCTCGCCGGATTCTCTATCAACGTGCTGACGATGTTGGGCCTCGTTCTGGCGATTGGGCTGGTCGTCGACGATGCCATTATCGTCCTCGAAAACATCTATCGCCGGATCGAGAGCGGGGAGGAACCGCTTCATGCCGGCCGGGAGGGGGTGCGGGAGATCTTTCTGGCGGTGGTGGCGACGACGCTCTCGCTGGTGTGCGTATTCGTTCCCATTTTGTTTCTCGGGGGATTGACCGGCGTGCTGTTTGCGGAGTTCGGGGTGACGTTGGCCAGCGCCGTGGCCATTTCGTCGATCGTTGCCCTGACGCTCACGCCGATGCTTTGCACCCGGATCCTCAAGCGACGAACCGGGAAACGGCGCTTTTATGATGCCACGGAACCCTTCTTCCGGTGGATGGCCGCACGCTATGCGGCCAGTTTGACGGGCTTTCTTCGCCATCGGTGGACGGCTGTTCCACTCTTCCTGGGTTGTATCCTCGGAATCGGGCTTCTTTGGACGCTTCTGCCCCAGGAGCTCGCACCGATGGAAGATCGCGGGCTAATGGTGATCAATGTCACCGGCCCACAGGGTGTCACCTATGAATACATGACCGAGATCGTGGAGGAAATCGAAGCGGTCATCGCCCGGGGCTTTCCCGAAGTGGACGCGTTGATAACGGTGACATCGCCCGGCTTCAGCGCGAGCGCGACGGTTAACTCGGCCTTCGGTCGCATTCGTTTGGTCGCAGCGGATGAGCGAGGCCGGTCGCAGCAGGAAATCGCCCGTGATCTGGGAGCGCGCCTGAGAGAGATCCCCGGTGCAGAAATCTTTGTGCGCCAGCCGGCAACAATCAGCACAGGAGGTCGTGGCCTGCCCGTGGGGTTCGTCATCCAAAACCCGGATTTCTCCAAGCTTGAGGACGTTTTGCCCAGCTTCATGCAGGCCGCCTCGGAACGGCCGGAGTTCAGTGTCGTTGACGTGAACCTGCGTTTCAACCGGCCGGAGCTGGTCGTCGATATCGATCGTGAGCGGGCGCGAGCGATGGGGGTGGACGTCGCCGACATCGCCGGGACGATCCAGGCAGCGCTCAGCGGGCAGCGGTTTGGCTACTTCCTTCGGAGCGGGCAGCAATACGAGATCATCGGGCAGTTACAAAGATCCCACCGCAACACGCCGATGGACCTCGCGAATCTCACCGTCCGGGGAAGGGACGGCGAGGTCGTTTCTCTTGATAATCTTGTCTCGATGACAGAGTCCACCGCGCCGGCGGTTCTTCACCGCTATAACCGATTCGCGTCAGCCACCTTCTCAGCCAACCTTGCCGACGGCTACACCCTTGCCGATGGGATCGCGGCGATGCGGGCGGTGGGCGCTGGGGTGCTGGACGAAACATTTACGACTGAACTCACCGGCGAATCGAGGGAGTTTGAAGAGGCAGGTCAGAGCCTGATCTATGTGTTCCTCTTCGCGCTCGTCCTCGTCTACCTCGTTCTGGCGGCGCAATTCGAAAGCTTTCGCGATCCGTTTGTCATCATGCTGACAGTTCCCCTCGCTCTCGTGGGCGGTTTGTTTGCGCTGTGGGCCTTCAACCAGACGCTCAATATATTCTCTCAGATCGGCCTGATCATGTTGATCGGGCTCGTGACAAAGAACGGAATTCTTCTGGTGGAGTTTGCCAATCAACGGCGGCGAGCTGGCCTGGATCTGTTTGATGCCGTGACGGATGCGGCGGCGAAGCGTTTCCGGCCCATTCTGATGACGGCTGTCTCCACGGTCGTCGGGGTGCTGCCGATCGCCCTCGCGCTCGGTGCCGGGGCGGAAAGCCGGGTGCCTTTGGGGGTGGCCGTCATCGGGGGCCTTCTCGTGGGTACTTTCCTCACGCTGTTTATTGTCCCCGCCGCCTACCTCACTTTTGCCTCGCCCGAGGCAGAGCGGATCCTCGATGACCCGGATGCTTCAGCCTCCAAGTGAGGCAGACGCCGCTTTAATTGGTTTCCGGCGCGCTAAGTTTCTCCAGCTTGACATAGGTGAACGAATGTTTATGTCTCTGGGGTGAAAAGAGGCTTTGCATGAAGCGGTCTCATTGAAACCAGAGAAAGGACGAACGATGAATGCGATCCACCTGAGCGGACGTCTGGCCACGGAGCCGGAGGTCAAAGACTTTGAAAACTCAACGGTCTGCCGCTTCAAGATAGCCGTGCCGGGTTCGGCGGAGCGGACAGATTTCTTTGCCGTGGAGTACTGGAATCCTGGCGGGGTGGCTGATCTGCTGGAGAAGGGAGCACCGATCCTCGTCTCAGGATTTCTGAAGCAGGAGCAATGGACGGGGGACAAGGGGGAAAAACGGAGCCGTGTGGTTGTGGTGGCACGCGTGCTGGAGCTTTTGGAGTCACGCGCCGCGGCAGAAGCCCGGCGGGCAGAAGGGCGTTCTGGAAGCCAGCGAAAGCGGACTTTTGCGCGGGCGTCATCCGCGCCGGTGCGCCGTTGAGGCAGCTGCATCGAAATACAGCGGTTGGGTCGGCGTGGCGTGCCCTCAGCTTCGGTAGCCTTCGGGGTGGGTGCGGTGCCAATTCCACGCCGTGCGGATGGTATCCTCAATATTCATGTAATGGGGGTGCCATCCGAGGACTTCCTGAGCCTTGGAGCTGTCGGCATAGAGCGCCGGCGGGTCGCCGGCGCGGCGTGGGCCGATGGAATGGGGTACCGTTTTTCCGGTGACCTTTTCGACGGTTTTGATGATTTCGAGGACGCTGATCGGGGTGCCGGTGCCAAGGTTGAGAAAATACCGGGCACCGGGTACCGCCAGCTTGTCGAAGATGGCGATATGGGCGCGGGCGAGGTCATCGACATGGATGTAATCCCGCAAGCAGGTTCCATCCGGGGTGTCGTAGTCATCGCCAAAGACGGTGAGCTCGGGGATCTGTCCCTGAGCGGCCCGGATAGCGAGGGGGATGAGGTGCGATTCAGGCGTGTGGTCCTCGCCAATGCTTCCATCGGCTGCGGCCCCTGAGGCATTGAAGTAACGGAAGCTGGCAAAGCTGAGGCCGTAAGCGGCGGCACAGGCTTTCAGGCAATTTTCGAAATCGAGCTTTGTCTGCCCGTAGGGGTTGATCGGCCGTTGGGGCATGTCCTCGACGATGGGCATGGCCTCGGGGATTCCATAGGTGGCGCAGGTGGAGCTGAAGACAAACCGGGTGACTCCTGCGGAACGCATGGCCGCGAGCAACTGGATGGGAGCGGCCAGGTTGTTGGCGTAGTATTTCAGTGGATCGGTGACGGATTCACCGACGTAAGCGTAGGCGGCGAAGTGCATGACCAAGTCGATTTTCTCGTTCTTGAGGAGGGTCTCGACGAGGTTCTGGTCTCCGAGGTCGCCCTCATAAAACGGAATATCGGCCGCCACAGCCGCCCGATGACCATAGACCAGATTGTCCAGCACAACGGCCCTGTGTCCGCTCTCTCCGAGCAGGCGCACGCAGTGGCTTCCGATATAACCCGCTCCTCCGATAACCAGAACATTCATAGCTTTCATGGTGGTGCCTCCGTCCGAGTGGTCAATGTCTCAAGAGGTAGATTCTGTCGGAAATTGTGATCTTACGGAGAGGATCTACGGGTTGCGCTTTGCCAGCGGGGGCCTACGGTATTCTGCCATGGCGATTAAATTTCTGCACACCCGTATTCGCGTCAGCGACTTGGAGCGATCGATTGAATGGTATTCAAAAGCCTGCGGCTACCGCGTCCATCGCAGGAATGACAAATCACCTGCAGGCAATCAGATTGTTCATCTGGAACTGCCCGGAAACGAGGCGATGCTGGAGCTGTGCTACAGCTCCGGCTACAAGGTCGAGTTCCCGGAGGATCTGATGCACATTTGCATCGGGGTCGACGACATCGTCGAATATTGCGGGCAGCTCGAAGATAAAGGGTTTGAAATTTGGCCGGGCGATTGGCGGACGAAGTTTACCTCGGGTGGAAACAAGATGGCATTTTTGACCGATCCAGACGGGTACGAAGTTGAGATTCTGGAGAATTGATTCGGACGAGACGGGCTTTCTTTGAGGCTTTTACTCAACGTCTGAGGCCACCCGCGCACTCCGGCTTACCCGGTCGCAGGCATCTCTTTTGCGGGCAGGTGTGATTCATCCCCCTTTTACAACTCCGGCATTGTGAAGGTTCGAGAAACCCTCTAGCTTTTACAATTGGAATTGTTTCTGGGCTAATCCTTCGCGCGCACGTGCCACCTGCACTTTCTCAAATCCTGATTGATCAGGGAATTCTTACCACCAATGACGGGTCGGAGTTGGCGGGTTTTGCGCGAGCCCAAACAAAGGGTGTGCCTTTTCGATGGCTTCTATCGCTGATTGCGAGCGGAAGGGTCGATGAGGGGATCTTGGTCGCCGCCCTGGAAAGGGGTTGCGGTGCCGAAACAGGGAGGGCGACAGAGCTCTCTCCGACCGCTGAAGCTCTTGCTTACGTGGAGGCTGGCCAAGCCATGCAGAGGGGCTGGCTCCCGCTGCGCGTGGCCTGTGGGGTTCTTGAGTTGGCGGTGGCGGATCCATCCGATGAGGAGGCTTTTGATAAGTTGGGACATCGGGCAGGGCTCCTGGTTGAGCCTTTGATGGCTTCGCCCACCGCCTTGGAAGTGGCCATCAGATCGGCCTATGCCATGGGGGAACCGTCTGGAACACTGGAGGGTGCCGATGGCGTGTCAGAGACCTCTCCATCGGCGGAGCTCCCGTCGACCGAATCCTCGCGCGAATCCGGGGATGGGCCGATTGAGCATTATGTGCGGGAACTGGTGGCGACGGCTGTTGCCCGAAGGGCTTCTGATATCCATCTGGAGCCCATGGAGGAGCGCTTCCGCATTCGTTTGCGGGTCGATGGGCGGTTGCAGGAAGTGGCCTCGCCACCCACCCAGCTGCAGGCCGCCATCGTCTCCAGGGTGAAGCTGATGGCGGGTATTTCGATTGCGGAAAAGCGGCTGCCGCAGGATGGCAGGATCCGGATGGCAGTTCAGGGAAATGAATATGATCTCCGGGTATCAAGTATAAATTCACTGCACGGTGAAACCGTCGTCATGCGGGTTCTTCAGCGGGAGGGGGTAAGGCTCGGTATCGACCTGTTGGGGCTGAGCGATCAGGACCGCATGGCCTTCCAGCGCATGATCGAGCTTCCAAATGGAATCCTTCTGGTGACGGGTCCTACGGGTTCCGGGAAATCCACCACCTTGTACACGGCGCTGCATCACCTCAACCAGCCGGGGCGAAAGCTCATCACGGTGGAAGATCCTGTCGAGCAACGGCTGCAGGGCGTCAATCAGGTTCAGGTCCATCGGGAGGTGGGGATGACCTTTGGTGCGGCTTTGCGGGCCGTTCTGCGGCAGGCACCCAACATCATCATGGTGGGGGAGATTCGGGATTTGGAAACCGCGGAGGTAGCGATCAATGCCGCGCTCACCGGGCACTTGGTTTTCAGCACCCTGCATACAAACGATGCTGTTTCAGCCATCCCGAGATTGATCGACATGGGGGTGAAGCCCTTTCTGCTGGCGGACACCCTGAGGGGGGTCTTGGCCCAGCGTCTCGTTCGGAAAATCTGTGAGGCGTGCGCCGAGACGTTTTCCCCGCCCGAGTCTTTATTGGTGGAATTGGCCGGGCTGGATCCGGCCTCGACGGATTCCACGGCCTATCGCCGTGGTCGGGGTTGTGAGCGTTGCGCCGGTCGTGGGTTTCATGGGCGGATCGGTATCTTTGAACTTTTATGCATCGATGAGCCGCTGCGGGCTCTTGTCGCCGAGGGCGTGGGCCTTGCTTCCTTGCGGGAGCATGCTCGGGCCGGCGGGATGCGGACCCTGCGCCATGACAGTCTCGAAAAAGTGGCCGCTGGAATGACGACACTTGAGGAAGCGGTCGCGGTGACCGTGGGTGATCCCCCGGGCCCTGATTCATCCTCCCGGATTATGTATAACTGAAGTTAAAGAGCCATGACTATGGATATCAAGATAGACCACCCTGAGGCGGAAGTCTGCCCGTATGAAATGAATGACCTCCTCGAGCTGATGGTCGATCAAGGCGCGAGTGACCTGCACCTTCAGGTGGGGCAACCACCGACGCTGCGGATCAGCGGAGGCATGGTGCCCGTCGAAGGGCCAAACCTGCGCCCCACGGATGTGGAGGACTTGATGCGCGCGATCACGCCGGACTCCCAGCAGGAGCGGTTGAAGAAATCTGGCGGGGCCGACTTTGGATTTGCCTACCTCGACAAGGCCCGCTTCCGCACGAGCGTCCTAAAGGCCAAAGGTTGCTATGGCATCGTGCTGCGAACGATCCCCAAAAAAATGTTTGGTCTTCGGGAGATAGGATTGCCGGATTCAGTGAAGGACCTGCTCGTTCGCCCGCGGGGGCTCATTCTTGTGACGGGGCCGACGGGATCGGGGAAGTCCACCACGCTGGCATCGATGATTAATTGGATCAATGAAAATCGAGACGGACATATCATTACTATTGAAGATCCAATCGAGTATTACCACGACCACAAGAACTGCATTGTCACGCAACGTGAGGTTGGAACAGACACCCCCAGCTTTGCCGAGGCGATTCGTGGTGCGCTCCGGCAGGATCCCGACGTGATCCTCGTGGGGGAAATGCGGGATCTTGAAACCATTGAAGCGGCGGTGAGTGCCGCGGAAACAGGCCACCTCGTCTTTGGAACGCTCCATACAACAGGGGCCGCACGGACAGTTGACCGGATTGTTGATGCTTTCCCAGCCAGCGTGAAGGATCAGATCCGGACGCAGCTGGCATCCTCCATCGTCGCTGTCATTTCGCAGGTGCTCTGCCGCAAGGCGAACGGGGAAGGGCGGGTTGCTTCGTTTGAGATCATGGTCACCACGACTTCGATTGCCTCCCTCATTCGGGAGAACAAGACCTTCCGGATCACGTCGGATATTCAGACGGGCTCGCAGCATGGGATGATCACCCTCGACGCCCATCTGGCCAGTCTGGTGAACCGCGGGATCATCCTGCCGGAGCAGGCTATTGAGAAGGCACAGTCTCCTGTCGAGATGCGCCAGCGGTTCAAGGCTGCGGGACTCGATGTGGAGGAAATAGATGTGCCACCTCCCTGAGGGTAAGTGCGTCGGATTTTAAATATTCAGAGGTGACATCTGCCGAAGACAGATCTTCGCTCGAAGCGTTTCTCCTGGCGGAAAAACCCGAGGGGGATGTCGGGCTGCGGTCAGGCGAAGGTTCGGGGGCGCAGGATGTTTCGGTCACGCGGTTTGTTGACGTCCTTCTCCGTCGGGCGGTGCGGGCGCGGGCGAGCGATCTTCACTTTGAGCCTTTCGAGGAGGAGCTGATCGTGCGGCAGCGGGTGGATGGCGCGTTGGGGGTGGTTTGTTCCGCAGCGCGTTCCCTCGCCTCGCCGGTGACAGCAAGGCTGAAGGTGATGGCGGATTTGAACCTGGCTGAATGCCGGGTGCCGCAGGATGGAAGGATTCCGTTCGCGGTGGACGGGCGCACTGTTGATCTTCGGATCAGCACCTTACCGACACAGTTTGGAGAAAGTGTCGTCCTGCGCATTTTGGATGGTGCAGAGGCTCGATTGACTCTGGCGGATCTCGAGCTGCCTTCCGGAATACTACAGTCTATCCGCAGCATTGTCCGCCGGCCAAACGGTCTTCTGGTCGTTACCGGGCCGACGGGTTCGGGAAAGACGACGACGTTGATGAGTGCGCTCCGGGAGGTGGTGGATGAGGAGACCAAGATCCTCACGGTGGAGGATCCGGTCGAATATGAAGTCGAGGGGCTTGTCCAGGTCTCCGTCAACAGCGACATTGGATTGACCTTTTCGACAGCGTTGCGCGCCTTCCTGCGGCAGGACCCCGACAAGATCCTGGTCGGCGAGATCCGCGATGGCGAGACGGCTCAGGTCGCGGTTCAGGCGTCGCTCACCGGGCACCTCGTCCTGACCACATTGCACACGAACGATGCTGCAGGCGCGGTGACACGTCTGGCAAATCTCGGCGTGGAGCCTTATCTTCTTTCCGCGACCCTTGAAGGGGTCCTTGCGCAGCGGCTGGTTCGGCGAATCTGTGAACACTGTCGCATCTTGTATGAAGCGGATGCAGGTTGCCTGGAAGCGTTAGGTCTGTCACGCGAGGAGGCGGGACGCCGCAACTTGGCCAAGGGTGAGGGATGCGAAGCCTGCGGCGCATCCGGCTATCGGGGGCGTCTGGGACTCTATGAGTTCATCCAGGCAAGTGACCGTATCCGTGAAAGTATTGCCCGCCGAACCGGGACCCTGTGTCTGGCAGCGATTGCCAAGGAAGAAGGAACCGTTATGTTGAGACAGTATGGTATTGGAAGGATGCTTGCGCAGATCACGACAGCCGAAGAGATCCTCCGAAATACCTGATCTGGTGCTCGGGTTCCCTGTCGAAATAGGCATTTCTAAAAGGCCTCTCATTGGGCCATGACTGGACTGAAAGATTTATATCGATATGTTTCTTCGGCTCACCCAGGCTATGAGAATGTCATCGGGTGCGGCAGCGAGCAGGGTAGAGTTGCGTGGCCGATCGCTCCGCCTCTCATTTGGCCGCCGGTCTGAGCGGGTGGCGCAGCTCACCCGGCGCTTGGCTACGTTGCTCAACGCGGGCGTTCCCCTCGTCCGTGCCTTGGAAACCCTGGTGAAGCAGGAAGAACAGAGCGGGCTGGACGCGGTTGTGGCGGATGTCGCAGCCGGCGTGCGTGGGGGTGGTCGGTTGTCGGACAGCTTGGCGCGTCATCCCCGGGTTTTCGATGCCCTGTATGTTCGCATGGTTCGCGCGGGGGAGGCGGGCGGCATCATTGATGAGGTCCTCCTGAGGATGGCAACTTTTCTGGAAGCGTCGGAAGCCATTCGGAGAAAACTTCGGGCGGCACTTGTCTATCCGGTCATTGTTCTGCTGGTTGCTTCGGGAATTGTTGGTTTTCTGGTATCGTTTGTCATTCCGCAATTCGAAGCTATTTTCTTCAATATGCTTCGGGGGCAAGGCCTGCCGGTGCTTACACAGGTGGTTCTTGAAGTGAGCGATTTTGCCCGTCATCGCTGGTGGGTCTTTCCGCTTTTCCTGATCGGCGGCGTGGGTGTTTGCAAAGGGATGAGTCGAAGTCCTGCTATCGGGCGGGGGCTGGATCGCCTGAAACTGGGCCTGCCGATTCTTGGAGGGCTTTATCAGAAGATCGCCATTGCCCGATTTGCCCGGATGTTTGGGACCCTTCTCGCGAGTGGCGTTCCGATTCTTGAAGCGTTGCGTGTCTCACGCGATGTCGCTGGCAACAGCGTTGTCGCCGGAGCGCTGACCGTGGTGCACGATCGCGTCCGTGATGGCGAGTCGCTGGCGCGCCCACTTGAACTGACGGGGGTTTTCCCGGTCATGGTCTCCAGCATGATTGCTGTGGGCGAGGAGACCGCTCGCCTTCCCGAGATGTTGGAGCGGATCGCTGACGACTACGATGCCGAGGTGAACACGTCGCTGGCGGGGCTTATGTCGGCCTTGGAGCCCGTTTTGATCCTGCTACTGGCTGTAGTTGTGGGGACGATCGTTGTCGCTCTGTTTTTGCCCATCTTGTCGATCATTCAGAATCTGCAGTGAAGGGGATGGCCTCAGGGCAAATTCTCTGCGCCTTCCACCCGCGCCCCAAAATCATGGGCTTGCCTTGGATGGCAGGGGTCCTTGCGATGCGAGGATGATCCCGAAAATCCGTAACATCCGCTCTGCGGCCCGCGCTGTTGTCATTCATGACGGCAAGCTGCTGGTGACCAAGATGCGCGATGGCCGGGGCGTGTATTATATCCTGCCCGGTGGTGGCCAGAACCCTGGAGAGACGCTGGAGGAAACCGTCAAGCGGGAGTGCTTCGAAGAGTGTGGTGTGGAGGTGTCCGTTGAAGGGCTCCTTTATGTTCGGGAATACATCGGGAAGAACCACACCTTTTCCCCCCACCACGCGGGCTTTCATCAACTTGAACATGTCTTTCGCTGCAGGGTAGCGGATCCCCTGTTGGCCTGCCCCGGCGGCAACTGCGATAACCATCAAGTTGGGGTGAGTTGGCTCGTGCTGAAAGCCATCGATGGGATTCGCTTCTATCCCGAGGTCATCAAGCCGTTCTTTACGGACAATGATATCGCCGTGGAAAAGCTCTATCTCGGCGACTGCAATTAGGTGGATCCACGTTTGGGGGCTCTGCCACGGGTGTATAAAGACCGGGTTGTGCGCCTCCTTCCAGGCACGCCGATCTAAGTGCAGGGAGCCCGCCAAAAACAAAGCCTGGGTAACCCCCGGGCGATTGCGCGGCAGAAGAGAATGGCAGCGCATGACGCCGCTTTGGTGAGCGGAGCCGCAACGGATCTTCTGCTTTGGGTCGACAGTATGGTGTGGCGCGGGCAGTCCACACCCCGGAACTGTTTTCTGTTGCTCAACCGAATCCCACAGTAGAGCCTGATAAAGGCAGGTGCGCCTCATCAAGGGTTTACGGTGCCACTGAAAAATTTTAGATGAAAGCAGCCTTCTATTGTGTCGCTTAACCACGCTTAGTCCTGCGGGTGGAGTCGGCATGTAATGCCGGCTACGTTGCGTGGAATCTGGAAAAGAGGTTTTTTCTCTTCTTCCCATTTTGCCGCCGGACTCCTTCAGAGCTTACCCGCTTCGGAAGGCATTGGATTCAGGAGGTCGAGGCCATGTTTCATCTTCGGGGGTGACGACGATATGATTGCGGAATCCGTCAACGCGACCGGCTCATCGAACCGTAGGTAGCCGCTCACTTCAGGCTGAATACGATGACGACCTCGACGGGTCGGGTTCGCTCGCCTCCAGTATTGAATCGCCACCGTGTACCCACAGTTTCCACCGCCTCCCGATCAAAGAAGGCATAGCCGGAGCTCTCCTGTATGGCCACCGAGTTGGGCCGTCCTTCCGCGTCGAGGCAAACACTGAGGCGGACCGAGCCTTCGAGGCCGCGCTGCACTGCGATACGGGGATAGCGAGGTGCCGGAGAAACCACCGCCTGAGGCCGTTCGGCTTGCGTCGCACCGCTTTCGTGGCTTTCGGCGGCAGGGGCAACCGGATCCACTGGCATAGGGTCAACCTCACCAGGTGGCGGTGGGTTCTCAACAAGCTCCGAAGTTGATGGCTTAGTCGGAAGAAATTCCGCGGATTGCGAAGGCTTCACCGGAAGCGGCGGTGGAGCTGCGCCAGCAGGCAGTGGCGAAAACTTTTCCAGATCCTTCCCGTCCGTAGATGCGATCAGCGGAGGGATTTTGTCGGGCAGCGGTGGAGGAGCTGTATCGACTGGGGCCGGCAGCCGTACGAAGCGGGCGTCAATGCGGGTGGCACCAGTGACAATCGCGATATTTGCGGCAGGTTCCGGGACCGGGACGCTCATGAACACGCTGCCATGGCAGAGGGCTGATAACAGGACCCAGCCAATCCAGCGGCCAATGGAGCCGTGCCGCGTGCCATCAAAGTTCACGACTCTGCAAAGGTGATCCAGTCTGCTCTCCTTTATAGACAAACTGGATATTAGTGAAACCGGATCGCCCGAGTTCGTGCATCACTTCCGCAAGGACACGATAGGACGTCGCCTCGTCAGCATAAAGAAGGACGGCGCCTGATGTCCCGTCAGCCGAGCCCCGGGTCACCGCTCCGGCTTCAGCCAAGGCTGTCGCAAAACTGCCCTTTGCGGGAACCCCATCAATGGCAATTTGTCCATCGGCATCGATTTCCACGCGAAGCGCCTCCTGCGTCGGCTGCGACTCGGGTGAACCCAGTTTCGGAAGGCTCAACTCAAGGCTCGAGGTCGTAACGCTGCTCGTAAGCATGAAGAAGATGAGCAGCTGGAAGACCACGTCGATCAGCGGTGTCAGACCCACGTCCACTGCCTCATCGAGTTCAAACTCCAAAAATGAATCTTTTCTCATGACTCGGATTTCCCCACTTGCTCTCCGGGCTTTGCCTTCAAACGTCCGTCCAGACGGAACTCCATCCAGACAAAAAGCTCCCGCGCTTCCCGGGCGACCGTTTCAAGGCGGCTGTTGAATATGCGAATCGCAACCAGCAGGGGAACGCAGATCACCATGCCGAGTACCGTTGTGAGCAATGCTTCCCAGATTCCGCCCGCGAGCATGGCGGGATTGACCGCGCGGTCACTTCCTTCAATGACCCGAAAAGCCTCGACCAGCCCCAGAACCGTCCCCGTCAACCCCAACAAAGGCGCAATCTGCGCGAGCATCCCCAGCGTCTTTACCGGAGCACGCGCCTTGGAGAACCACGCCATCATCACGGCCTCCACCACCTCGGCACGTTGTTCATGCCCGATCCCGCGGTGAAGCAGAAAGACTTCCGCCATGTCCGCCAGGGGAGATTTCCCCACCTTCGGGACCGCGAGCGTCTCCCCGCCCTCTTCCAGAAACGGTCCCAGCCTCCTTCGCAAGGCGACGGCATCCACGCGCATCCGCCAGAAAAAAACCGCCCGCTCCCCCAGGATGGCGAGCGCCGTCAGCGAACAAGCCAGAAGCGGCCAGCCCATCCACCCCAAAAGCTCCATGATAGAAAAGTACTTCATCCGCCTCCTTTTTATTGCAATTAAGTCTCAGTATCGTTCCATTTCTCCATTGTGAGATCAAGTCCCAATATCATATCGGCGGTGGAAATCGTTCGGCTGAGCTTCCAAGGGATCCCAAGGAAGGCTCTGACGTCTTGGGTGGGATTCTTTTTGTTGCTGTTTCTATCCTCTGCGCTTGTAGCGGAGGAACGGCTTGTCTGCATCGGTGGGCCGGTGACGGAGATCACCTTTGCGCTGGGGGCGGGTGACCAAGTGGTAGCGGTCGATTCGTCGAGCCAGTACCCGCCCGGGTCGACGGCCTTCCTCAGGTAGGCTACGTAGGTGCGCTCGGTGCAGAAGGTGTTCTCAGTCTGCGGCCCACACGAATCCTGGCGAGTTCCAGGATTGGTCCGGCGGCTGCAGTCGGGCAACTTGAAGCGAGCGCGATTCCGTTTAAAATTGTTCCCAATCCGCACAGCCGTGAAAGCTTGGCTGCCGCCATCCATTTGTTGGGGGGCGTGCTCGGGAAAGAGCAAGCTGCCGAACAGCTCTGGCAAGGGATCGAAAGCGACCTCGATCGAGCGGCTTCCGTATGCGCAGGCGGAGTGCCGCCCCGGGTGGTCTTTCTCCTGGGCAACTCCGGTCTGGCGATGGCTGCCGGTCTCGGGACCCAAGCCAACGGGCTCATTGAGTTGGCTGGCGGAATCAATGTCTTTGCCAACTATGCTGGCTATAAACCTGTTTCGGAAGAAGCCCTGCTGCAGATTCAGCCTGACATTGTTCTCATTGCAGTCCATGCCCCGGAGGAGACGCCGGACCCTCGTTCCGCGCTGCGCAATTTGGGCTTGGGACATCTTGCAAGGAATCGCGCTTTGCAGGTGGAGGCGCTCGACATGGGGTGCTACCTCACCTTCGGCCCCCGCACCGGGCAGGCGGCACTGGAACTCGCCCAGTTGTTTCGGAGAGTTCAAACCTTGCCGGAGCAACCGTGAAACAGGCCACTCCAGCGACGGCTCCAGGCGAGGTGATTGAAGCGGCCTCCGAGGACATGGGCCCTGACATTGAGCGTGATCCGCGACTTCGGTGGCGCCCCGTGCTCTTGCTGGCACTGGCGATCGCAGTGCCGGTGGCCGCGTTGGTCTCGCTGACCATTGGGGCCATGGATATTTCGCTGTCAGAAGTGTTCGGTGTCGTTTCTGCAAAGGTTGGAGCCTCCGCCGAAAGCAAGAGCATCGAAGAGGTCGTGATCTGGGATATCCGCCTTAGCAGGATCCTTCTCGCAGTCTTGGCAGGAGGCGGGCTGGCAATGGCGGGGGCAGCGATGCAGGGAGTCTTTCGCAACCCGCTGGCCGATCCGGGAATCATTGGCGTCTCCAGTGGAGGGGCCATTGGAGCCATCCTCATGATTGTGCTCGGCGCGAGGCTGGTGCCTGCCGGTGCCCTTCAATCCTTCGGGCTCTACGCGGTGCCCTTGGCGGCTATGGGCGGAGCCATCGTCATGACAGTGCTGATCTATCGACTTTCGATCAGCCGGGGCAGTGTCGACCTCGTTTCGATGCTTTTGGTAGGTATCGCGATCAATGCCCTTGGTGGCTCGCTGATCGGGCTCATGACCTTCATCGCGACAGACGATGAATTGCGGACAATGACCTTCTGGGGCTTGGGAACCCTTTCCCGCGCCAACTGGAGCTTATTGCTGCCCGGTCTTGGCTTCATTCTCTGCCCCCTGGCTTTGCTACCGTTTTATGCCCGTGCGCTCAACGCCCTCCTGCTGGGGGATGAAGATGCCGAGCATCTGGGAATCGATGTGCGCCGGATGAAGCGGGAGCTCATCGTCCTTGCTGCGGCGGTGGTTGGCGCGACGGTCGCTCTCTGCGGAATGATCGGATTTATTGCGCTTGTAGCACCGCACATCGTGCGCACAGCGATTGGCCCCGACCATCGCTACCTGCTGCCGGGAGCAGGCCTGCTCGGTGCTCTGCTCCTGCTTCTAGCCGATGCAGGCGCGCGAACCTTTGCCGCTCCGGCTGAACTTCCCATTGGAATC
This sequence comes from uncultured Puniceicoccaceae bacterium, assembly GCA_964403935.1. Classification (GTDB taxonomy): domain Bacteria; phylum Verrucomicrobiota; class Verrucomicrobiia; order Opitutales; family Oceanipulchritudinaceae; genus SLLG01. Next base: position 7,121 of record CAYOIB010000002.1, on the reverse strand, counting down.
CTCACCGCTCTGCTCGGAGCTCCTGTTTTCCTCTTTCTCCTCCTCCAACGCCGACGCCATGCGGCCCCCTGAGATGCTGACCACCTGCGAAGCAACTGTCCTGCGTTCGGGCAGGCCGATTCTCGATAAAGTTTCCGTATCGTTCGCTCCCGGCACATTCACGGCCGTGCTTGGCCCCAATGGTGCAGGTAAATCCACCTTGCTCCGGGTCCTCAGCGGAAGCCTGACACCGGACGAAGGAACCGTCACCCTCAATGGGCGCCCGTTGTCAGGCTACCAAAGAGCAGAGCTGGCCCGGCGCCGTGCCGTGCTCGCGCAGGAGTCGCTTCTGCAATTCGACTTCAGTGTTGAGGAAGTGGTCATCCTCGGACGGATTCCCCACCTGAGCGGATGGGAAAGCGAACGCGACCGGAGGGCATGCGCGCGAGCGATCGCCGTTACCGAGCTGAGAGCGCTTCGGCATCGCCGATACCTTTCCCTTTCCGGAGGCGAGAAGCAGCGCGTCCAGCTCGCCCGTGTGCTTGCGCAGATCGATCCAGCGGAGGCCGAGCATCCGGGTGATCGCTGGTTGCTGCTCGACGAACCCACCGCCGCCCTCGATCTGCGCCACCAGCATTCGATGGTGGCGCTGGTGCGATCACTGGCCCGCAGCCACGGCTTTGGCGTAATCGTCATCGTGCACGACCTCAACCTGGCAATGCAGTACGCAGATAACGTTGTCCTGCTCGACCAAGGGCGCCTCGCTGCCTCCGGCCCTACGCCGGAGACCCTCACCGTTGCCCGAATCTCCGACGTCTTCGGCGTGACGACGGAGATTCACTGCCCCAGGAGCAATGCGTGTCCTTTCATTCAAACCCTCCCTTCCAACCATGCCAAAAATGAGCTCACTGAATCCATCCACTGAACCGACTCCCGTCTCCGACTTGTCCGAGGTGAAGGTTGCCCGCGCCCAAGAGGCCCTCGCTCGTCTTGTGCGCGAAAGCAAAACGGCTATCCTCGCCACGGCCAATGACCAAGGCGAACCGACGGCCAGTTATGCCCCTTTTGTGACGGATGGCGAAGGCCACTTTTATATCTACGTGAGCGCTCTCGCAAAGCATACCGCTTACCTGCGACGCGGCCAGCCGATCAGCCTTCTCCTGATCGAGGATGAATCCAAAACCCGGAACTTTTTTGCCCGCGCCCGGCTGACGTGGACCTGCGCCATCGCACCGATCGATCGCGAGGACCCATTCTTTACCGACCGGATGAAGGCATTTCGAGAACGATTTGGCGTTCTCATCGACACCCTGGAGACCATGCGCGACTTCGAGCTGTTTCGCATCCGTCCGCTGAATGGACGCCTCGTTCTCGGCTTTGGGTCGGCCTATGCCGTCGACGGCCACACGATCCGGTACCACCTTGCTGGCGGGCACATACGCAAGGGCTGACACTTTTCGAGCGTGTCGCCCCGCGGCTAAACGGGTGCGGCTTCTTCGCAATCATCCATATACAACACCGATGACCTATACATCCCGGATTATGAACCGGTTCGCTCAATGGAGCAGTGGCTTTATCTTCATGGCCACGTCGGCCCTGCTTGCCCAGTCGGACCTCCCGGCCGCCCCGGAGCGGGCAGCTGACGTAACCGTGGTGGTTGTCGCGACGCGCGCGGCCGAGCCAACGCTCGAAACCGCTGGGACGGCAGCAGCTGTAGAGGCAGAACAGCTCCGTCGTTCCGGCGCGGTCACCTTGGACGATGCGCTCCGTTACGAACCAGGGGTGTCGGTGCCTTTTGACTTTGTAGGGGGAGACGGCCTCGTGCCCTACTTGGGAGGGGGTTCCCAAGGCATCAACATCCGCGGCATCGAAGGCAACCGGGTGGCCCTGATGGTCGATGGCATTCGCCAGCCGGAGGACTTTGTGGCGCAAAGCTTTCTGGGAGCGGGCGGCCCCGGGCGCATCTATTTTGATCCGGGGGTTCTGGAGCAGATGGAAATCTTCAAATCCGCCACTTCGAGCCTCTACGGCAGCGACGCCATGGGCGGCACGGTATTAGCACGCACAGTCCGTCCAGAGTCCGTCCTCGGCTCAGACCTGAAGGGCCGTTTGCTCGAGAACACACTCACTTACGCCTCGGTTAATAGCAGCCTCAACAACCGGTTGGTGGCTGCCGCTGGTAACGGGAAATTCGCCGCGAGCGTCGTCTATAGTGCACGGGATGGCTCCGAGCGGCGAAATAACGGCGACCACTCGCCCAACCCCGAGAATTTCACCAGCCATGCCGTGGTGGCAACCGGTGCGATGCAGGCGGGTGATTGGCTGCTGGATGGCACCGTTGACTCTTTCCGCCACGACAACTTTGTCCATGCGCTGTCAGCCGAGGGATCGTTTTTCGATGGAGCACTGGTCAATGATCAGGTCACTCAGGACCACCGCCGCACCCGCACGCGGATATCGGTCGGCGGGAGGCTGGATAAACCGGAGGCTTCACCCGCTTTCGACATGCTTGATGTTCGCGGCTATTGGCAGGAAGCGGAAGCTGAATCCTACACCATCCAGCGTGGCTGGACTCAGTTTGGACCCGCTCCAACGCCGCGCGATCGCCACAACGACATTACTTACTACACTCGCATTCGCGGGCTGGAGGTGCAGGCGGAGAAGTTCCTCCCCGGCTCAGCGAGTCAACACCAGCTTCGCTACGGGGCCGAATACTCCCACACCAACGTGGCGTCAGCGTTTCTGCGCACGGATTTCCAGCCCGATGGCACTGCTGTGTTGGATGATCGCATCGGAATGGCACCTTCGAAGGTGGTGCGCGCAGGGATCTTCCTCGTTGATGAGGTCGTCTTCGGCACAGACGAAGCATGGACAATGATCCCAAGTCTGCGGGTTGATCACTACGACGTCTCCCCCGATAACACAGCAGCTTTCCTGGATCGAACGAAGGTTCCGGGAACCGGAGAATCCATCCGTGCGGTCGACTATGATAACTTGGCCGTCGCTCCCAGCCTGTCTATCCTGCGACGCCTCACTCCAGAACTCAATGTCTACGCCACCTACGCCCGCGGGATCCGCAACCCCGGCGCGGAAGAGCTCAATGGAGTCCTCACCCACGGAGCGGACTTCATCGTCGTTCCCAATCCGGATCTTAAAGAGGAAACTTCGGATAGCGTAGAGCTTGGCATGCAGCAGGGCACGGCAAACCATCAGTTCCAGGTCGCAGCCTTCCACAACTGGTACCGCGACTTCCTTGAGTCGAATGTTCTGGTTGAGGAAACTCCGGACCCCGAACCGGACGTGCTCACAACAGTCAACCGCCAACGCGTGCGGATTTACGGTCTTGAGGCACGCTGGGACGGGCGTATCGACGAGGCTCTGGTGGGTTTTCAGGGACTGGAGAGCGGTTTGTCCCTTTCATGGACGCGGGGCCGGCAAACCGATACCAACCAACCGCTGAACAGCGTCGAACCATGGCGCGCCGTCGGTTACATCGGGTATCGTGCGCCGGATAACACATGGAACGTGCGCCTGACCGGTACCTATATTGGACGCAAGTCCCACGGGAGCATCAACCAGACGACCGACGTCGGGATCCTGGAACCTTTGCCCGGAGTCTTTCTGCTCGATTTGAGCGGGGAATGGCACCTTTCCGAAACCTGGTCGATCCATGCCGGCCTCAACAACCTGACAGATCGTTCATACTTCCTTTGGTCGACGGCCCGCCGCGGTGGCCATGGCGACGCAGGTGCTGACCGTATGACCCAGCCCGGTATCAACGGCTTCCTCGGCCTCACCGCCCGCTTTTGAAAACCTTGGCGGATAATTTGGCGCGGGCGTTTGAAGGAGCGGAACATTCTATTAAGCTCCAGTCCGAATTGAACACACCCCAAAAACATATTGCCGATTATCAATAGCTTACGCGTTTCAGGAGGCGGTTTGTGGCACTGCATTTTGCGCGATTTTGGGAGCATGGGGACGTTCCAGACCGAGGCGCGCGCAACTCCGCGACTCTTTTCTTCGGGTGAGCCCTGACGCGCAGCCATGAACCTTTGCCATCATGTGGCGCTTCTGCCTGAACATCGCCTGACAGGCACAAAAAGCATTTCTTAAACCCCGCACGTGCCGGGGCGTCATCCGATTCGAGGAACGAATCGACGCTGACTTATCGGAGGCTGAATTGAGGCTTGGATTTCGCCTTGGTTTTTGAGATGAAGCTATGAGAACTGGACATCACTCAAGCAATCAAGGGAAGCCTTGTTGAAGGCCTTTGCGGGGTGGTGCCTTTATGAAACAGGATCATGAGAACGTCAGTGATGGATAATGTCGAAAACGCACCACGGCCTCATATTCCTGGTCAAAGAAGTCGACGGCGCTGTCACCCCTTCCGGATTCATCAGAAAAGCTAAAGCCGGAAATAATTAATGATATGCAATTATTATTCAATATTTGTTTTAGTTCAGAGCCAATCGATGTGGTCAATTCGATCAATCGCTGGCCGTTCCGCGATAACCCTTCACTTGGGAGCAGATGATGAAGAAATGCGATACATGCAGACGAACGATTATCTTTGGGGGTCATTCGGTGGGAGCCGGGATTTATTGCACCGACAGGTGTCGGGAGAAGGGCCTTCTGGAACTGTCCGGCACCTATATTTCAGATAAAATGGTTGCTGATCGAGTCAGGGCAGTTCAGGAAGCCGCGTGTCCTCGGTGTGGCGGTGCGGGCCCAAATGATCTGCAAAAGCACTACACGATATGGTCGTTGATTATCGTGACTTCTTTCAAGGACGTTCCTGAAATCTGTTGTAGAAGATGCGGCGTAAAGAAGAGTGTCTCGGGATTCCTTTACTCTTTTTTCTTGGGCTGGTGGGGGTTCCCGTTCGGCTTATTGGTAACGCCCATTCAGCTTATTCGAAATATCGTAGCCTTGTTTCAAGTTCCCCGTCCGGGGCGACCCACGAAGAATCTCCAGAAACTGGTCCGCATTGAACTCGGGACGGAAGTCGCCTTAACGAAGCAGGAATTGGAAGGCGAACAGATCGACCTTGGCAACGTCGAGAAGGCACCCGCTATGGAACGAGCGCCGTAAGGCAGCCCGTCAGAGCGTCCGCACGCGAAGAGGCAACGTGCCCACAAGGAACGGCAGAAGATGAGGGCACCTCGTGTGGATTTCATCGGATGAGAGAGGGTTGAAGGGGCGTTGGTCTGACTGGGAAAACCCATGTGGATCTGAAGTCAGGTCGAAAAAGAGGGAGGCCTGGAAGGTTTCCTTGGCGCGCTACCTGCGCGAAGAACACTTGGCTTCAATCGATGGATAGCGGATCAACCTCTATATGGGGGCAGCGAATTCGCCTTGGTCGCTTGGTCTGTTGGCACCAGAGGGAACATAGGCTGCAAAGCCTGTGAAAGGCTTGAGAATACGTGGACCCACCTCTTCTTTGCCTCCAAAGTGGATCGTCACTCTATAAGCTTTCACAGTCTTCTCAGGTAGATCCGCCCACGGCCAGAACCTCGCCCCAGCGGGGAAAATAAATGATTCTCACAGCGACGAATTAAGGCGAACAAACATGTGTCTGGATTGACAGAAATTTACTTGAGCCGGGCTTTTGCTGGACAACAGATCTTGCCCCGAAGCTCTTCGGATCTTCGCAAGCCTCAGCAGGTAAGGCGCTTACGAAATTAAAAACCCCCGTCAGACAAAGACCCAAAACCGACAAAAGCCCGACTTGTCCATTTTTACCTCGCGAGTCGGGCTTTTGCCGGAAAGTTTATCTTGTCCCCAACTCCCCAAATCCCTACCCAAGGAAGAGCCTATTCTTTTGTAAGCAGCCCATCCTCAAGCAATTGCACGCCCAAAAACCCAGCCGCCCCATGCCATCACCCTCCGCAACCCCAAAACCCGTCTCCTGAAAATCCACGACTGAGTCGGGGAGATAACACTGTTAGCTAAGAAAACCATGTTCGGACTATTCAAGAAGAAGCAGCCCTTGCCGTCAGACCTATTTCTTTCTCTGAGCGAAAGTGAATACATCTCGAAAGTCCGAAGTCTTGTGGACGACCTGCCGCCTGCTGGAAAAATCATGCTTTTAGTCGCTTACCAGAATCTAGACCCTCTGATACTAGCGATGAAAGAAATGAAAAAAGAAGATAAGAGTTTACCGACTAGTATCGAAGATCTCATTAGATTTATGGATCCTGAAGGGTCGAAATCTGACACTGAAGTCGGAAAAAGAAGAAAGACATGGTTCTGGATGGCTGGACTCCTCAAAAGAATCGATAAAATGAAAAGCGAAGAGTCCAAGGACATCTGGAACCAATTGATAGAGTCTGGAGCTCACATCCATACTGTTCTACCACCAAACCAGCTCTGGAGCGAAGATGAGAAAGCATACTTCTCACACATCAAGAATGAAGACGATGGGCGTTTTTATGTATCCAAGATACTCAACCCTTTTAAAGAAAAATGGAGCTAACCAGTCGCTGGTGGTCAATTCCGTTCGCTCGTGCCTCGCTCACTCCATGCCACAGCTCCACGTTCGACAAAAATGGAAACAAATAAGTTGCACATCTTAGCCTCAGAAGGCTGGCGATGCCCATCTTGTGGAAGAACAAAGGGTGAAGTTGTCAGACGAAAGGGAAACCGAAGAATTGCTAAGCTCGCTGAACACCATGATCACCTCGAAAACGTGCCAATAGATTTCATGCACGAGGTGTACGGTAATGAATGGAGAAGTAAAATAGATAAAATTGATCTGAAATATCGGACAAATCTAAACAGGATCAAAAAGACAGGAAATCGATTTACAAGAACCGTCACCTGCGAAGATTGTAATAACGCTGATACAGCGGCTAAAAAACTGGTCGAAGCGCATAAGAACTTTAGCTTCTGTCCTTCCGAAGTTTCCTGTTTTATCATTCCGATAACGAACGGAAAAAATCAAATCAATCAAGATGCGGTTAGGAGTGTTTATAGCGGAGCCATAGTCTCGTGGACCAAAGCTTATGAATGGAAGATGGAAGAGCTTTACTCCATCTTCGGCCTCAATGGTGAAAACCTATGGGATCTATAGTCGAACAAACGCTTGGAGGAGAACGGAGTTACGCGGCGCTCGTTCCTCGCTCTGCTCCACTCCGTCCCTC
>CAYOIB010000001.1:42845-105094 GCA_964403935.1 uncultured Puniceicoccaceae bacterium | reverse complement strand
CAAATAACTTCATCAAAATCATCTTCTGTCAACTTAATAGACTCTGTGTCTATTATTGATTTGAAAGAGGCTGAGAAACGAAGGCGTTAGGGATTGTCTTGTTGTAATTGAGCTCCGTCGGAAGTTGGCACGAGCCGAAGTTTGGCACCTGGATGGTCAAGCCTGGTGAAGGCATAGCGTTCGCCGGAGATCGGCTGAATACGTCCCCAGGGTTCAGTTTCCCAGGCCTCGTTTCCTTTCACCTGGAGTCGGCCGATTTGAGGATGCTCGATGGAGTAATCCCCTGGCTCCAGCTCTTCGATGATCCGGAAGTAGCCAAGCGTCTCGGCGTAGTGCCACCCATTATGAAAAGGTTCAGCGAGGCCGATTCCGGGCAGTTCAACGGCTGTGGGCGATGCTTCCAATGCGACCAGCGGGCCACCGACATTCCCTGTGAGGACGCGTCGAGCATCAATATGAGGAAGGAGTGAGGGGTCTCCGGCCTGCCCGAATCGGCTCATGATGACCCAGCCATAGAAGATCTCCTGCTCAAAGTGTTCTGCCAAAAGCAGTGCCGTTAGCGGGATTGGGACGGCTTCGGTGGCGGAGGAAAGAAGCCCGAATGAATGGTATGGGAGGACAGGTGAGAGGGGATTGTGCTTGTCGCCCGGCATCAGAAAAAGGGTGACGGGCGGTTGGTGGGAGAAGGCTGCGGTGGCCCCGCGAAAACGCGCGTATTCTTCAGCCGAGGGCTTGGCCAGTCCATAGTGATGGGTCCATCCAGCTGCGAGGGCTGCTAAAAAGAGAATGACGCGACTGTTTGCGAAAGAGCGGGTGACGTCGCTGAAGCGGGCGGTCGCCGCGAGGCTCCATGGGATGGCAATGAGCATATGCAAGACAACCAAGGTCCGGGGGGGCGTATAAGCCTCCTTCACCACCAGAATAGGAGCTAGGGCAATGCCTGCGGCAAGGAGGGTCACGGCCAGGCGAAGGCACCTTTCCTCCTTACGCTCTTTCCACCATGTTGCGATGCCGAGGACAAAGAGGAGAAGAATTGACGGCCCGAGGATCCATTGGAAGGGGGAGGGGAAAAACCGAGTCCATGCCAGAAGCGAATCCCCAAAAGGCACCTGGAGAAAGTAGAGGAGGCGCTCGGGGAGATTGAATGATAATTCGCCGCGCGTTGCATTGGGATTCCCATCGGCCAGCGCTGAAATGAGAAGGCGGAAGCCGATCAAGTAGGCAACCTGGACAAGCCCGAGCAGGCCGAGAACTCCTGCTGAAGCCGTCCATCGGGGGGGGGTGGGTTGAAGGAGGATACGCAGGACCAATGGAATTATAGCGACCCCCATCAGAGGCTGGTAGATCGATCCCACAAGAAGGGCTATGAGGAAGCCGAGGGCTGCGAGGGTGAATCGGGATGTGAGGGACCGAGTTCCACTGGCGGAAGCGAGAAAAAGAAGGCCGGCTACGTATCCAAAGACCGCTGCCATGGGGTATGAGAAGCAATTGGCCCAAGCCACGAACACGATCATACCCGGCCCGATCGTAGCGAGACTGGAAAGCATGAGGGAGCGACGCTCCTCGATGCCGGATCGCCGCATGTCCCAATAGAGAAGATAGGCAAAAATCGAGACCCAGATGAAAGCGAAGAGGCGCAGCCAGATCAGGGCATCAATGGTTCCAGCAAAGGCGAACGCTCGTTCTGTCAGGATGGCGGCGACAGGTCTCCCGCTGAAGAAGTAGATGTTGAAGAATGGATGCTCCCAGCCGTATGCCTGAAACGCCAGGAATCGATAGTCATCCCAGAAGCCGAAGTTCAGCAGAAAGCTGGAACCAAAGGCCAGGAGGAGCACAAGCGCCAGTTCACCGGGGCCACGGAGGTTGCGGTACGCCCAAAATCGTTCAGGAGTCATTATCCAATCCTTTTACACCTGTCTCCTTCAGTGTCGCGATGAAATATTGAAGCGTCACTTGAGGCCCCTTATCGATTGAATCGCACGCTGTGAAAGTTCGGGCACGGGCAGGCCAAGGATATCGTTATCATTAAAGACAATGTGCTTGGGAGGTTCCCTTCGGCCACCTGTCGGAATCCGGAGCGATCGAGCGAGGGGGGGGTAGCACGTCCTTTTTGGTTCGTAATTGGGACCTTGAAGGCCCGGAGCCTTCAGGTTTCAGCCCGGCTTGCGGAGGACGACGACATCCTGACTGTAGTAGTGATCGAGGGTGCGGATTTCGAGGACTTCGAGATAGCGTCCCCAGACGCGGTGAACGTAGTCCTGTGAGATGAAGACGTTGGCGGTGTTTGTTCGGTCCGCTGCCCCACGAAAAGCGATGCGCTCGGCTGGCATCGGGTCATTGAGGCAGGCCTCGTTAAATCCGGGAATCCGGCGAAGGGTGGCGGTGATGGCATTGCCTTCCCAATTGCGGATGCGGTCCCAGGTTTTGTCGGACATGATGGTGAGGTAGGCCACGCCGCCCGGGCGAAGGATGCGGCGGATCTCTGCGAGCCATGCCAGTTCGAAGGTCTCGATATGGCTGAAAACAGAGAAGGCGCAGACGGCATCGACGAAATTGTCTTCGATGGGCAGGTGGGGAAGGGCTGAGTTCTGGACGATCTTCACTTCCGGGAGGAAGGTGCTCACCCAGGAGACGTTGCGGAAGTTGAGATCGGCTCCCCAGAGGTCCCATGTCGTGGGTTCCTGTGCGATGAAGTGGCGGAGGACGCGGCCGGAGGCGCATCCCAACTCGAAGAGGCGCCGCGCCTGCGGGGCGTGTTTGTTGAGGGCCCCGCGCAGTTTCAGGTAATCATCGAGCCCGGCGGTCCAGTATTCGACGTCTTGTCCGGGGTGGTAGCCCTCGCGATCGGCCGCGATGGGCAGCGGGCGTTTATCGCGGGAAAGGTAGGCCTCAAGAGGCTCAGCGAGCGGTGCTTCGAAATTGTGAGTGCTTTGGAGCTTCTGCCCGTCGCGCAGGGAAGGAAGCTGAGCGGTTTCGAATGCCTCGGGAGCGTATCCCGAGATGGAAGCGGTGTTCCAGGCGATGAATTCTTCCCAACGCTGAGTCATGAGGCTACGTTTTGAAGATCCTGCGTTTAATGCGAGTTCAAAAGAGGGCAGAGAGGTCGGAGTGGCTTCCGCGACAGAGAGTGAGGTCCCAAGTTGCAAATCAGGGGATTCGGATCGTCTGTGAGAGGCCGTGTCTGTGACCGGCGATCAGGTTGACAATCGATCCACCGTTGGAGGCACCCATGAAAACAAAGAAGGATTTGGAAGAAGAGCGGAAGGATTCCGAAAAGGCGGAGGAAAAGCGTCGGGAAGAACTCGACGTCGTGCAGGAAGCCTCGGAAGACTCGTTCCCGGCGAGCGATCCTCCTTCCTGGACGCCGGTTGATGGGGTCGGGTGCCACGCCAAAAAGAAGAAAAACTAGACGTTTCGAATCTTGGTCCTGGTGGCGTTCGGAGGATCGATCAAAAGCCATGCGCCATCGGGGCAGGCCGGGGGCTTCTGTTACTGGCACCTCCTAAAGTGATCGGATTCGGAGAGCTCAAATCTGAAAGGCGGTGCCCTCGTCTCTGCTGAAGGCGTGGCTCCGGCGCAGGGCAATATGCAGGCTTGGGTTCAAGATCTTTGCATTGTGACGTCTTCCGCGGTGCCCGGGCTGACCTTGGATTCAAAAGCCATTGGGGTACAACAGAGAAAAAGGATCGAACAATCTGGTATGTTTCATGCGTTCAAGGCGGGTATGAAATACGATCTATCGAACAAACGGGTGGCTATTCTTGTGGCCGATGGTTTTGAGCAGTCCGAGCTCCTTGAGCCGCGCGAGGCGCTTGATGAAGCCGGGGCAAAGACAGTTATCGTCTCCTTGAAGGCGGGCAGTATCCAGGGAATGAAGCATATGGAGAAGGGGGAGGCCGCTTCGGTGGACATGACACTGGATGAAGCCGAAGCTTCCGAATTTGATGCGCTGTTTATTCCGGGTGGTCTGTATAATCCGGACAGCCTCCGGATGGATAAAAAGGCGGTGGCCTTCGCACGTGCTTTTTTTGATGCGGGCAAGCCCGTTGCGGCTATCTGCCATGGGCCGCAGGTTCTCATTGAGGCGGATGTTGTTCGCGGACGGCGGATGACCTCGTGGCCTGCTGTTCGTAGCGACCTCATCAACGCGGGGGCCGAATGGGTCGATGAACCGGTCGTGATTGACCAGGGTTTCGTCACCAGCCGCAAGCCCGACGACATTCCCGATTTCAACGCCAAGATGTTGGAGGAAATCGCCGAAGGCGTTCACGCAGGACAACACGCTTGAGGATAGGGTCGGTTGGGGAAAAACGCCAGGTGCGGGCGGCTTCAAGTGCCCGCACCTGGCAAGTTGAGGATTCCTTTTTTGGGGTCTTTCCAATGGGTGGGGACCGAAGGCCTAGAAGGCGTAGCTCCAGGTGAGGTTCAGCGTATAATCATGGCTCATCTGGATGCCTCGGAAGTTTTCCTTTAATGGGAAGAGGATCTCTGTTCCGAGACGATGACCCCGGAGAGCCCCTGATGGAGCGACAAGGTTCAAGCCCACGCCGGTGGACAGGATTGAGCCGCCGTAGTTCTCGATGAAGTCTCCGGGGCTGGCGTGATTGTGGGGGCCGTTATAGTGTCCCTTGAAGGCACCTTCGTATTCGTAGAGCAAACGCGCAGAGACGCTCGCCCAGTTGGTGAAGCCCCAGGCGGCCCAGCCGGTGAGCTTGAGCTGATTGCCCCGGCGGAAGCCGGTGGAATTTCTGGATTCGCCGCGAATCGTGGTTGAAGCCTGTCCGCCCCAGGAAAGTGTTTCAGTCTTTCCGGTGTAGGTCACGCCGGGCACCAGATCCCAGGTGCCCGAGCCAAGCTGCATGCCGTAGTGGGTGTAGGTTCCGTCGGCTTCCTTCTCCTTCACCGAGCCCGTGGGAATGCTGATGAAAAGGGACCCGATCAAGGTGTGCCGGCCGTGCCGCCATAGAGGGAACAGGCCGCCGACAATGGTATCACCCCAGCCGCTGATGGAATGCGCATGTGTGTGGGCATTCGCCTCCGATGGATGATGGTGGCCCGCATGGTGCCCGGCGTGGCCATCACCGACCGATTCCATGGTCATGTCCATTTCATGGTAAGTCGGCATAACCATGAGTGTAACCCATGATGTGGGCGCGTACATGACATGGGCCATGTGCATCCGCATGGTCATATCGACGGGTGCCATGGAATAGCCTGCCATGGCACCGTCTTTGGATGAGATCCGGTTGCTCCCTTGGCGCAGTCCGGACATCTCCATGTTCATCAGCATATAGCCAAGCATGACTTTGCCGGATGCATGCAAATGATCTGCTGTTATCCCTGCGGGGCCATGTTGATCCGCGCGAGGACCGTGGGTGGAAACTGTATGGGCATGAACAATTCCCGATTGTGTGAGTGAGAGAACAAGAACAAAGGCCGTTAGACGGAGGAGGCTTGAGAATGTAGATATAAAATGAAATGAAGACATTGGAATATAATTTAAGAATGAGAATTCGGTTGCGGGCATGAGAGCGTTGCAGCATGTGCAAGACGCAGTGAGATCAGCTGCTCGCTGAAACCAGGACATAAGGAGATCGCGGATGATGTTCCGCGCTCATCGGGAGACCCTTCGAAGAGGGTCGGGATGCTTCAGGACACCTTTGGAGGTGGTGTGTGGGGTCGTTTATCCCAGTTCCGGGGGCTGGTGATGAAGTCCAGGTAGAGCCATCGCCTTTCTTGAGGCCGTTCGACCGAAACGGATTGGAAAGTTGGAGGCAGCAATCCCCAGCCAGCGAAGCCTAGGGCAAGCTCGGGCAGTTCTTTGCCTGATGCTTCAAAGTCGGCAACGGCGTGACAAAGTTCACAAGGTTTCTCGCCGCTGAAGATGAGCTGCAAAGCCGTTTCCCGCTCATAGGTTGCGGAATAATCCACATACATTTTCAGCCAGGCGATGCCTTGGAGGGTGGCTGAAGGGAGCCGCGACTGGCCAACGGCAAACGCGATCAGGAGCAGCCATGCACCGGCCCTCAGCCAGTGCCCTAACCATGACCTGATCCTGAACGCGGAACGTCTGGAGGGCATCGCCTGAGGGTGGGCTCGGAGCATTGTTTGATGATTAGTGTTCAAGCCCTAAATGCGTGGCAACCCTCTTTTCACAGGGCGGCAGAGGAGTTGTTCCGAGCCTGTTTCGAAATAAAAAGGCCGGCTCCACGTGGAGTGGAACCGGCCGCACAAAGTCGCGTGATTTGGTGTTTTCTTAGTTCGCAGGAATATAAAGCCATCCGCCATTGCCCGCCTGGGCGGAAGCTTCTGCAAGATACATATAGCGATCAAAGCCAGGATGGAAAATCCATGGGTGATCGCGGGTATAAATCCAGCCCAACCAGTTTTCGGTATCGGCCCAAGAGTCTACGATTTCCCACCAGCCGAGGTAGAGATCAGAGGTTTCGGAGGCGTCGTGGAGGTGAGGTGTGTTGGCAGGGACGTAAACCCAGCCGCCATTATCTCTTTGGACCGAGCTCTCCGCGACGTACAAGGTGCGGTCGAGGGCGGGTTGAAAGACCCATGGGTGGTCGCGGGTGTAGATCCAGCTCAACCAGTTTTCGGTATCGGCCCAACCGTCCACAATTTCCCACAAGCCAAGATAGAGCTCAGGGCTTGGGATTGGCTCGCCGACAGCGATCTGCATATAGGTGCTGGCACCTGTTGTATTCACGAATGTCGCATCGGGGAAGGGGGTTTCTGCATCGATCATCTCAATGCTGAGAAAATGAACCCAGACGTCGTAGAGCCCCAGATCACTACCCGTGAGGGTTCCTGCAGGGATGGCAATGGACGTGCTGTTACGGGGCAGTCCTGGGAAACCATCGTCACGCAGATCGTCTGATTCCCAGAATGCATAGACATAATCGCCATTGCTCATCGGGTAACCGATTTCGACCGCCAATACTCCTTCATCCGCATAGTCGGTGAAGGCTTCCCATTCGATGACGACCGCTTTAGAGGGATCGAACGTCTGCAGGGCATCAAAGTTGGTGATGTGCTTCGGTGCAATCGGTGAATAGGGCCCAACCGAAAAATCAAAGCTGAAATTGCCCACCGAGCTGCCCGTTCCGGAAAAACGATATGTGCCTGCGGGCCAATTGGCCGCCAACGCATTCTCCGCCTCATATCCTTCGCCATAGGCGAGGTCCTCTGTCATGTCGTAGCTTTGTGAACCCTTATGAAAATTGAGCTGGGAGAAAGATCCATCGTTAAGGTCGAATCCCACTTCAAAGCTATAAGGTGGCTCATAGGGGAACTCGACCATTCCGCTTGAGCTGACCTGATGCCAGTTGGCATTACGCTCTAGGAAAATAAATTCCACTGATTGCGCATGGGTTGACAAGGGCAGTGCCATCGCGCCCCCGAGCAGAGTCATGAATAGTGCTTTATAGTGCATGTGAAGTGACGTATGATTAAAGTATTCTCAGATCCAGTTTTGTTCGAGAGTGAAGCAAAGACCTCATTGCTAGCGAAGCAATCTTTTAAGCCCGCCATTATAGATTATCGGTTTTTTTTCTCAGTTAATGGCATCGAAGCTCGCTGAAGGGGATTTGCTTACGCGCAGCCCGGCGAAGGCGTTCTGAGCAAAAAAAAGGTGCATCTGCTCTCAAGCGGATGCACCCCGGTGAAAAATAGGTTTATTAGAAGCCTTTTAGATCCTGTCCGGACGCTTCGTTAGAACCACCAGTATTGCCAGCCAGGGTTGGGGCCATCGTAAGCATAGACCCACCCATCGAGAAGGGTGGAGGCCCAGATGTAGTAACCATCATCCTGGTTAACCCAGAGGAAACCGCCCGCCTCTTGGTCGAAATCGGGGTGAACCCAAACGTAACCTTCGATCGTGTGAAACCAGATCCACGGGTGGTGTCCATCGAAGACCCAGCCCCAGGGGCTCATTTTGTAATTCGAGGAGAGCGCTCCGAGGATGGGCATCGCGAGCGGCGGAAGCGGGTGGATGGTCCAGTGAACGTCGACTGAATGTGCATTTCCATCGTTGTCGGTCGCTGTCACTTCGAGCGCGTGCGCGCCGCCGGCCAGAGGCGTTCCTGAGACCTGACCTGTCGGAGAAATCTCGATCCCGGCGGGCACGTTCGTGGCCGACCAGGTGATGCCTTCGCTGTTCCCGTAGAGGCGAAGCTGGGAATCATAGCTCTCATCGGCGAACCCTTCCGGCAGAGACCGCGAAGCGATGAAGGGAAGATAGGTTTCCGGTTCGGCTAAGCGGACGAGCGTGTAGAGGGTGTCCCGCGGGAGGTCGATCGTGACGTCATCCCCGGCGGCGTGCCATTCGAGCAGCTGGCGCTCACGGAGGTCGTGGTCGAGGGCGATCACCTGTTGGATGCGGTCAGCTACGTTGCGCAAGGTCACGGTGGTATCGATATGAACCACCTCGAGGCCGCCGCCGCCCTGGTCGGTCACTTGCATGCCGGCGTAGGTGTTGTTGTTCCACGTCATTTCGACGTTCTGGAACTCAAATCCGCGTGGGCGGTTGTTTGTGCCCGCTTGAAGCAAGACCTCGGAGGACTGGGCGATCGGGAGGTCGTCGAGGGAAATAGCGAGGAAGGAGCCAAAGTAATTATCGCTTTCAACGGCGACATTCGAGAGCTCAATCAACCCGGCATCACGCAGGTAGCCGCTGACGCCCTGGGCCCGGGGGGCATCGACAAGGGTCAATCCATGTTTCCAGTCGGTTACAATCTCACCGGTGATACTGGTCACGCGCTGGGCTTCGTTATCAACGAGGCGGAAGACAGCGGGATGAATCCCGTCTTCATCGGTGGAATAATCGACTTCCACTTTGCCGACCAGCATGGTGAGGGGGTCGAGGACGCGGGCCCCTGTGACAGGATCTTCGCCAAAGTCATCGGGATTGTCCCGTGTGACGTCGAAGCCGAAGCGAGGCATGATACGGGATCGAGTCCGGTCAAACATTGATTGTGCGGTGCGCCCTTCACGGACGACGACGGGGGCTTCGGCAATATCACCCCGGCGGTAGAGGAGGGAAGTGGCAGGGAACTGGCCGGAGATCATCGGTGTAGCGCTGGACCACTTCCCGATGACATTTTGCCAGACCTGCCGGGTTTGGGCGAACCAAGCCCAGCTGTCCAGGTCAGCCATGGCTCCATAAGCTGCGACAACTAAGGGACCTTCGGCCGAGAAGGGCGTGTAGTTTACCCAGTTGGATTCCGAGACGGTGAGGGGGTGGTTGGCCACGCGCTTGAAGGTCACAGGTGACCGCCGCGGATTGGCGACGACGGGGAAGCTCAGGTGGCGGCTGCCCGGCTCGACCCGGTAATCGAGGCCCCCTTCGCTTGTCGCCGGTGAGAAGAAATTATGGACGTCGATTACGCCGGCTGGCAGATAGGTCCAGAATTCGAGATCGTGGTAAATGTCGTCCTGAATCGTCCTCCAATTCGAGGCGGTCATGGTGCCTCCATAGCCGAGGGCGCGCATTCGTTCTTCCGCATCTTCGTAGAGCGAACGTTGGAGCTCCGCCATAAACTGGACCTGGTCGGAGGAACGAAGGTGTTCGCCCCCTCGCATCGTACTGATGTTCCCCACGAGGATTCTGCCCCCGGCGATATTATCTTGTGGAAATTGACGTTGTTGCCAGATGTCGGAAAAAACCCGGGTGGCGGCCGCCTGGGGGTCTTCGCCGGGTTCGCCGTATTTCTCGACGATCCAGTCAAAGAACATCTTGTTTATGTTATCCTGTTGTTCGAGCGGCCAGCGGCGGGTGGGCTCGAAGGTGTTGAAGAAGAGGTTGTCTTCGTTGAGGGTCTCAAGGATGCCCACTGCGGTATCCTCAGCGAGGGGCTTGTTATCGGGATCATAGGGGTTGGGCGTAGTCATCAGGACCTCAATCCATTGCAAGAAGGCTTCGCGGAAGGTGGGGTCGACGAAAACCAGCCCGTACGGCTCCTGGAAATTGGGGTTCTGCGCAAGCCACTCGGCGGTGTAGCCGGGGATGTCCCACTGCGCGCGGATTCTCGTGCCAACGACGAAGTAGGTATTGGAGATCCAGGTGTAGATGCCATACTGCTTCATGATGCTAACGTGGCGCTGCATCTGATCGACCAGATCCATATTCACGTCGAAGATGCTGTTGCCATCGGCCTGGACCAGCGATTTGCGAGGTCCATGGACCCGCGCCATATTCACGCCGCGCCTCGACAACTGCGCCCCGAGGGCGTGCAATTCAGTTTCGGTGCTGGTGCTTTCGGTGTTGACGGTCCAGAACCGGACCGGCTCGCCGTTGGCTAGAAACAGCCGTTCGCCTTGGCGGGTGACCCAACCGGACTCACCGGCAACATCTTCGTTGAGCCCGCGCAACGAAACGAGGGCTTCTTCAACGGGGTCGTCGTTGGCGAGGGCTTGCCAGTCAAAATAGGTAAGATTCGCCCCGATGGGGAAATTGGCTTCGGCGGGCCAGGCAAAGCGATCGATGGTGGATGTCTCGGCTGCAGCTGATGGGAGTAGCGAGACGGCGAGGCACGCAGGTGTCAGCAGGGATAAGAGTCTTTTCATAACATTTAGGGTTGGGAGTCTTTAGGGTGCGTCTATTCGATCTCCTGGCGGGTGATTAAGGGATCCTTCCTGCACGAGGCCAAGTCTAAATGGATCTTTCGATGGGCACCGGATCACCAGGCAAGTACCTCCGGTGGATGGATGGAGCTTGGCGGCGGAAGTCGGAGAACGACCGATCCTATACATGGGGCCGGGCCTCCCGGCCGACGCATGCCACGCGAATTCGCCTGACAAGTCATTGACAACATGAGAGCCACTTCAAAGGCTGCGACTCCATGAAAGTGCAGCTGACGATCTTGAATGCGATGGCTGGCCGCGACGTTGAGGCATCTCTCGCGCGGCACCGTGAATGGGGCTTGCGTTGGGTCGACTTGAAGGACGCGTTCTGGGGGAAGTCTCTCTTGGATCTTACCGACGAGGAAGTCGACCGTTTGGCGGGACTTCTGGAGCAACACGAGCTCGGCACCTGGTGCCTTTCGACCTCTCTTTTTGGGGGCTCGTTGGATCAGTCGCGTGAAGCATTTGAAGTCGATTGTGAAGCTGGGCTGAAGCGCGCTCTTGAAGTGGCGCAGCGGCTGCGTCCGCATTTTGTCCGGCTCCTGGGGGCGCGGAGCGATGCCTGTGGCAAAGGCCAGCCGGGGCGGGATTTCTGGCGCGTCAATGCCCCATGGCTGCCCAAGGCGTATGCGGAAGCGGCCAAACGCATTGAACAAGCTGGTTTCCGGGCGACCATCGAGAATGAGACCAAAGGCTGTATTCTCGCCTCAGTGGGGGATTTTGAAGCGCTCTTTTCCGAATTGGGTGCCGATGTTCCGCTGAGCCTCACGTGGGATATTCAGAACCACTGGCAGTGCGGCGAGTTCCCCACGCTTGAGATCTACCGTCGGCTTCGGCCCCTGATCGAATTCGTGCACCTCAAAGGCGGGCGTGCGGAGGTGCCGGGCGGGCCCTTGAGGTGGAGTGCACCGTTGTCACGCGCCTCCTGGCCCCTGCGTGAAATCGTCAGTGCGGTTCTGGAAGATGGTGTGAGCCCCGTGATTTGCCTGAATCCTTCGCATGGTGAGGCCCCGCCCGCCGGAGAACCCACCGACGATACCGAGCACAATATCGCTTTTCTCCGCGAAACCTTTTCCGCCATCGAATAATGACTACAGACGCCACCGCCAAACCCATTCGCCTCGGCCTTATCGGTGCGGGCTCCCACGCCACCCGCACACTGCTTCCTGCCCTCGAGCACATCCCCTTCGATCTGGTGGGCATTTGCGATCTCGATGAGGAGCGCGCCCGGGCGACAGCTCGGCGGACGGGGGCCAACCCCTACACCAGCTTCAAGGAAATGCGCGAGAACGAGGCCCTGGATGCCGTTGTGCTCGTGGCCGGCCCCAAGGCGCACCCTATTTTGACCGCCGAAGCACTCGAGGCTGGCCTGCATGTTTGGATGGAGAAGCCACCATGCTTCCGCGCGTCCGAACTCGATCCTCTGATTGCCAAGCGGGGCGATCGGGTCGTGGTCGTTGGTTTCAAGAAAGCATTTCGGCCCGCGACCGATAAAGTTCTCGAGATTGTGGCTGATCCGGCGCGCGGCCCGGTGCGTACGATCGTTGGGACATACCCGATCGAGGTGCCGGAGAATGGCCGGGAAATCCTCGAAAAAAATACCTTCACCAACTGGCTGGGCAACGGATGCCACCCGCTCTCGCAGATGGTTGCCGTCGCTGGCAATGTGAAGACCCTCACTGTCAACCGTTCACGGCACGGCGGAGGCTTCTGCATCCTTGAGTTTGAGAGCGGCACGGTCGGTGCCTTGCACATGGCATGGGGTGCGCCGGCTTCACAGGCCGTGGAGCGCTACCAGTTTGTGGGTGATGGTTATGAAGTGACCATTGAAAATGCTTACCGCGTTATCTTCCAGCGAGGGATTCCCTTCTCTTATGGAAAGACCACGACCTTTGCCCCCGAAGGTCTCGATCACGGGGCGATCGTTTGGGAGCCGCAAAACCACCTGGCTACCTTGGAAAACCGCATGGTCTTTACCCAAGGTTTCTACGGAGAGCTGCGGTATTTCTACGATTGCATCCAGGCGGGCAAGCCAGCGGAACGGGGCACGCTCGAATTTGCCCAGCACCTCACCCGCCTCTACGAAGCCGCCCTGCTTTCCGACGGCAAACCCGTCAACATCGCCGACTTGAGCTGAGCCACAGGGCTTCGCTGTCCAGGAAGCAGGCTGATCATCACCGCCTTGTTCGGATCATTTCGAGCCTACGAAGCGGGCTGCCATATGCTCAGTGGGCAGAACGTCAGCTGGATTTCACGTTACGGAAGAAGGTCCGGAGCATCTCCGATGGCCTGCCCTCGATGTGGACCTTTCTCTGGATTCGATTTAAGTATCCGGGGGCTTTCCGAGTCATCTGGAACCTGCCTCTAACAATATACGTTCTAGTCGAGCTGAGGAATGAAGCTCAGACTTAGAAAGATGGTTGAACAAGCCGCGGAGCACCGATGACTTTGATAAAATCGAGGTTGTATGATCGAGTGCTCGGATCTTGTCCCAACGGTGTTCGGATAAGGATTCGTCTTGGGATCGGTGGAAGATTTCTGTGGGCAGGCAGGTGCTTTCGGCGTCAGTGCTCGCTTCTGTAGACCTGAAGGCGCAGGAAGCGGTTGCTGTTGCTTGGGATGGGCAGGCGGACTTCGATTTCGGTCCCCGTTGCGGCAGCGTCGATGGCGGCGGGGGTGGGCTTGAGCCCGTCAGAGGTCCACGATTCGGGGGCCAAGGTTGGGCTGGCTTCGACGCGGTAGATAAGTTCCTCCCGATGTTTGGTGAACTGGAAGACCAGGTCGGTGCCGTCGCGGAAGGATCTGAGGAGGTCGGCAGAATCGGCCGAGCGGGGGTTGCCGTTGAGGGCGTATTCGAGGAGATTGGGGAGGCCATCCCGATCGGGATCCGCTTCATCTCCCCAGAGGGTGGCTTCCAGGGTTGGGTCGGCCAGTTCGGCTTCGGAGAAGTGCTGTGTTCGCCAAGCGAGCAGCGGGGTGTTCTCCGGGAAGCCTCCGTCGAGGTCGCGGCCGTCGAGTTGGAGGAGGTAGTCGAGCAGGGCTTGGAACTCTGTTGGATCGAGTTGCAGGGCGGTGCGGTGGACAAGTGCTTGATCGAGAATGTCGGGCGTGGAGATGGTGAGGTTGTCGAGGGCGAAGGTTCCGATTCCTGAGATCCGTTCGACGAGGATCGAGTTTGAGGCCCCGGCCTTGAGCGGAAGGTTTTCGAAGCGGGCCCGGCGCCATTCGAAGTGGGTTTTCTGGGCGTCGTAGTCGAAGGTCTGCGAAGGGCCCTCGTTGAGGGTGAGGCGGAGGGTTCCGGGACCATCGGCAAGGAAGCGAACTTCCGCCGCTCCGGTGCCGCCTTTGCCGCCATCGACGGGGGAGAAGGTGACATTGCCGAGGACGAAATTTCCGTGGAAGCCGGAGCCGCCGAGGCTATCCGGGTGTTCAGGGATTGTGCCTCCGGTGCCCTCTTCGGCTTCATAGATTTTGCCCCCGGCGACTTCGAAGACGTCCTGAAGGGCTCGGGCGGAACCATCGTGAAAATAGGGTGGGGTATCCCAGATGCCCAGAAGGGTGGGCGTGTCGATTCCGTCGAGTGGTCCGCCGAGTCGGTGGCCGGAACTGGTGCGGAGGGTGCCGACATCATGAAGCGTGGAGAAGTGTTGGGTGCTGTCGGTATAGTGCCGGCGGGGGTCGTGGCAGGTCATGCAATTGAGTTGCTCAAAGATTCGGGCACCTTTGATGGCGGACTCGGTCAGGGCTCCGTTGCTGTTTCGGTAGGGGCTGCGCAGGAGCGAATTGGCATCGAGGGAGGTCACGTAGCTTGCGAGGTTATCGAGTTCGGGGCTTCGTCCGGCATTGGGCGAATCGAGGGGTGGGTGAGGTGTTTCGCCCTCAGGAAGAAAACCGGTTCCGCCAAACTCATTTATGATATCGATAATAAAGTCCTGAATTTCGTCGAAGTTGGCGGTCCAGTGAACCCGTCCATGTTCGAGACCAGCTCGGCCGCGGAGGTCGGTGGTATTTCGGAGGCCCTCGCCCCGCTGGGTGAAATCCCAGGTGCGCCCATCATGTCCAGCATCGAGGTGACAGGTGGCGCATGAGATGTAGCCTTCCCGGCCCATGTGATTGATCCCTTGGGGGTGGTCGCCGGCAAAGTAGAAGAGGACCTTTCCCTCAAGGACATCGGGGCTGAGTTTCTCGAAGCTGGAGCTGACTACAGTGAGAGGGTCCGAGGCCAGGGTGCCGGTGCGAAAGAACGCTTCGAGGTTGTGGATGGTGACATCCCGGCTCATGAAGTTCTGGATCCAGAGGGTCTGGGTGGCGGGGTCGAGAAGAAGTCCCTGGGGAGCGCTTCCGGCAGGAAGGTTCCAGACGGAGTTACGGCCACCATTGGCGTTGCGAATGAGGAGGTCGTCAAAGACGCGCACCTGGTTGTTCCCTTGAAGGGCAACAAAGACGTAGTCCCCCAGTGGTGAGAAGGCTGTCGCAAACGGGAAATCACTATTGTCGACATCGATTCGGGTACGGTCGTTGCCCCATTCATGTCGCCCTGGCTCGAGCGGCCCTTCTGGATGGTGAAGAAAGACACGGCCCATGATGGACCGCGAAGTGGCCTCGTGTGAGAGGGCGGAATTGAAGTCGGTCCCCTGCTGGAAGAAAAGCCCGCGGGTGTCGTCCATCTTCAAGGCGGTGTACCAGAGAATATCGCCGTGCGGGCTGATTTGGAGGCTGGAGACAAGATTGGGCACCCCGGGTCCATCATCGCCCGTAAGTTCCATGCCTTCGAGGCGCCCGCGGTCGCGCCAGAGCTCAATGGTGTTGGAGAGAGTCATGGATTCCGCGTCCACGGCCCAGAGTTCGCCGTAGTGCTCCTTGGAGAGAAAGCGCCCCACATAGACCTTCGCACCGTCCGCCGAAACGGCGATAGGTCGGGCGGTCGGCCCAAGTTCCACGCGCCCGGTCTCCTGTCCGGTCAAGGTATTGAAGCGGAGGAGCTGGCCATTCCGGCGGTCGCTTTGGCCCCCGGCGTATAGACTGACGTAGGCACGCGATCCGTCGGGGGCGAGGCTGACCCGCTGGGGCGCGTGGCCATAGGGAACGGAAATTGTGCGGATCAATGTGCCCGCTCTGCTGAGGACAAGGATCTGGTCGGATCTTTCACAGGTGATCCAGACATCGCCCGTGCCCGGCACCACCGCCAGGCTGCTCGGTGTGATGGTTCCAGGGAGGTCGAGGAGTTGCCCGAGATCGCGTTCAAAATCGAGTGCCATCGTATCGGCATCCATCCGTGAAACAGAGTCGTTATCGCGATTCACCAGCCAAACCTTCCGGGCGTCCGCATCGAGGGCGATCGTGCTGGAATGGGTGGGCAAACCGGAAGGCGGGGCTTCAGCGACCGTTTGGGTAAGGAGGTGGAGGGTGGTCTGGCGGTCGCCCGCTTGAGGAATATCGCGGACGTGAATGCTGACAGCGTAGTGGCCTTCCTCCGCATAGGTGTGGGAAAAGCTGGCTTCGGAGCGCCACTCGGTTTGCCCGGATCCATCGCCAAAATCGACGCGGTACTCCAGGGCATCGCCGTCCGGATCCGAGGCATCGACCGTCAATAGGACCCTCTCGCCTGGGGCGGGGGCAACGGGCGTCGAGGAGGTGCCGTGGACTTCAGGCGGTGTATTCCTGGATTGCAGGTCGCTCCCCGTGGAAAAGGTGAAGGCGTAGCGTTCGAGGGCATTGCCGGCGGCATCCTTGATCCCATCGAGAATCACTTCGTAAGTTGTGTCGGGCTCAAAGTAAGTGCGCGGGGTGATGGTGACGATGCTGTCGTAGGCGACGGACGTCCAACACACAAGGGGTTCCCCACCGACTGGCCTCACAATTACGGTATCGCCACTTGCCACCGTGAAGGACTCGAGCGTTTCGGCGATGACGAGGCTGATGGGTGCCCCAAGCGGGAAATTTGTCTGCCCATCCAGAGGGCGGTGGTAGCCGACGTAGGGCGGACGGGTGTCCGGTTCAGCCTGATGGGCCCAGACACCGATGCCGTCGCGTCCACCGAAACTGTAGCTCGCTGAAACGAGGAGGTTGCCGATCGGCAGGGTGAATTGGCTGACATCAAGAGGTCCAGAGACGCTCCCGGCCGGGCGGTTGTTTCCGACCTCATCGAGCTCGAGCACAAGGGCATCGGCTTCGGTGAAGCCGCTCTCCGGATCCTGCGCCGCAATGAGGGTCTCCATGTTGATCTTGTGGCGCCGGGTGAAGACGAACTCGTCCTGCGTCTGCACATAGGGAACGCTTGTTCCCGCGTCGAGCGCCGGGGTTCCGCGGAGGTTGATCGTGGTGACCAGCTTGAGGTTGGTGGGGTCGCTGATATCGACCACATGCGTCAGGTTTCGGCTGACGCTGTCTCCGCCGGACAAGATGAGGTAGTGTTCCCAGATGCCAGCGAGGTAGCCGCCGATATTCCCTGATAATTTGTCCAGAAGGATAGGCTGGCCGCCGTCAAAGATGGGTGTGAGGTCGTAGGAGAGGACGCCTTGATCGCTGCCATCGGAGGCCATGAAGAGGACATCCCCGAGCAAAATTGCGGTCCCCGCGACACCGTGGCTGGCGAGCGAGTCGAAGTCGGTCAAGAGCTGGTTGCCCCGGGAGATCGGCCCCCGCCCGGAGCTCCCGCCGTATTGCACCCAGTTGAAGGGCACCTTCCACGGGTAGTAGATGAAGTGGCTGTTTCCCGGGGTCTGCATGTGGACGTAATTCTCGGGCATTTCGGATTGTGAGGGCCGCACAACCGTGACTCCGGGGGATTCCGCGTAAATCGGCATGAAGACCCCGCCTGCCCACCGGCCAACCTTCTTGTGACCGTGTGTGCCGTGGTCTGTGTACATCCGGCCACCTGTGCCCATCAGTGTGAGCGAGGCAGGATCACTTGGGTCGGTGAAGCGCCAGTGGCGGCGCTCATCCCCGAAGTTATTCGTATAAAGCCATCCATTATGATAGATGATATTCGTTATCCGCCCGAGGCCGACCTGCCGATAGAGCAGCTGCCCAGGGACAAAAGTCTGGTCGTGAGGGAAGCCTGGAACGACCTCCATGTTTTCTCCGAAAACGCTGGGATCAGCGACGGCGACGGCGGCCGCGAGACATTGCGAAGTGAGCAGACACAGGAAGCGCGGCACAAACGTGCCCTTCAATCGGGGAATAGCCATAAGGAGTCGGGGTCGAAGTCGCAGAAAACCCGTTTCGACGGGTGGGGAGCTCCACAGCAGAGAGCGCCGGATCAGCAAAGTCAATCCAGGGCTGAGGGGAGGAGGGGGCTGATGATTCCTATTGGTGTGGGTCGGCAGGCGCGCCCTTGACCTTAGTCCTGACTCCGCAAGGCCCTTTTCGAGATCCACAATCAGAGAAGTTGCCGTGCTGATCTCAAGGTGGCGGGTGAAGCGCCTTTTCAATTGATGGGTGCGCCCGGAGGGGGCTAGCCTTGGGCTACCATGACGAAGCGGCCGAATATCCTTTGGATTACCTCTGATGAACTGCGTGGGGACAGCACGGGGTTCATGGGGAATCCTGATGTGCGAACACCTCACCTCGATGAGCTCGCGGCGCGGGGAACTGTTTTTGAGAGACATTTCGTGCCTTTCCCCAAGTGTGTGCCATCGCGCTGTGCGATGCATACGGGGCGTTATACGCACACCGATGGGTTGCGCACGGTGATGGGCCCGAACCACCTTCCGAAAGGGTCGCCGACGCTGGCGGAATGTCTGCGGGACCATGGGTACGAAACTGCAGTCTTAGGGCTGAACCATGTGTGGGAGGACAGCTGGTTTTACGGCGAGGGGAAAGAACGGAACACAAAAGGAGCGGGGGTGGTTGACTACACCTCCTTTACCGAAGGTCCCCTGCGCGAGGCAGCGATGCAGGAGCGGACGTACCCAGATGGTGTGGCGGCATCGGGCCTTCATATCGAGGCCTTGGCAGAGGTTGATTACGAGGGTCTCGTGACCGGCAAGCAGGCACGTGCGTTCAGCGACGAGAACCGGACCGATCAGGCAGCCGCTTATCTGAAGGGTATTCGGGATCGTTCCAAACCGTTTTTTCTTCAGGTTAATTTAGGCAAGCCGCATCCGCCTTATGGGATTCACGAGCCGTATTATTCAATGTATGATCGGGAGGGTATTCGGGCTTTCCCGCACGATCTGCCAGAGAATGCGCCGCTTCCCTTGCGCGCGCAGCGTGAATGGAGACTGGGTAATGATATTTCGGAATTATCCCTGCGAGAGATCCAGAGTGTGTATTACGGCATGATCACCTATATCGATGATCTGGTCGGAAGGATTCTGGCCGCGCTCAAGGAAGAGGGGCTGGAGGAGGACACTCTCGTGCTGTTTGCCTCGGACCACGGAGACTATGCGGGGCAATACGGCATCAATGAGAAATGGGATGCGTCTTTGCAGGACTGCCTGTTGCATGTCCCGATGGTGCTGGCGGGTCCGGGGATTCCTGGGGGCAAGCGGGTGGCACATTTGACGGAGCACGTCGACCTGCCGGCGACCTTTCTGGATTATCTCGGGATATCCGGTCGGGAAGACTGGGTGTGGCACGGGACGTCCCTGCTGCCCACGCTGGAGGGCCAGCCGACGAAGGAAGCGGTCTTTGCGGACGGTGGCCATGAGGCCGCGATGCGGGCACGCTTTCAGGCTCCGGCCTGGGCTGAGGTAAATGGCCGGCGCGTGAAGACAGTGGGGGGCAAGCAGCTGACGTATGAGAAATGTCCCGACGCCATGGCGCGGGCCAAGATGGTTCGGACGCAGGATTGGAAACTCGTCATTCGGGAAGTGGGCGGCAACGAGCTCTACCATGTGGCAGAGGATCCTTACGAGATGGTGAATCTCTATGGCCGGTCTGAATACAAAGATCTCGTGGCCGACCTTCAGCTCAAGTTGATCGAGTGGATGTTACGGACCGATACAGATCGGCCGTTCCTGAAGACCTTCGGGGCGTAAGGCTTTTTCGGGCAGGCGGGCAGGCAAGGTGCCTCCTTCAAGGCTTGGGGGCCTGGGCTTGGTCTATTGGGGCAGGCGTGCTACCTTAAGGGATGACACGCGGAGATTTCTTTACGAGCGTCTCGACCTACTTCGATCGAGCAGCGAGGCATTCGAAGGCTAAGCCAGGCATTCTTGAGCAAATCAAGGCATGTAATTCGGTCTATCGAATGCGTTTCCCGGTGCAGGAGGATGACGGCTCGATCACGGTGGTGGAAGCCTTTCGGGCGGAGCACAGCTACCACAGGTTGCCGACGAAGGGCGGCATTCGCTTCAGCGATCGGGTGAAGCTCGACGAGACGGTGGCCCTTGCCGCCCTCATGACCTACAAGTGCGCGATTGTGGGCGTGCCCTTTGGGGGTGCCAAAGGCGGCGTTATCATTGATTCATCTTCGATCTCGGAGGGATTCCGGGAGCGCGTTATCAGGAGATATACGGCTGAGCTGATCCGGAAGAATTTCATCGGACCCGATATCGACGTGCCGGCACCCGATTATGGTACCGGTGAGCGAGAGATGGGTTTCATCGCAGACACCTACAAGAATATCTGCATGAACGAGCCGCATCCTTATGCCTGCGTCACCGGGAAGCCGCTCGGCATGCAGGGAATTCCAGGGCGACGGCAGGCCACCGGGCGCGGCGTTTATTTTGGAATCCGGGCCTGCGTGGACCACGCCGAGGATATGAAGGCACTCGGCCTGACTCCGGGGCTTCCCGGCAAGCGCGTGATTGTTCAGGGCCTGGGGAATGTGGGTTACAATGCCGCAAACTTCCTGCAGAAGGCTGGCAGGGCGGTGATTGTCGGTGTTATTGAGCTGGAGGGCAGTTTGCATGCGCCGGACGGCCTCGACGTGGAGGCGGTTTTGGCTTACCGACGGGAGACCGGGACGTTGAAGGGATTTCCTGAGGCAACCTTTTGTGAGGATGGGAACCTGCTGCTGGAGGCGGACTGCGACATCCTCGTGCCCGCGGCGCTCGAGAACCAGATTACGGCGGAGAATGCCCCGCGCATCCGGGCGAAAGTTGTGGCTGAAGCGGCCAACGGTCCGGTGGATTTTCACGGCGAAGCCATCCTCCGTGAGCGGGGAGTTTTCATGATTCCCGATGTCTACCTCAACGCAGGCGGGGTCACGGTCTCCTACTTCGAGTGGGTAAAGAACAAAGCGGGCATCAGTTTTGATCGGTTGCTCTCACGGCACGAGGAAAACACGAAGCGGAAACTGGTCGAAGCCATCGAATCGGTGACAGGCAGTGAGATTCCGAAGTCAGTCCGCGACCCGCTGGTTCAACGGTCCAGTGAGGAAGACATGGTCGTGGCCGCGCTTGATCAGACGATGTTGATTGCTTATAATCAGATTCACGAGCGTTGGAAGGCGGGCAAGCTGCCCGATCTGCGGACGGGGTCCTTCCTCCTCGGAATTGAGCGGCTTGCGGAGAGCTATGCCCACCACGGGATCTTCCCCTGAGAAAGGTCTCAGTCGGCTTCGTCGCTCTGGATTGGGGGCAGTGCGGCGACGTGGGATCGGACCCAATTGGCATCCTCCGCCGTCACCTTGCCGCGTGGCTGGTGGCGATCGATAACGGCGAGGAGATCCGCCCAATCCTCACGCTCGGGGATGTAGGGCTCGGTGCCGGAGTGGCGGTGCCGCCGGATCGTCCACTTCATCTTTCCTCGCTTGAGGAGGAAGTTGATGTGGACGCGATTTCCGTCTTCATCTTTTCGGTTCCATCCGAGGTCGATCATGGTCGAAGGGCGTTGATCTGGTCGTTGAGTTGGCGGGCGGCTTCGGCCGCGTGTTCGGCAAAGTCCGGTCCGGGGGCGGCGTAGATAATGGAGCGGGAAGCGTTGATGAGGACGCCGGTCCCATCGGGCGTGAGGGCGGCGGCGAGGGTGGCTTCGAGGTCGCCCCCCTGAGCCCCGATGCCGGGAATGAGCAAAGGCAGGGTGGGTGCCACGGCCCGCACGGAAGCGAGCTCGGCCGGATAGGTGGCCCCGACCACCAGGCCGACATTCCGGCGGGCATTCCACTGGTTGGAGGCGCGCTCGGCGACGATTTCAAAGAGGCGGCGGTCACCGACCTCGAGATTCTGGAGCTCGGCGGATCCGGAATTGGAGGTTTTGCAGAGGACGAAGATGCCGCGGGATGGATTCTTCGTAAAAGGTTTCAAGGTATCGCCGCCCATGTACGGGTTCACTGTCACGATGTCGGCCCCAAACCACTCAAACGCTTCTTTGGCGTAGAAGTCAGCGGTCGAGCCGATGTCGCCGCGTTTGGCGTCGAGAATCAGAATATGGTCGGGAAATGCCTCGCGGATGAAGGCACAGATTGCCCGGAGCTCGGGAACGCGGCCCTGCCCGGCGAAGTGCGCAAACTGCGGCTTGAAGGCAGCACAGTGCGGCGCGGTGGCGGTGATGATCTCCCGCGCAAAGGCGAGGAAAGGCTCGCTGCTCGAGCGCACTGACGCCGGAAGGCGGTCGAGATCAGGGTCGATGCCGACGCAGAGCAGGGAATTCTGCGTTCGCCAGGCGGCGCTCAAGCGTTGATGGATGTCCATCGCGCCAATCTAGGCGGGGCGTGCGGGGCGTGGAAAGGGTGAAGTGCGTGGAGAGAGGAAATTGGGATGTCCTGCCTGGACAGCCGAAGGCGCTATTTCGCTGAGCTTTATGCGCGATGGATTTTAACGCCAAACCCGGCAGAAAATCGACTTGGAGATGATAGATCAGGCTTTGAGGGAGTGGCCTGACACACAAGAACAGGGGGAAACGCGTGCCTTGCTGAAATAAAGCCTTGCTTGGCAGGAAGCGTGACAGCTTATTTTCCCCTTCAATGCCCAAACGGAAGGACATTGAAACAATTTTGATCATCGGCTCGGGACCAATTGTGATTGGTCAGGCTGCTGAATTTGACTATAGTGGAACGCAGGCTTGCAAAGCTTTGCGAGAGGAGGGGTATCGGGTCGTCCTGGTAAACAGCAACCCGGCCACCATTATGACGGATCCGGATTTTGCCGATGTGACCTACATCGAGCCGCTGACAATCCCCGTTCTCGAAAAGATCATTGCCCGTGAAAAGCCGCAGGCGCTCCTGCCGACCCTCGGTGGGCAGACGGCCCTGAATCTGGCTTGTAAGCTCTTCGAAGAAGGCATTCTGGAGCGGCACGGGGTGGAGATGATCGGAGCAAAGTACGATGCCATCCAGAAGGGTGAGGATCGCGAGCTCTTCAAGGAGGCGATGCAGAAGATCGGCCTGGATGTTGCGAAGAGCGTCATCGTTGGCTCGCTCGAGGAAGCGCGTAAGGCAGCCGAGGAAATTGGCGCTTTCCCGCTCATCAGCCGTCCCAGCTTCACGCTTGGTGGCAATGGCGGGGGCGTGGCCTACAATAAGGAAGACTTTGAGGAGCTGGTCCAGCGCGGGCTCGATGCCAGCCCGATGCATGAAGTCATGATCGAGGAATGCCTTCTGGGATGGAAGGAATTCGAGATGGAAGTCGTGCGCGACCACAAGGATCAGTGTGTGGTCATCTGTGCGATCGAGAATTTTGACGCGATGGGCGTCCACACCGGGGATTCGATCACGGTGGCCCCCGCGATGACGCTTACGGACAAGGAGTACCAGCTCATGCGGGATGCGTCCTTTGCCTGTATTCGTGAAGTGGGCGTGGAAACGGGAGGGTCCAATATCCAGTTTTCCCTCGACCCGGAAACGGGGCGCATGGTCGTGATCGAGATGAACCCGCGGGTGAGCCGATCCTCCGCTCTGGCATCGAAGGCAACCGGTTTTCCGATCGCCAAAATCGCGGCGAAACTCGCCGTTGGCTATTCACTCGACGAACTGCAGAACGACATCACCCGCGAGACACCGGCCAGCTTTGAGCCGTCGATCGACTACGTTGTTGTCAAGATCCCGCGCTTCACTTTCGAAAAGTTCCCGAATACCGACGACACCCTGACGTCGTCCATGAAGTCGGTTGGCGAGGCCATGGCTATCGGGCGCACCTTCAAGGAGTCGTTCCAGAAGGCCTTGCGTTCGCTGGAAATTGGGGCCCGCGGTTTTGGGGGTGGGGGAAAATTCGGTGAGCGTGAGGCCTGTCCGATGGATCAGATCAAGGCCGGTCTTTCGCGTCCCACGTGGATGCGGCCATTCTATATCCGGCATGGCTTCCGTGCGGGAATGACGATTGAGGACGTTTTCCGCCTGACACAGATCGACCGGTGGTTCCTGGTCCAGCTGCTGCAGCTTGTTCAGATGGAGCAGCGCCTTGAGAAGGCTGGCACGGGCCTTGACCCCGTCCTTCTTCGCCAAGCGAAAGAATACGGCTACACCGACGTCCAGTTGAACTACATTACCGGTCTCGCACCGGAGCGGATCAAGAGCCTGCGTGAAGCCAATGGGATCAACACCGTCTTTCGGCTGGTGGATACTTGTGCGGCGGAGTTCGAGGCATTTACGCCCTATTATTACTCAACCTACGGGGACGAGACGGAGATTCGCCCGAGTGATCGTCGCAAGATCATGATTCTGGGCGGTGGACCCAATCGCATCGGGCAGGGGATCGAATTCGATTATTGCTGCGTCCACGCCAGCTTTGCCCTGAGTGCGGCCGGTTATGAATCCGTCATGGTCAACAGCAATCCGGAGACGGTTTCGACCGATTACGACACGTCTGACCGCCTGTATTTCGAGCCTTTGACCCTGGAGGACGTCCTTGAGATCTACCGCCAGGAGAAGTGCGAGGGCGCCATCGTCCAGTTTGGCGGGCAGACGCCGCTCAACCTGGCCTCGGAGTTGAAGGCCCACGGGGTGAATATCATCGGGACCTCTCCCGAGATGATCGATACAGCCGAGGACCGTCGCCTTTTCAAAGACATCCTGAACAAGATCGGTCTGAAGCAGCCGATCAACAGCATCGCCACCACTGAGGATGAGGCGCTGCGCGAGGCCGTCCGCATTGGATTCCCGATTCTCCTGCGCCCGAGCTTTGTTCTCGGGGGCCGTGGAATGTTCATCCTCTACAGTGAAGAAGAGATGAAGGCGGTCGTGCGGGAGGCCTTCGACGTCGCCCCCGGGAAGCCGGTCTTGCTGGACAAGTTCCTGGAGGACGCGATCGAACTCGACGTGGACGCTATTTCCGACGGCGAGACGACGGTCATCGGCGGGATGCTTGAGCACATTGAATTTGCCGGGGTGCACTCGGGGGATGCCGCCATGGTGATGCCCCCGCACACCGTTGGGCGAAAGTTACTCAATGATGTGCATGAAGCCACCGTCGCACTCGCTCGAGAGCTGAAGGTCATCGGGCTGATGAATATCCAGTTCGCGATGAAGGACAGCGACCTGTACATCCTGGAAGTGAATCCTCGCGCGAGCCGCACCGTGCCCTTCGTTTCGAAGGCCATCGGCGTGCCGCTGGCCAAGCTGGCCGCGCAGGTGATGGCTGGAGCTAAGTTGGCCGACCTCGGTTTCACCAAGGAAATCGTGCCGGATTATTGGTCGGTGAAGGAGTCGATCTTCCCCTTCATGCGTTTCCCGGGTTCGCCGATTGCCCTCGGTCCGGAAATGCGTTCCACCGGGGAGGTCATGGGGATCGACGACGACCTCGGTGTGGCCTTTGCCAAGACGCAGATGGCGGTCGGGCCCCAATTACCCGAGGGCGGTTCCATCTTCCTTTCAGTGAAGGACAATGATAAACCGCTCGCGGTGGATATCGCCCGGCGTTTTGTAGCCCTCGGGTTTACGATCATCTCGACGGCGGGAACGCTGGAGATCCTGAAGGCAAATGGTGTTCCGGTCCGGTCCGTCCACAAGATCAACGAAGGCCGTCCCAATGTTCTCGACCTCATCAAGAACGGTGAGGTTCAGATGATCATCAACACGCCGAGCGGGATGATTCCAAGACGAAATGAGAACACGATTCGGGCGGAGGCGATGAAGCACGGGATTCCGATCATGACCACCATGACGGGAGCCCGCACCACCGCCCTTGCCTTGAACTCTCTGAGGACGAAGGAGCTGACCGTTCGGCCATTGCAGGAGTACCATCAAAGGTTGCGTGCTGCTGCACAACCTGCCGGTTGAGGCTGGAGATTCCCGTGAAGGCGCACGCATCTTCTCGCCCTTTGGTGTCCGTCGCCGTTCCCTTCTTCAACGAGGCCTCGTCCATGGACGCCTTCTTTGGCCGGTTGTTACCCCTCCTCGAGGCGCTGCCGGGCGCTTACGAGATCGTATGTGTCAACGATGGCTCCACCGACGGAACCTGGAAAGCATTGTGCGAAAGGGCGGAAGCAAATCCCTTTATCCGCGCGATCGATCTTTCGCGGAATTTCGGCAAGGAGGCGGCTCTCACGGCCGCCATCGATCACGCGAAAGGGGATTGTGTCATTCCGATCGACGCCGACCTCCAGGACCCGCCTGAGCTCATTGCGGAAATGGTGCGCTTGTGGCGGGAGGAGGGCTACGAAGTGGTCCTGGCTTCGAGGCGCACGCGCAGCAGCGATACCTTCTCGAAGAAGCTCACCGCCCAGCAATTCTATCGGGTTTTCAATTGCCTTGCCGATATCCGGTTGCCGATCGACACGGGGGACTTTCGGCTGATGGATCGGAAAGTGGTCGATGCGCTGAAGCAACTTCACGAGCGCAACCGCTTCATGAAAGGTCTCTTTGCCTGGGTCGGTTTCCGGACGACGACGGTTTACTTCGACCGGGAGCACCGCATTGCTGGGAAGAGCAGCTTCAACTTCATCAAGTTGGCGCGCTTTGCCGCCGACGGGATCGTCGCTTTCAGCAGCCTGCCGTTGCGCATCTGGAGTTTTTTTGGCGCGATCATCGCTCTCGCGGCCTTCTTCTACGGCAGCTTCATGGTGCTGCGGACCCTTATTTCCGGCATTGATGTGCCGGGCTATGCCTCGACGGTGACGATCATTCTTTTCCTCGGTGGGGTGCAGCTCATCGGGATTGGTGTCCTCGGAGCCTATCTCGGCAAGGTCTATGACGAGGTGAAGGCGCGGCCCGTCTATCTGGTGCGCGATGCCTGCGGTGGAACAGAAGCCTCCGGTGCCCCGCCAGCGCCACGCACGTAGCGGGAGGCCGTCACGGGCGCAGGTTTGCGTGAGGGGCGGTCGGCCGGGTTGCCACCCGTCGCCGGTATTCCGAGGGTGACATCCCCACGTGCTTCTTGAATTGGGCCGAGAAACCGAAAGCATCGGGGTAGCCAAGGCGGCGCGATACTTCGCCAACCGAATAGCTGACGAGGAGGCGGCAAGCTGCCTCCAGGCGCGCGCGGATGCGGTAGGTGCCCATCGACATCCCGTGACGGGCGCGAAAAATCCGGCGCAGGGTGGGGTACGTCACATCCAGCTCTTTGGCAATTTCGGGGAGAGGCAACTCGTACGTCTCCGGATCCTTCAGGCGCGAAGTCGCTGCCAGTATTTTCCCGTCCCAGAAGGCATCTGCCTGCGTCCCCGTTCCGGGCACCAGGAGGGCGTCGAGGGCGGTGAGGAGAGCGGCCAAAATAACGTAGCGGGAGACATTGTCATCCCGTAACACTCGCTGGAGTCTCAGGCAGGCTTCGATCAAGCGTGTTTCGAGGCCGGGGTTAAAAATCGCGGTGTGCGGGATTAAATGAAGCGCCCCCAGGGCGGCTGATGTTCCCAGGTCCATGCAGATGAAAAACTCGGCATAGCCTTCCGGGGTGAGAATCGAGGTGCGGTGCCGGCGTCGCGGGATCCGGACAAAGACGGACCCTGGACCGAGCGTAATGGGGGCGGTTCCCTCTTCCTCATAGGAGACGGCACCCTCCAGTACCAGGTTGATGGCGATGGAATCCCGATCGGTCCAAGCCTCTTCCCTGGGGGGGGCCGAGGCCCGGGAAAAGGTCGCGAGGACGTAGCCCCAGGCGTCGCCCCAACCGAGCTGCCGCATGATCTCTTCCTTCGCGAAAGGTAACGCGTCAGCCTTGAGGGGGTGCGAGTGATCAAATTTCAAATGGTTTTGGGCACACATTCTATGGAGTCTTATGCCTGATGCATGTATACTGTGCTTAAAGGCTGAGCAAATGATGCAAAAGATCAATCCAGAGCAGTGGGGGTACGCAGGTGTATGGGCTGGAGATTTCCGGTGCTGGGAGGGAGACGCCCAAATGAACCAGCTTCGGTTCCTTGTGGAACATGGCTTTACCTCCGGCACGATTTCCCTGAATGCGCTCAAGGATCCGGTGCGGGAGAAGGAGGTGGGTGCCTTTGTTCAGGCTCATGGGCTGCGGCTCTCACCAGGCTTCCATGCAAACTACTTTACGGATTCGCTCGAAGAGCTGTGCGCCCATGTCGATGCCTATGTTGAGAAGATCCGGTCTTTGCGTGATGTCTTGAATATCCGGCTGGTGCACACGGGCGCAGGAAATTACCACCGCTTTATGCGGGAGCCCACGCTCACTTTCCAGATGGAGCGGCTCCGGGCGGTCCTCGGACGGCTCTCGGAGAAGCTCGCCGCTCTTGGAGTGGGGTGTGCCATCGAGAACCATATCGACTACTACTGCTCCGATCTTGTCGAGCTGTGCGCATCGATTCCCCCCCTGGGGATTTTGCTCGATACCGGGAATTGCGCGGGGATCGGAGAAAAACCCATCGAGGGTTGCCGCGAGGCTATCCCCTACGTTCTCGGGACGCACCTCAAGGACTTCTACCTCGCCCCCAACGGCCGAAATTTGTCCTTCGACCAAGCGGGGGCGACCTTCGGCGAGGGTGACATTGGCCTTGAAACGATTTTGACCGATCTTCTCACGCTTCATCCGAATCCGGAAGTGATCGATTTTCAGTGGGAATGGATTCCCGACAAAAATGTCGACGCCTTCACTTCCATCGAACGCAGCTGGGAATTCTGCCGCCGCTTCACCGATACCCGTTCATAGCTAAATCATTCGGAACTTTCAATTATGTCTGATATGCACAGCTCACGCCCCCTCCGCACTGTTCTTCTGGGTTGCGGGGGAATGGGGACCTCCCAAGCCCGTCGTGCGGCCGCGATCGATGGATTGGATCTCATTGCCGTCGGCGATATTAACCGTGAATCGGCCGACCGCCTCGGCAATGAATTTGGGATCCGGTCCTACGATGATCCTTCCCTTCTTCTTCGCGAGACGGAGCCGGAGATTGTTCTTATTACCTCCCACAACGTCTCCCATGCACCCTTGACGCTTGCGGCGGCTGCGTGCCCAAGCGTGCGGGCGATTCACTGTGAGAAGCCGATGGCGACCAACTTTGGCGATGCCAAGGCGATGGTAGAAGCCTGCGAAGCAAAAGGGATCTTGTTGATTATAAATCATCAACGGCGGCTCTTGCCCGATCTGGTGGAAGCACGGCGAATCATCGAGTCGGGGGAAATCGGTGAAGTGCGCCAGATGCGAGGGCATTGTCAGGGAGACTTTTTAAGCGATGGGACCCATGCCGTCGACAGCTTGCTATGGTTGAATGGAGATGTGGATATCAACTGGGTCTCGGGAGGTATCACACTGAATCCGGAGCCTTCGGCCAAGAACGATGGCAAGGAATCTCCCGGTTTTCGATATGGCCATATCGTGGAAGCGGGAGCCATGGGGCAGGTCCATGCCTCCAATAATGTGCGCCTTGAGTTTGTCACTGGGTGCCTCGTTCCACCAAATCGAGTTTATCAGGATTACGAAATCATTGGATCGAAGGGCCGCCTGTGGCGCACCGGCGACAAGGTGCCCAATCTCTATATCAGCGACTTGAAGGCGGGCGACCATGCCCCGGGGATGGATAGCTGGATGTATAAGCCTGTTCCCGCTGAGGCGGCGGCTTTATGGAGACAGGTCGAACTTTCAGACCCGGGTGGAGACGGCATCAGCCTCAGCTTTGAAAAGATGGTCCACTCCCTCGAAACCGGGGCGCCGCACCCCATGAACGGCCGCGTTGCCCTGCGTGGGTTCGAGATCGTCATGGCCCTCTACGAGAGCGCTCGCCTTCGTCAACGCATCAATCTTCCCCTAAATCAAGACC
Organism: uncultured Puniceicoccaceae bacterium; assembly: GCA_964403935.1. GTDB lineage: Bacteria > Verrucomicrobiota > Verrucomicrobiia > Opitutales > Oceanipulchritudinaceae > SLLG01. Next base: position 75,430 of record CAYOIB010000001.1, on the reverse strand, counting down.
GCTTCCCCCTCGAGCTTATCGCCGAAGCGTCTACGGCGTCGTCGCCCCGCGCGCCATGACCCTGGGGCTCTGGTGCTGAAAAAGCGCCAGAGCCACTTCGGCGACTTCCTTTGAATATCCAGCAGTGACTTTTAGCTTGTGCGAATCAGTTCTCAAGTCTGTAGATCCTCTTCGGGGAGACCAGGGTCCAAGGCAGGTTGGGAACGAAGTCCGATCGCTGTAACTAACGGGATTGGCAGAGTGAAGAGTCGATGGCTGGGGGTGCTTATGGAAAGCGTTCGTTCACACGGCAACAACAGCCATTGGGAAATGGCAACAGCCTTGGGAAGGTCATGAGAAGTCTGGAACCCAGGGGTCATTGGTTTGAATTCATTTGCCTTTGTTTGGGTCTGACGGCGATGCCGACTGCTTGGGCCTTCTTTCAGTGAATATGAGAACTCCATGGGCCGACCGTTTGGTTGCCAGTCCTGCCTGTAACCCGAAATGGCCCGCGCGCGAGGCGTTTCGGGCCTATGGGAAGCTTGGGTTCAAGAAGCTGGAAGTCTTTACCTCCTGGGCGGCATCGCATTTCCGGATCGGTTCCGATCCCGGCCCATACAGGCACCTTATAGAGGCGTGTGGCCTGGAGGTATCGTCGTTTCATCTTCCGGAGATTGACCCGGATAGTGACGAAGCATGGGTGTCTTTGATGCGTGCCGCCGATGCAGCCCGTGTCCTTGGCGCGTCTGTTGTGCTCTACAAGGCAAAGACGATTGATGATTACGTCCGTGCGGCACCGCGTGCCCTCGATCTTCTGGAGGAGCGTGGCTTGATCGGCGTCCTGCAGAACCACAAGGGATCAGCACTGAGCTCGCTTGAGGATACACAGATCACCCTGGAACGAATCGATGACCCGAGAATGAAAGTGCTTCTCGAGGTCGGGCACCTTCATGCGGCGGGCTGTCCCTGGGAACGCGCGTACCCAAAGTTCAAGGACAGGATTGCCCTTGTTCACGTCAAGGACATCGGCGAGGGTCGATCTGTTCCCTACGGCGAGGGAGAGGTTGATCTGCCGGGGCTCTTTTCGACCCTCGACAGGGAGGGTTACGAGGGCAATGCCGTCGTGGAGATTGAAATACGTGAAGTACCGGAAACGGATCGTTATTTAGAACAGGCTCTTGAATACCTCAGGAAGCACTGCCTCGGATCGTGAACTTTCAGGCACTCTTATGCCGAACGATATTGAAGTTCCTCCCTCTGCCGGAAGAGAATTTGGGATGCAGACTTTAGGATTTTTCGGTCTTGGCGCGATGGGTGCGGGTATGGCGGCAAACCTGAAGCGGGCGGGCTTCGCGGTCTATGGCTGGGACCTCAGTGAGGAAGTCCGTGAGGCCCATTTGAGAAATGGAGGCGAGCTTTGCGAGCCCGCCGGGATTTTTGCCAAGGCGGCGTGTATTGTCACGAGCCTGCCCAGTTCGGACTCCTTTGTTCGATTTTGCGAAGAGACCGCTTTGCCGGCCTGCCGGGCGGGTCAGGTAATCATCAATACGGGGACCGTCTCTCCTCCGATCGTGCGTGAGCTGGCCGCGCGCTTCATGGCGAAGGATGCCTTTCTCATTGATGCGCCTGTGACGGGTGGTGTCGGCGGAGCGGCCAAGGGTCACCTGCGTTTCTTTGTCAGTGGCGACGAGCAGGCCTTCGAGCGGACCCGGGGTGTCTTCGAGGCGATGGGCGATTCAAACTTCCTCAGGCATTGCGGGGAGGCTGGGGCGGGCCAACTCGTGAAGGGGGTGAACCAATTGGGCATGGGCCTGGCCAACGCGGCCATGATCGAGGCGGTGGCCTTCGGGGTGAACGCCGGTATCGATCCGGGGTTTCTCGCCGAAATGGTGGGCGGGGATGACGGTTGGCGGCTCCTGTTGCGCAAGGTCTGTGAGAAAGCGGCGTCTGGCAACGCTGCCGATCTTGGAATCAAGGCGGGGCAGTTTGGCTACTTCCTCGAAGAGGCGAAGGCGAAGGGCTTCAGGATGCCCGTCATTGAGGCCCTTGACCACTTTTTAGAGGACAAAGAAGCCTGTATCAAAGAGGCCAATCGGATGTCGCCCTCCTATTGGAATGAATTGGTGAAGAAGTAGACCTTCCTGAGGGGCGTCTGCCCGATATAAATGCCAGGTGTGGCGTGGAGGCCCGGTTCGTGGTTCGGCGAACAGCAGGAAACCCCATCTCGATGAGGGCCGCTTGCATGAGGCAATTCGGATTTTTTTGATGGGGCGTTTGCGGCTGAGTATTCGACCGGGCAGTCAAAGTTCGTAGTGTGAATGGATGATCCAGAAACTATTGGACGATCTCCACGTGAAGTACAGGGAGTGCGATGAGGGCTCGGTGAAAGAATTGACCCAGGGGGATCCGTCCCATTTTGGGCTGGCGATCACCTCCCGCGATGGCACTCAGTGGGCGGCGGGCGATTGCGGGATCGAGTTCACGATCCAATCCCTTGCCAAGCCTCTTGTATACGCGGTCGCGCTCGGGCTGTTGGGCGAGGAGACGGTTCGGGCGTATGTCGGCGTCGAGCCCAGTGGTGAGCCATACAATGCCATTGAGCTAGAGGAGGAGACGGGCCGACCCGCTAACGCAATGCTCAATGCAGGGGCCTTGGCGACCTGCGCGCTTCTTCTGGAGTCCTACGGTGAGGCAGGCGCGTGGAAGCAAATCCACGAGGCGATATCCGGAGCCGTCGGGAGGCCCCTTGAGGTCGACGAAGCCACGATGCAGAAAGAGCAAAAGATCGGGCATCGGCACCACGCGATGGTTCATCTGATGGTCAGCCAGGGGGTGGTGAAGGCAGACCCGGCCAAGGTCGCTAACCTCTACTTCAGGCAATGCTCGCTTCTTTTGAATTGCTGCGAGCTCTCGTTGATCGGTGCGACTCTGGCGAACAGGGGAGAAAATCCCAAGACAGGAGAGGCGGTGTTCAAATCCTGGACAATCCAGGATATGCTCTCAGTTATGCTGACCTGCGGGATGTATGACTCGGCGGGGAACTGGGTCGTGCAAGTGGGGATACCGGCCAAGAGCGGCATCGCCGGTGGCCTCTTGGGGGTTGTTAACCGACAGGTCGGGATCGCGACATACTCGCCGCCACTGAATGCCGAAGGACACAGCGTGCGGGGTGTCCGTGCCATCACAGAAATATCCGAGAAGTGCGCCCTCCATGCTTTTCATCATCAGAATCATGGGTCCAATTTCCTTCGGGAAGCCTACGAACTCAGCAAGGAGGAGACGAAGCAGAGTTAAATGCCTTCAACCCATGAGAGGCGGAATCGGCTTGGAGCTGGCGGATGGTCCACGTTTTAGCAAACGCGGCTACAGAGTAGAATTTATGGGTCTGGAACCGAATGCTCCTTTCTTCATCAAGGGCGTTTAGATTTTGACAATCAAGTGAGGCGAATCGTAGGGGATGGGGATGTTCTGTTCTCCTGTTCCAAAATTTCGGGTCCTCGCTATTGTGATTGGACTGCTTGCCGCTGGGTGGGTTCCTGCGGTGGGTACGATCCGTATCAACGAGTTTATGACCGGAAATGACCGGACGCTGGCGGACGAAGATGGAGACTATTCCGACTGGATTGAGCTGATGAATGTGGGGGCCACTCCGGTCAATCTGACGGGTTGGGGTCTGAGCGACGACCTTTACCAGCCCCACCGTTGGGTCTTTCCTTCCCGAAATCTTCAGCCTGGTGAGATCCTCGTGGTCTGGGCGTCGTCAAAGAATCGGTCCGGGCCCGCGCTTCATACGAACTTCTCTCTCAGTGCGGAGGGTGAGCCGGTTGTACTCTATGATCCAGGAGGAAGGGTGGTGGATTTTATCGACGAGGTGCGCCTTCCGCGGGATGTCTCCTTTGGACGGGGGCTGGAAAACCCGGACAAGCATTACTATTTCCCGGAGCCCACACCCGGTGCTCCGAATGATACGGCGGCTTACGTGGGTGTGTTGGATGCCCCCAGCGTCAACATGATGCCCGGTTTTTACCAGAAAGAAGTGACATTGACCTTCTCACACCCTGATCCCGAAGCTCGGATTGTTTACACCATGGACGGATCCCCCCCCGGCGCGGACGCGATACCCTACGCGGGTCCGCTTCGGTTAACGACGCGGGAGGGAGACGCGAACACGATCTCCATGATTCGGACGAACCCTCCTGAAACATCGGCACACAATTTCGATTGGGAGCCCCCTTCCGGGCTGGTGGCCAAGGCACACGCCCTTCGGGTGGCCGCAATTAAGGATGGCTACTTCCCGGGGGAGGGATTTGCGGGGACGTGGTTTGTGGGATCGGAGCATCAGCACCGGTCAGCTGTCGATACGGTCTCATTGATTGTGGATCCGCATGATTTATTCGATCACTACGACGGCATTTACGTTCCCGGATATCTGTATGAGCGGGATGGGTACGGCGATGATATGTGGGGCCGCTGGGGAGCAAACTACTTTGGGAGCGGACGAGAATGGGAACGATCCGCGCACTTCGAGTATTTTCGGTCCCCTTCGGGAGGGCTCGTGACAGCGGGGCCGCTCGGAGTGAGAATTCACGGCGGCGGCTCGCGGGCATTGCCGCAGAAGACCCTGCGTCTGTATGACCGGAGGGGTGAGGCACGTGGTGAGGGGCTTCAGTTCCCTTTCTTTGACGATCTCAATGCGACATCCTTCCGCACCTTGATTCTGCGTAATTCCGGACAGGATTGGATCAGCTGGTCCTCGACGAATCCCACGATGCTGCTCGATGGATTTCTCCATACTTTCTTCCGGGAGATGAATCTCGAGAGTCAGGCATATCGTCCCACGGTTGTCTTTCTTAATGGGGAATACTGGGGTATCCACAACTTACGTGAACGCACGGATGAGCACTACTTGAGCCGACATTATGGAGTCGACCCCGACACCGTCGATCTCATCTCGGGGAGATGGGATGTTGAAGCCGGCTCCATGGATCATTACAACAGTATGCTGGAGTACATGAGAGGGCATGATCTCGCGAAGCCGGAAGTCTTTGATGAAGTGAAGAGGCGAATGGATGTGGATAACTACATCGACTACATGATCGCGCAAACCTACGGGGCGAATCACGATTGGCCTTGGAACAACATAAGGTTCTGGCGCGAGCAGGTCGACTATGATCCTGAAGCTCCACAAGGGCGGGATGGCCGCTGGCGCTGGATTTTGTATGATCTCGATAATGCAGCGGACAAATACGTCGTGGACTTCGACATGTTCCACCGCCTGAAGCACCCGGATGAGCTTCCTTTGCCGAGGGAGACTTCCTGGTCACTGGAACTGATCAATCACCTCTGGAAGAACGAAGCGTTTGTTCAGGAATTCTGTGGGCGTTATGCCGCGCACTTGAACATAACCTTCCAGCCAGCTCGGGGCCTCGAATTGCTGGAAATTCTTGCGAGGGAGATTGAGACAGAGATCGAAGAGCACTTCCACCGGTGGGGCCGACCTTTCGATTGGCATGATTGGCAAGTCGGCTTGGCTGATCTGGAAGAATTCCTTTCGCGGCGACCGGAGAATGTTTTGAACCACCTCGATCAAAACTTCGCACTCGGTGGTCAGACATCATTCACGCTGCGCAATCCGACACCTCAGCGGGGAGCTCTCGCACTCCATGGTGTCGTGATGGATGATGCAGGCAGGCCGGGAGGTGAGGGTCGGCCGAAGGAACAGACGGTTGCCTGGTTTCGCCATTTGCCCGCAAGGATTACGGCGATACCGGATGCAGGGCATCATTTTGTCGGTTGGGAAGAACTTCCGGGTGTGAGCGATGCCGAGGTTGTCCTCACTCCTGGGAGCGGGATGAGCTTGACGCCGAAGTTCGAGAGGTCGCCACGGCCCCCATCTTTTGTTTATCCAAAGGATCTGATTGCGCTGGTTGAGTACGAACCTTTGCACGTGTCGCTGACGGATTTCTTCCGGAGTCCGGATGGCCTTCCCATCCATTATACGGTCATGGTGGACCACCCTGCGGTGACCCCAGTGGCTCAAGTAGGCAATGCGCTCTACCTGATGGGGGTAAACCGAGGCGAGACCACGCTGCGCATCCAGGCAGACGACGGGATAAATTCGCCGGTGGAGGCGACTGTGCAAATTCTTGTCTACCCCGATCCGCATCCGCTAGCGAGCGAATCCTTCACCTTCTCCTTCTGGTCTCCAGAGGCCCGCGAGCGCACCTTCCCGGTGCACATGCTCTTTCTTCAATCCAACCGGGCCGACCCGCCGCTGCATGCGCCTCTTAACCATGTTTACAAGGTTGGCGACGATGTGCATGCCGATGATAGCCACGGGTTCCCTTATAACAACACCCGGCGGACGCGCATTAACGGCCTGGGTGATCAGGGCGTATCATTTATCAATACAGGGCGGGCGCGCGACCTGGGTGGAGTCCTCCTCGCACTGGATACCCGTGGGGTCGATGCCGCGCACGTCGTTTTCAACGCTGGAACGGTGGAGGCAAACGCGCGGCCCCATGCCTGGCGCTTGCAATACCGTATTGGTTCTTCGGGAACGTTTTCTGACCTCCACGACGCCCATGGAAAGCCGATTGAGTACCGCAGGCGTTCCGGTGAAGCAGCTTTGAGAATCTTGGGGCCGTATCGGCTTCCGCAGGCAGCTCTCGGGCATCCTAACGTTCAGTTAATCTGGCGATATTATCCGCTCAACAAGGGATTGGGGGCTCGTTCAGAGCTTCAGCTGGCGCGAATTTTCGTTCAGGCGGGAGAGGTGAGAACCTTCGCGGAGTGGCAGGCGCTGAATTATCCTGATCCGGGTCAGTTGGAGAACCCGGAGGTTTCCGGTCCGGCAGCTGACCCGAACGGTCTCGGGCTGCCAAATCTGGTTCGGTATGCAACCGGCTATGAGGCCGGAGAGCCTATTGAGGCGCGTCTGCCCCGCTTTGAGGGTACCTCGACGAACCTCAGTCTCGTTTTCCCCTTTGATGCAGGCAAAGAGGAGATTCGTTATGTGGTCGAGGTTTCGTTGGACCTTGGAAGCACATGGGAGACGCTTTTTGACAGCAATCAGATCGGGGAATCTCCGGAGATTTATGATGCGGGCTGGGTCTCCATTCCCGTGCCGGAGGTGCTGTTGGGCCATCCGCAGGTGTTGGCACGCTTGGTGGTGTCCCTCCGCGACGCTTCTTGAAGTGGAGCGCATTTGCTGTTGTGGCCTTCATGGCCAGGGATTCCGGCAGATGGCTTGTCAAAGGGTCGGAAGGGCTGCAGGGCTTAGGTGATGTCGATGGAAAACGCCAACGTGGCCCGCTTCCTTTCGCTGCAGGCGGAGGTTCAACCGCAGGCCTGTGCGGTGAAGGTGCCGGTCGGGCGGGCGAGGGAGGAACGGATTGTCTATCGCGAAAGGACTTTTGGTGAGCTGGATCGGGATTCCGGGGCGACGGCGACGTTTCTGAGCGATCGGGGCATCCATCGGGGGATGCGGACTCTGGTCATGGTCAAGCCTGGACTGGACTTGATCCGGGTGATTTTTGCCTTGTTTCGAATTGGGGCGGTTCCGGTGGTGATCGATCCCGGCATGGGCTTGGGAAATTTCCTGAGTTGCGTGCGCCGGACGCAACCGGCGGCAGTGGTTGGGATACCGATCGCGACCGCTCTGAGCCGGATTTTTCGCTCCACCTTCAAGGCGACGGGTGTGCGTATTCGAATTGATGCGAGCCTGGAAGGGAAGATTCATGGGCGGCCCTCGCTGGGGGCGGTTGAGGCCGAAGGAAAGGAGCTCGCGGCCATCCTTTTCACCTCCGGCTCCACCGGCGCGCCCAAGGGTGTTCTCTATGAACATGGCATGTTCGATGCACAGGTGAGGTTGATTGGATCCCGTTTTGGCATTCAGCCGGGCGAGGTGGATCTTCCGATGCTTCCAGTGTTTGCCCTGTTCAATCCGGCGTTCGGGATGACCACTGTGGTCCCGGAGATGAATCCGAGTCGACCGGCGCGGGTAGATCCGGCCAAGGTCGTTCAGGCGATCTTGCAGAACAAGGTGACAAACAGTTTTGGCTCGCCCGCGATCTGGTCTCGCATCGCACGGTATTGTGAGCGGAAGGACGTTCGGTTGCCCTCCCTGCGGCGGGTGCTCATGGCTGGTGCAGCGGTGCCTCCGGAACTGATGGAACGCTTCGGAAGGGTGATGCCAAACGGGGAGATCTTCAGCCCGTATGGGGCGACGGAATCTCTTCCTGTGGCCGCGATTTCAGCCAAGGAGGTCTTGGGCGAGACTCGGGCCAAAACGGAGGCCGGTGCGGGGACGTGCGTTGGCCGGGTTCTTCCAGAGATGGTTGTCCGGATCCTGAAATCGGGTTCTGTGCCGGGTGTGGACCTGGAGGCAGCTCCATCCGGGGAGATCGGTGAGATTGTGGTCTCAGGCCCGGTCGTGACCCGAGGGTATGATCAGCTTCCCGAGGCGACGGCAGCGGCCAAGATCGTCGACCGTGGCAATCGGCTGTGGCACCGGATGGGCGATGTCGGGTATTTGGACGATCAGGGCCGGATCTGGTTCTGTGGTCGGAAGGTCGAGTGCGTGACGACGGAGGCAGGTTCGCTCTATCCGGATTGTTGTGAGGCGATTTTCAATAGGCATCCCAAGGTCTTTCGCAGCGCTCTGATCGGATTCGGGCTCGGGGGAAATCAGACGCCTGCCATGGCGATTGAGCCTGAGCCGGCGTGCTACCCATGGGGGCGCGCGTCCCGGAGCCGCTTTATCGAGGAGCTGAGAGCGTTGGGGGCACAGTTTTCGCACACCGAGGGGATCCTGGATTTCTATTTCCTGCGGCGCTTCCCGGTGGATGTTCGCCACAACGCGAAGATCCACCGTCTAACGTTGGCGCGGCGACTGGGGCGGTAAATGGGAATTCACTGGACGGTCGCTTCAGGCGGCGTTCTCGTGAGGTCATGGAACTGGCGGGAGTGGAAGTTCTGGTGACGGGAGGTGCTGGTTTCCTCGGGCGTTATATTGTCGAGGATCTGTTGCGGGCCGGGGCGAAGGTGCGTGTTCTGCAACGTTCGGCGGCGGACGATCTGGCGGCGGGTGGGGTATCGGTGTTTCGCGGGGATTTGACGGATGCTGCGGCGGTCGGGCGTGCGGTCGGGGGATGTCACGCGGTCATTCACACCGCTGCCAGAGCGGGGATCTGGGGTCCGCGGGAAGCTTTTGTCTCCACCAATGTGGAGGGGACGCGAAACGTGCTTCGCGCCTGCCAAGCGGCGGGGGTGAAGCGGATGGTCTACACGAGTACACCGAGTGTGGTGTTTACCGGGGAGGCTTTCGAAGGTGCCAACGAGGCGCTGCCTTATGGGAGGAACTGGCTGTGCCATTACGCGGAAACCAAAGCGGTGGCGGAAGCGGAGGTATTGGCGGCGGATGGCGTTGGGGGCCTTCGGACATGTGCGCTGCGCCCTCACTTGATCTGGGGCGTGGGGGATCCGCATCTTCTGCCCCGAGTGATTGAGCGGGCCCGGGCAGGAAGGTTGAGGATTGTAGGGGATGGACAGAACCGGGTCGACATCACCCACGTCCGCAATGCGGCGGTGGCGCACCTTCAGGCGTTGGATGCGCTTGAGCGGGGAGTGGCCTGCGGGAAGGCATACTTTCTTTCGCAAGGGGAGCCGGTGGTGCTCTGGGACTGGATTCAGGCATTATTGGCACGACTGGAAATCGGGCCGTTGGAGAAGCGAATGACCTTTGGGAGGGCGTATCGAGTGGGCGCGGTGGCGGAAGCTGTCTGGCGGCATTTCCGCTTGAGGGGCGAGCCCCCCATGACCCGCTTCGTCGCGACCGAGCTGGCCAAGAGCCACTGGTTTGATATTGACGCGGCCCGTCGCGACCTTGCTTACGAGCCGGCGAAGCATCCCGCGGGGCTTGGCCTGGAAGAGTATGTTGAGGGATTCGGAATGTGATTTGCGCGAGTGGTTTCCTCTGGACCGGCTCATTGAGCGGTGGCAGCTTGAGGAAGCTGTATGATCAGAAAAGGAAGACAAATGCAGGTGGCTTGTTTTGTAGGCTTTGAATTGAGCGGCCTTGTCGAAGAGATGGAATCGTTTGACGAGGAAAGGGCGAATCGGGGACACCAGTGATGGAAGTGAAGCCAAAGTCGCGTTTTGCTTTGCAGGGGATATTCCGGCCAGAGGCTTTGAACCTGTTCAAAGGCGGGTACCGTCGAAGTCATTTTGGCGCAGATCTGGGTGCCGGAATCAGCGTGGGGCTGACGGCACTCCCGCTGGCGCTGGCGCTCGGTATCGCGAGTATCCCGGCCGGCGCGGAGACGCCCTTTCCGGCCCCGGCGATTGGCCTGTTTACCGCGATCATTGGCGGCTTCATCATTTCGGCGCTCGGGGGAACACGGGCCCAGATTGGCGGTCCAACGGCAGCGTTTATTCCTATCGTGCTGCTTATCGTGGAGCGCCACGGTTTTGGCGGCTTACTCGTCGCGACTATCATGGCAGGGATTATCCTGGTGGTGATGGGCCTGGCGAAGATGGGAACCCTCATCAAGTTCATCCCATGGCCGGTGGTGAGCGGCTTCACCACCGGAATTGCGGTATCAATTATGATGTCGCAGTATTCTGATGCCTTCGGCGTCGAGACTGAGAATTCCCCGCCCCGACTATTTACGGAAAAGTTATACTGGATGGTAGATAATGCCGGGTTAATCAATCCGGCGACGCTCCTGCTGACGGCCATCACTCTCGTCCTGATCCTGGTGTGGCCGCGCCTGAAGATCAGGCATGCGCCGGGCCCGATCGTGATGATGTTGCTCGCCACGGTGGTGGTGGCGTTTTTGGGTCTCGGAGAGAGCCTTGGGATTGCCACCATCGGATCAAAATATGGTGCGGGTGCGATTCCATCAGGCTTTCCGCCCTTTACTGTTCCCACGGTCAGTATGGACCTTATCCGGGACCTCCTCGGACCGGCCATGGCCATCGCCCTTCTCGGTGCAATTGAGTCATTGCTTTCCGCCGTTGTCGCCGACGGCATGACAAATGATCGCCACGACAGCAACACCGAGCTGATTGGGCAGGGCATCGCGAATATTGTCTGTCCGTTTTTCGTGGGGCTTCCGGTGACGGGAGCCATCGCTCGCACTTCGGCCAATGTATCGAACGGGGCACGGTCTCCGGTCTCGGGGATGATCCATGCGCTCACGCTCCTGCTCATCGTTCTCTTTCTCTCGGACTACGCGGTGTATGTCCCGGTGGGAGCGATGTCGGCGGTGCTCATAGCCGTGGCTCTTCGGATGGGTGGCTGGCGAGATTTTCGACGCCTCCGGGAGATGCCTGCAGGGGATGCTGTCGTGTTGGTAACCACCTTTGGCCTCACCGTTGTTTTCGATCTCGTGGTGGCGATTGAGGTGGGGATGGTTTTGGCTGCCATCCTGTTTATACGCCGGGTTTCCGAGACGACCGAGGTCACCCAGGTGACGTCAGATGACGTTCTGGAGTCGCCTGAGCAGCAGGCGCAGGGGAAGGAGATTCCAAAGGGGGTGATGGCCTACCGGATATTTGGTCCTTTCCTTTTTGGAGCCGCCCAGAAGATGGAGGATGCCCTACTTCGCTCGGGCCGGATGCTGCCAAAGGTGCTCATCCTTCGGCTGCATCTGGTAACGGCGATGGATGCGACCGCTCTTCACGCCCTGGAGACCGTGGTGGGGCGGATGAAGGGAAAAGGAGGAACTGTGATCATCAGCGGTATTCACCGCCAGCCACTATCTCTCCTGAAACAGGCAAACTTCATCGATGTCATCGGACGGAAGAATTTTTGCGGGACGTTTGACGCGGCGTTGGAGCGCGCCCGGGAGCTCCTTTGAGGGCTGGCCGCCCGGGAGCGGTTTCTTTTGTGTGCTTCACTGTTGAGAATTGTTTCTACCTGCATCCCGTAGAGGCATTCAAACTCAACTATGAAAGAAGTCTATCCTGGTGTCGCCTATCCTCTTGGAGCCACTTTTCGAGGCAAGGGCACAAACTTTTCGCTGTTTTCTGAAATTGCTGATCGCGTGGAACTCTGCCTCTTCGATAGCGGGGAGGAAAGGCGGATCGATCTTCCGGAAGTGACAGGCTATTGCTGGCATGGCTACCTCCCTGACATCGGTCCGGGACAACGCTACGGCTTTCGCGTTCACGGGCCGTGGAATCCCGATGAAGGCCACCGCTGCAATCCGAACAAGCTGCTTCTGGATCCCTATGCCCGGGCCATCGAAGGGCAGGTAGCGTGGGATGATGCCGTCTTCCCATATGAGCTCGAGAGCGGTCCTGAAGTGATCAGCCAGAGTGACAGTGCGCCTTTCATTCCGAAGTGCGTGGTCACAGATGATGACTTTGACTGGACGGGCGACGAGCGGCCGTCGGTGCCTTGGCACAAGACCCTTCTTTACGAGCTTCACGTCAAAGGGTTCACCGCGCGTCATCCGGAGATCCCGGAGAACATCCGGGGAACCTATGGGGGCCTGGCCCATCCCGCGAGTATCAACTACCTGAAGAAGCTGGGGATCACGACGGTAGAACTGATGCCTGTCCACCAGTTCATCCACGACCAGCATCTGGTTGAGCGCGGCTTGCGGAATTACTGGGGCTACAATTCGATTGGATATTTTGCTCCGCACAACGAATATGCGGCTGAAATAGAGCCCGCCAAGGTTGCCTTTGAGTTCAAGTCGATGGTGAAGGCGATGCACACTGCCGGTATCGAGGTGGTGATCGACGTTGTCTATAATCATACCGCCGAGGGTAACCACCTTGGGCCGGTGCTCTCTTTCAAGGGGATCGATAATGCTTACTACTACAAGACGGTGGAGGGTGATCGGCGGCACTACATGGACTATACCGGTTGTGGAAACAGCCTGAATATGCGCAACCCGCAGACGCTCCAGCTCCTGATGGACTCCCTTCGGTATTGGGTGCAGGAGATGCACGTGGACGGATTTCGCTTTGATTTGGCGTCTGCCCTGGCGCGAGAGCTCCACGATGTGGATCGACTCTCAGCCTTCTTTGATCTTATCCATCAAGATCCGGTTATCAGCCAGGTTAAGCTCATCGCCGAACCCTGGGATGTCGGCGAAGGCGGGTATCAGGTGGGCAACTTTCCAGTTGTGTGGAGTGAGTGGAACGGTCGATACCGGGATTGCGTCCGCGATTTCTGGCGAGGGCAGGAACAGACGCCAGGGGAGACGGCTGCACGGATTACAGGGAGCGCGGATTTGTATGAGCATTCCACGCGGCGTCCCACCGCGAGTATCAATTTCATCACGGCTCATGATGGTTTCACCTTGCGGGATCTGGTTTCCTACAACGAAAAGCGCAATGAAGCCAACGGAGAAGAGAATAAAGATGGAGAAAGCCACAACCGCTCCTGGAATCACGGTGAGGAAGGGCCAACGGACGATCCTGAGGTTTTGGCCCTGAGGAGTCGCCAGCAGAGGAATTTTCTAGCTACGTTGTTGCTGTCGCAGGGTGTGCCCATGTTATTGGGAGGCGATGAGCAGGGGCGAACGCAGCAGGGAAACAACAACGGGTATTGTCAGGATAATGAACTGTCATGGGTGGACTGGGAGTCAGCTGATCAAGATCTCCTGGCGTTCACTCAGCGGTTGGTAAAACTGCGGCGGAAGCACCCGGTTTTTCGCCGTCGTCGCTGGTTCCATGAGAGACCATCCGATGGAGGCGAATTGGATGAGATCTTGTGGTTTACCCCGGAGGGCGACCGCATGAAGGAGGAACAGTGGGGCGAAGGCACCGAAGCCGTTCTCGCGATCTTCCTCAATGGGGATACCGATTTCTATACGGATCCATTCACCGATCCTGTTTCGGATGACAGTTTCTACCTCGTCCTGAATGGCCATCATGAGGGTGTCGAAGTAACCTTGCCGAAAGTTGAAGGTGTTCGTTCCTGGTCCAAGGAGCTCGACACGTCGGTTGGCTGGTTAGCGGATCCGGAGAAGCTGGGGGCGGGAGACACCTTCGGCGTCGAGGCGCGATCCCTTGTGCTTTTACGCGGCGAAGCGTAGGGGTGACGCCGCGGATCGTGGCGCGCGGCGTATCGGTGGGTTGACTGCAGGCTGAGTCAGCGCTTTTCGCGCGAGATCTTCTCGGCCTTGCGTGCCGCATTGCCCGTGTCGTGCTCGGCTTCCTTATTCAGGAGCATCCCCTCTTTTGTTTCACGGGGAAGCTTCCGGAATGTTTTGTCATCCTTCTTCTGGTTTTTTCGCTTCTTGCTCTCGGGCATGGTGGAGCCAGCGTACCACAGGATGATCCAGGGTGCCAGTCCGGGGCAAAAAAGTCTGGTGTGCGGGTGTGGTGGTCCCGCCAGGCGGTGCCTCAGACGCCGCCGACAAAGAACTTCTTCACGCGGCCGACGGCATAATCGCGGTTGAGCATCGCGATGAAGTCCATGCTGATTCCCTTCGGGCAGGCGGCCTCGCACTCCCCAATGTTGGTGCAGTTTCCAAAGCCGAGGCTATCCATGGTGTCGACCATGTTGAGCGCACGACGGTAGCGCTCGGGCTGGCCCTGTGGGAGGAGATTGAGGTGGGACAGCTTGGCTCCTGTAAAGAGCATGGCCGATGCGTTGGGGCAAGCGGCGACACAGGCCCCGCAGCCGATGCAGGCGGCGGCATCCATGGCTTTATCAAGCGTCGGCTTGGGAATCGGAACGGCATTGGCATCCTCCGCTGTTCCCACGCGCTGCGCAATATAGCCCCCGGACTGCATGATAATGTCGAGCGGGGTACGGTCGACGACGAGGTCCTTGATGACGGGGAAAGGCTTTCCGCGGAAGGGTTCAATCGTGATTGTCTCGCCATCCTCGTAGTGACGCATGTGAAGCTGGCACGTGGCTTGGAGCCGGCCTTTGCCATGTGGCACCCCGTTGATCGTCATCGAGCACATCCCGCAGATGCCTTCGCGGCAGTCGTGGTCGAAGGCGACAGGCTCCTCACCTTTTTCAATGAGCTGCTCGTTGAGGACGTCGATCATCTCGAGAAAGGAGGAATCAACGGAGATATTGGAGACTTTGTAATCGACGAAGTCGCCTTTGGAATCCCGCTTCTCTTGACGCCAAACGCGGAGGGTAAGATTAAGAGCTTTGCTTGACATGGGTCTCGGTGCTTTGAGAGGAGTTCAGATTACTTGTAGCTGCGGACGCCCAGCTCGACGTTTTCAAAATGCAGCGGTTCGACGTGTTTCTGGGGCCGTTGGCCGACGCCCTTGAATTCCCACACGCTGACTTCGGCGAATGTTTCATCGTGCCGGACGGCTTCGCCATCGGGCGACTGGTGTTCGATGCGGAAGTGACCCCCGCAGGACTCGTCCCGATCAAGGGCATCATAGCACATGAGTTCGGCAAACTCGAGGTGGTCGGCGACGCGGCCGGCGCGCTCGAGCTCGATATTGAGTGTGTTGGTATCACCGGGCACGACGAGGTCGGACCAGAATCTCTCGCGCAGGGCCTGGATTTCGCCGATGGCCTTGGTGAGGCTTTCTTTACTGCGTGCCATGCCACAGTGATTCCACATGATCTTGCCGAGTTCGATGTGGAGTGACCGCGGGCTGCTCTTGCCCTTGATCGACATCAGCCGGGAGATGGATTCCCGGACGGCGGCCTCCGCCTCGGCGAAGCCGGGGGCATCGGTTGTGATCTTGCCCGCTTCGGTGGGCGGTATGGACGCGAGGTAATTGCTGAGGGTTGCGGGCAAGACGAAGTAGCCGTCGGCGAGGCCCTGCATGAGGGCCGAAGCCCCGAGACGGTTGGCACCGTGGTCCGAAAAATTGGCTTCCCCCGCAGCGAAAAGGCCTGGGACAGAGGTCATCAGATCATAGTCCACCCAGAGCCCGCCCATGGTGTAGTGCGGTGCCGGATAGATCCGCATCGGCTGTTCGTAGGCATTCTCTCCAGTGATGTTTTCATACATATCGAAGAGATTGCCATAGCGTTCCTCGACCGTCTTGCGCCCAAGGCGGGCAATGGCGTCGGCGAAATCCAGATAGACGCCGCGACGTTCGCCCCCGACAGCCGGGCCGACGCCGCGTCCTTCGTCGCAAACCTCCTTTGCCGCCCGCGAGGAGATATCGCGGGGCGCGAGGTTACCAAAGCTCGGGTATTTGCGTTCGAGAAAGTAATCGCGGGCCTCTTCGGGGATATCGGCCGGAGACTTTGTGCAGTCTTCCTTCCGCTTGGGCACCCAGACGCGGCCATCGTTGCGCAGCGACTCGGACATGAGGGTGAGCTTGGACTGGTGCTCGCCCTCCTGCGGGATGCAGGTCGGGTGGATCTGGGTGAAGCAAGGGTTGGCAAATCCAGCACCGCGTTTGTAGGCCCGCCAAGCGGCTGTGACGTTGCACCCGGCTGCGTTGGTGGAGAGGAAGAAGACGGTCGCATAGCCCCCGGTCGCAATCACCACGGCGTCGGCCGCCCAGCGGTCGATCGCGCCCGTCACCATATTTCGGGTGATGATGCCTTTGGCGACGCCGTTCACGAGGACGACGTCGAGCATTTCGTGGCGGTTGTACATCTTTACCTGCCCGAGGCCGATTTGTCGGCTGAGGGAGTGATAAACGCCGAGGAGCAATTGCTGACCGGTCTGCCCGCGGGCATAGAAGGTGCGGCTCACCTGTGCGCCACCGAACGAGCGGTTGTCGAGCATCCCGCCATACTCGCGCGCGAAAGGGACCCCCTGGGCGACGCACTGGTCGATAATGTCGACGGATGTCTCCGCCAAGCGGTAGACATTGGCTTCGCGGCTACGGAAGTCGCCCCCCTTGATGGTGTCGTAAAAGAGGCGGAAAATGCTGTCGCCGTCGTTCTGATAATTTTTAGCGGCGTTGATACCGCCTTGAGCGGCGATGGAGTGGGCGCGGCGGGGGCTATCCTGATAGCAGAAGCACTTTACGTTGTAGCCGAGTTCGCCAAGGGTGGCGGCGGCGGCCCCGCCTGCGAGCCCGGAGCCGACGACAATCACGTTGTATTTTCGTCGGTTGGCGGGATTGACCAGCTTGTAGTTAAACTTGGCGTTGGTCCATTTCTTCTCGAGTGGGCCTTCGGGGATTTTCGAATCAAGATTCATAGTTCCAGATGGTTGGGGCTGGGCGTCAGGCGTCGGCAAGGTCAGGGTTGGCTGGTTAGAAAGTCCTGGATCTGGACCCTATCCTGATAGGGAAATGCCTCGAGGAGCCCGGCGAGCGGGACCGCGCAAAATCCGAGCAGGAGGGCGATTGAGATCACGAGGGCGGCTTTATCAAGGCGGCCCCTCCAGACCTGGTTTCGCAGGCCGACGCTTTGAAACATACTGCTGATGCCGTGTCGCAGGTGCAGGGAGAGGAGTCCCATTGAAAGGATATAGAATGCGGAGACATACCAGTAGCGCGGGCTGAAGCCGATGGCCACCATACTGTAGATATCGAGAACTTCGTTTCGGTTGGCCGCATTGAGTTTGTCGTAGACGCCGTGCATTGTGCTCACGCCTTCGAGGGGGCGGCGTAAGTCATTGAACTCGGGGTGCACATTGCGGGTGGTGAAGTGGGCAATGTGAAAAACGATGAATGCGAGAAGGATGAGTCCGGAGTAGCGCATTGTCCGGCTGGCAAAGGTCGCCTGGATGGGACGTGTCATGGAGTATCCCTGAGGACGCGCGCGACGGTTTTCAATAACGAGGAGAACGGCGGTTATAATGTGCGCGATGACGGCGATGAGAAGGACGAGACGCACCAGCCACAGCAATCCATAGGGGAGGACCTGCAGCTTGTAGCCGTATCCGTTGATCCAGTCCGGGTGCAGGAACATCTGCAGGTTCCCAAGCATGTGACCGATAACAAAGCCCACGAGGATCAGCCCCGAGACCGCCATGATGTATTTCTTTCCTAGCGAGGTCATTAAGATTCCGTTCTTCAGTTCTTTAAGCTTATGGAGTAGTAGGCGGGATATGTGAGGAGTAAAGCGAATAGCTTTTTGTCCCAAGGCCTTGGGGGCCTTATACCGTAGACTTTTGTCGATCGAAAGGAACCCTAATGTTCAAGGCAAGGGTGAACCGCGACCGGCGATATAGATTCGGTACCAGTCTTCTCTCGAAAGCGTTAGCTCATCCGCTTTGGCGGATGCCCGGATGCGATCGGGATCGCGTGTTCCGATGATCGGTTGAATACCTGCCGGGTGGCGAAGAAGCCAGGCGATGACAATGGCTTCCGCCGGAGCGTTGTACTTCGAGGTGAGCTGCTGGATCACATCTGCTGTGGCGGGTATATTTGGGTTTTGGGGGTCCGGATCATCCTCCCGACCGGAGAGGTAGCCATAGGCCAGCGGTGCCCAGGCCTGGGTTATGATCTTGTGCAGGCGGTGGTATTCGAGGGTGCCATCCGCGGTGTATCCGGGAGCGGGGCCGCGCTGGTGGCTGACGATCCCGGCATCGAAGAGGGCCGTCTTGAGCGGGTTGATCTCGACCTGATTGGCGACCAGCGGCAGGGTGAGGCCGCTTTGGAGCAACTGCATTTGGGCGGGTGTCTGATTTGAAACCCCAAAGGCGCGGACCTTGCCGGCTTCGTGGAGCTGGGCAAAGGCTTCGCCAATTTCTTCTGGCTCCATGAGGGCATCCGGTCGATGTAGCAGGAGGATGTCGATGTAATCGGTTTCCAATCGCTTGAGCGAACCCTCGACAGATCGAAGAATGTGTTCCTTCGAGAAGTCGTAGCGGCCGGGTGAATCGGGGTCCGGATCACACCCAAAGCGGATGCCGCACTTTGTCTGCAGAATGATTTCCGCTCGATCGAGGGAGAGGTCGCGCATCACCTTGGAGAAAACGACCTCGCTCTTTCCTGAACAATAGATGTCAGCGTGATCGAAGAAATTGATGCCGACCTCGAGAGCGGTTTCGGTGGCGGTTCGGGCCCGGGCAAGCGTCTTTGCATCGGCCTGTTCTTCTTTCCGCCAGTTGCCGCCGAAGTGCATGCACCCCAGTCCAATTCTTGAGGCGGATGGTTTGAGAAGGGGGTAGTGGATCGTCTTCATGCCTTCGACTGTTGGCAGGAAACGACGGAGCGCAAATGGAATGGGAAGCGTTTGAGCAAGGCAGGTGAGGGGGATTCGGAGGGTATTTTGAGCAACAGTTACCGATTGCCTTTCTTCCGACACTGTATTCGCTGGGAGGCATGCGTTTTCTGCTGGTGCTTGCTGCCATCGCCTCCGTGTCCGGTTGTTTGCGGGTTCGGGTGGATCCCATCCAGATTGAGCCAATCTACATCGAGGTGACGGTGAATCACAGAATTCAGCGCGATTTGGATTCGTTTTTTGGCGAGCTCGATCGCGTTTCGGAGGCAATCGATTACAAGCCGCTGGATGAACTCATTGAGGAAAACTAATGATCCCAAACCGCACTTTTATTCATTTCCTGTTTTGGATTCTTATCGGTCTTTCTGCTGCCGCCTCGCTTTCGGCGAGTCCCATGGAGCGGATGAAGGAGCGGTTGCCAGCAATCGATGCGCTCTTGCTCTCGGGGCACCTTGGTGAGAACAACCAAGGCTACGTGGAGGGGCGGAAGTCTCTGAGCGGAGAGCAGGATTCGCTGATGAAGGAGGAAAATACCGACCGGCGGGAGGTTTACCAGTTGATCGCCAGCCGCACGCAATCCTCTGCCGCCGAAGTGGGCAAGCAGCGAGCCCTCCGCATTGCGCAACAGGCGCGCGCAGGGGTATGGATCCAGGATGCACGTGGCCATTGGTCCCGGAAAGAGAGCTGATCCGGCGATGGATCTCTTTCACCGCATACGGTGAGGACGGGTGGGGCAGTCGGCTCGGTGTCTGCAGCGCTGGCCGCGTCGGTGCTGGGGGCAGCGGCGGAGGGTGACCTTCCGGCACAGGGCTTCACCGCCCTTGCGTGTCGACTGGAGGAGGTGATCCCCGGAGCGCTGTATTTCGGTTTTGAGGAATTTCTTGAATACAATTGTTGGATAGATGGTGGCGCACGGGTTGACGAAGCCATCGCCCGGGGAGCTTGCGGGCTGGTCTTGAAGGAGGCCTCGAAGCGGGAAGGGGCTTTCGTTGAGTGGACAGTGCGGTCTCCAAGACGCGCTTTCGCGGCGTTGGCGCGGGAAGCCTATGCGCGCCCGGATGACGGCCTCATGCTTGTGGGGGTCACTGGAACCAATGGAAAGACCACCTCAACCGCCCTCATCGGGCATCTGGCTGGTGCGGTGGGGACGCCGGCAGGCTGGATGGGTACGCTCGGGTGTCACTGCGGCTCTGAGTGGGTCGAGGCAATGGATTACACAACGGATCTGGCCCATGCCTCCATGCGGCGGTTGAACCGGCTCCGGGCCTCCGGTGCAACCTTGGCGGCCATGGAAGTCTCGTCGCACGCCCTGGCGCTGGATCGCGTGGCTGGGTTCCGCTTCCGCGCGGGCGTATTTCTGAATCTGACGCAGGATCATCTGGACTTTCACGGCGACGCCGTTGCCTATCGCAACGCGAAGCAACAGCTTTTTGCCGGTTTGGAGCGGACGGCAGTTGCGGTCTTGAACCGGGACGATCCCCATTGGGAGGCATTTGCCTCGGCAACGTCGGCGCAGATCTTCACCTATGGGATCGAGGCCGCGGGAGCGGACCTGAGGGCTCGCGTCATTGGGGCCTCACCGGGAGGGCTTCAGTTCTCGTTTACATGGGCGGGTGAGGATTACACCGTGAGGGCACCTTTGAGTGGGCGCTTTCAGGTGGAAAATCTTCTGGCGGCCTTAGGAACATTGCTGGCGTTGGGTTATCCGCCGAAGACGCTGTGCGCGGCGGCGACGATATTTCCGGGGGTGCCGGGTCGGATGGAATCGGTGGCGCTGCCAAATGGATCCACCGCTATCATTGATTACGCGCACAATCCGGGGGGCCTTCAGCGACTCCTGCAGGCGTGCTCCGAGTTGAAAGCGCGACGGTTGATTCTCGTTTTTGGGTGCGGGGGCGACCGGGATCGTGGCAAGCGGCCGATCATGGGGCGAATCGCCGAGGCCGCCGATCAAGTTTTTGTGACTTCGGACAACCCCCGGACGGAGGATCCCAGGCTGATTATCGACGAGATTCTAAGGGGTTTCGGGATGCCGGGAAAAGCATCGGTGCTCGTCGATCGCCGGGATGCGATTGCGGCGGCTTGCAGCGAAGCCCAGGCGGGCGATCTTGTGGTGATCGCAGGCAAAGGGCATGAAGATTACCAGATCGTGGGAACACAGAAGGAAGCTTTCAGCGACCGAGCTGAAGTCGAAAACTGGATTCGGAAAAAGCTTTAGGGCGACGGCAGATTCAACAAGCGGGGTGAGGCCTCCTGTCATGACCCAGGAGTTGATCTGGGCACCAGGCTTAAAGATATGCCTTAATTGTAAAAGATCGCTGAAACTGAAGTGCTGCCTCTGTTGGTGCATTGACCACCAAGTGCGTTTTTACAATACCTTGGGCATGAGCAACCCATTTAGAGGGATGGAGGAGCCTCCCATGCCTGCTCGGCTGATTGCCGCGGTGACAAAAGATGAGAAAGCAGATCCGGAGCTTTTCGTGTCCCTTTATGAGCAGGATCTTGAGATGCGGGTTTTCATGCGTGCTCAACTCCGGCGGCAGGGACTGAGTGGGGTCGATGGAGTGGAGGCTGTTGAGACGCTTCTTCCGCAGCTTGACCGGACGGATGTCCTGAGGTCGGCGGCGTTTGCTTTGATGTCTGATCTCGTGGGCGAAGGTCTGAAGACCTACGACTTGTCCCGGGGCCAGTTTTTGGAACGGAGTTTGGCAGCTGCGCTGTGGACTGAGTTTTTGGCGGACCTGAACAAGGCTGATACCGGAATAGCTTTCGTTTTGGGCATGCTGCACCGGATCGGAATGGTGCCGATTGCCGCCATGTTGGGGCGGGTGAAGCCGGAGGTTCGGATAGCGGATGCCTCGGTGGTCCGGCAGCACCAGACCGAGCGTCTGGAAGCGCAGATGGATTGTCTGGCGGCGGCGAGTCGGCTTCTCACAAGTTGGGGCCTTCCCGAATTCATTGTTCGGGCCGTGCGGCATCAGAATCATCCGATGCTTCAAGGAGGCGAGCGACGCTATACCTTGTTGCTGACTTTGGGCATCGCTCTGGGGAACGCCCAGTTGCGAAATCAGGTAGCGGTGGCGGTGGACAAATTGCCGGAAAGCTATCTCGACGAGCTGCGAATGGAACGTTTCCGCATTCTGGCGGATCGTCCGATTGTAGAAGAGCGTTACCTCCGATCGGCTGGAACGATCTCGGAGTCGCTGGTGGCGGGTTGAGGTGTTTGGCCGCTGCCTTTGGCTTGCGGGAGGCCGGCTGCGGCTCAAGCTGCCTGGGGATGGATCCTGTTCCCTCACAAGGTGTGCCGACACCTGGCCGTTCAGTTGAGTGGATCGTGCCCGCAGACAGTGCCCGGGCAGATAAGGCATTGATGACGCTTTTCCCTGGCTGGAGTCGAAGCCGGGTACAGAAACTTTTCTCGGAAGGTCGGGTCTGGCGGGACGATGCTGCCTTGGCTAAAAAACAATCACTCCGCGCAGGTGAGGCCTTGGCCATCGATGTGCCTCTTGAAGTGAGTTCGGACCTGCGGCCGGTGGATCTGAAACTCACTGTGCTTTTCGAGGACGAAGAGATTCTGGTTATCAATAAGGTGGCTGGGATGGTCGTCCACCCGGGGAGCGGAACGGGTGACGACACGCTGGCTCACGGCCTCCTTCACCATTGTGGGGCGAATCTGGCGCAGGTGGGGAGTCCCGAGCGCCCCGGGATCGTCCATCGCCTCGACAAGGATACGTCCGGGGTGTTGGTGGCAGCAAAGACCCCCAGAGCCTATCAGGGCCTGATCGAGCTGTTTTCCGGAAGAAAAGTAGGCAAGGAATACGTGGCTATCGCGATGGGTTCGCCCTCCGGCGAGGGGGGAACAATCGCGACGCCGATCGGGCGCCATCCGGTGCAGCGGCATCGCATGGCGGTTGTTTCAAATGGCCGCCCGGCGCGCTCGGAGTGGCAGGTGCTGGAGCGGTTTGGAACGTCGTTCAGTCTCTTTGGTGTTCGGATTCTGACGGGGCGGACGCATCAGATCCGGGTGCATCTCGGGTCGGTTGGGCATCCTCTGGCGGGAGATCCGACCTATGGCTTCAAGCCAACGGCAGGAGCTCCTCCTTTTCCGCGGGTCATGCTCCACGCCCGCCATCTAGCCTTTGCTCATCCGGTTTCAGGGGCGGCCATGAGCTTTGAAGCCGATTTGCCCCGGGACATGGTCGATGTCATCGGGACACTGAGGGAGCCGTATCAGAAATAGCGGTTGATGGAGGCTGTCTTGGTCAGCGCTTAGAGCTCGTATCCCGTTTTCGCGATCAGCACGACGAACTCGCCTTTTTGGCTGCGCTCTTTGACAGCTGCCGCCACAGCCGCAACCGGCCCGGTAAAAATGGTTTCGTGGACTTTCGTTAGTTCCCTGGCTACACAGATCACGCGGTCGGGTCCGAGGACCGAGGCGATATCGTCCAGCGCCTTGAGAATGCGGTGGGTCGATTCGTAGAAGACGAGGGTGTAGGTTGCGTCCTGGTGCTGGGCGAAGGCTCGCTGTCGGGCAGATCGCTTGGGTGCGAGAAAACCGAGAAAGAGAAAAGAATCCGTTGGAAGGCCGGAGACTGCCAGCGCATTGATCAACGCGCTGGGGCCGGAGACTGCGCGCACAGGGAGTCCACGCGTGCGGCAGAGGCGGACCAGTCGAAAGCCGGGATCACAAATGCCGGGCATGCCGGCATCGGTCACGAGCGCGATGCAAGCGCCCCGTCCGATCCGATCAGCGAGTTGTGGGGCGAGAGCGCTTTCATTGTGCTCATGGTAGGGGATCAATTCGGGGAGCGAAGCACCTTCGGGGAAGAGACGTCGGGTGTGACGGGTGTCCTCGCAGGCGATGGCGTCGGCTTGGAGCAGAATGTATCGAGCGCGGGGCGAGAGTTCGGAACGGTTACCGATGGGCGTCCCGACGACATACAGGCCTGCTTCCGTTTTCTCCTCGAGCTGCATGATGTGAGGATTTGGCACACGGCAGCTGTCGGCAAATGAAATGCGGTGGGCTCGTTCTTCCGGAGAAGGTGTCTTTGCCGTTGACCCTGGTTTGGCATAGCGTCCTCTCTTTTCGGGATGGGGTGGATAGACGCGCTGACGGGATCGCTGGGGCCGCTTGCTGGAGCAGCTGCCTTCCTGCTGTCTTCAATGCTGATGATTTGGCGGCTGGAAGCCATGGCTGCGCGAGGGCTGGAGGGGACGGTCATCGGCACTCTTGTCATGCCTTACGCGTCGGGTGCGGGGAACTTGTTTTTTGTCTGGGCCATGCTCCGCCATGGGGGAGCGGGAGAAGAGGTGCTGATCAATTCCCTTGTCAACAATGCCACGAACCTGACGCTTTTGCTGGGATTGCCAGCAGTCATCTGGGGCTTGTCTTTTGCCGCTTCGGGTAGACCGAAAAGTCGGGGCGCCAAGGAATCCAGGCTCAACCGCCTCTCTGTCGCCCTGAACCTGGCGGCGGCCATCTTCTTTGCGGGAATGGCCTACGCACTGGGATTGAATGGGACCTTTGGCCTGGCGGAAGGGCTGGTTCTGGTCGGGATTTTCATCTTTTGGCAGGTATTTCAGGTCTTCGATGTTTTAAAAACGAACGTGGTGACTAACCGACGGCTGTCGCCCTGGCTCGCGATGGATGCCCTGGCCGTCGTTCTATGCGGAGTTCTGGTCTTTGTCTCGGTGGACGCGGTCGTTGCCTGGCTGCAGGAGCAGGAAGGTGGCTTTCTCTCACGCGGGAATCTGGGGTGGATCACCGGTTGGTTGATGGTCCTGCCAAATGCGCTGCTGGCGGGTTATTATGCAGCGAGAAAACAGGGCAGCGTCGTCCTCAGCTCTCAGGTTGGCGACGGGCACATTTCTATTCCCCTGTGTGTGGGGCTCTATGCGATTTTCGAGCCGATCCGGCTGCCGGAGTGGGCGGGACAAGGCTTCCTCCTGCTGGCGGGTGTTGCCGCCGTTCATTTGGTGCTCGTTCTTGTTCTGCGGGGCGTTCCGCGGTGGATCGGCATCCTCTTGATCGGGGCCTACGGCTATTTTCTCTGGTTGGGTTGGGTGTAGGCCGTGGAGCTTTCCGGCTAGGCCGAAACTTCTGATGAAATGATCACAGGCTGGGCGCGGATCGCTTCAGTCAGATCGACGAAGGGCAATTGGGCTTTCCTCCAGAGAGGGTCTTCCGCCAGCGTGGCGAAATCGTTCTGGGTATGGTTGCACAGGAGATACAGGTCTTCGCCCACCACGATAAGGGCGTCGAACCCCGTGCCGCCGGCATCCCGTGCAAATTCAAAATCCCCCGGCGTCATCCTTTCCGACTCGAGGTGGTGGCGCAGGTGCCGGAGGTCGCGAGCGAGCGAAGCCTCAAAGCCATCCGCCCGGGGACCGTGGTAATGGAAGATTTTGCTGGTGGAGCCCGTCAGCTCCACGAGGGCCCATTCATCGAAAACGGGACGGCCGTAGCGTTCCTCCATGCTATCCATGCACCTTTCGATTTCACCGCACGCAGTCTGGATATCCATGGTCATGAGGGTGCCCGACCTCATGAAGCTGACAAATGCATTTTCAGGTGAACGCGCCGTTTTACTTTCTCTTCAGAGAACTACAACAGGCCCGCGAGATTGAAGCTGTAAAATCCCGTCCCGGCGGCATCCACTTTGGGCGAGCCAATGATGATATGGTCCAGCAGATCGATTTGGACAGCTTCGGCGGCTGTCCGCAATTGCCGGGTCACCTGAAGATCAGCCCGGCTGGGGGAGGGGTCGCCGCTGGGGTGGTTATGGACGCAGATAATGGCACTGGCGCTTAGGCGGACCGCTTCCCGAAAGACCTCACGCGGGTGGACGAGGCTGGCATTGGCCGTCCCGCTCGTGACTTCCACGGCCCTCAGAAGGCGGTTTTTCCGGTTTAAGGCCAAGACCCAGAACTTCTCGACTTCGAGGCCGACACTTCGGGGGTGCATCATACGGAAGACCTTTTCGGGCTCATCGAGGGTGGGCTGAAGCTCCGGCCCGGCGATCACAACCCTCCGGGCAATTTCCATGATGGCGACCAGCTGCAGGGCTTTTACACGACCGATGCCCTTGAAGTTCCTGAAATCTTCTGCGGCGTAATTCACCAGAAGAGCCAATGACCCCGCCTCTTGAATGAGTTGCCGGGAGAGGTCCAGAACATCCAGCCCGGCACTTCCGCTACGCAGGATCATCGCCAACAGTTCGGTGTCGCTCAAAACGCCCACCCCCATTCGCTCCATCCGTTCCTGCGGTCGTTCATTAACCGCCATTTCCTTCAAGCGTGATCGGTAAGGAGCCAGCATGAAAAGAAGATTTACATAAAATAGCTGCAAAACAAGTTGAAAAACGTCGGCCTTTTCAAAGCCTGAAAACAAAAGACCCCGCCTCCCTTGAGTCTCGCATGATGCGGCTCAAGTGAAGGCGGGGTTGTGGTGCGGCTAAAATAGAACGCGCTGCCGCATTTCTTTTTCTATCGGCTCAGGAGTCGAAGAGGTTGTTGAACCAGTCGCGAGCAGACTCTTCAGAATTCTGCAGAGCATCGCGGGACACGGGGATGTGGACTTGCTCGCCAGCATGGTCAAAGTTCAGCGCGCTCAATGGCACGGCAACCTTCGAGCCCGCAATTCCAACGAATCCGCCAAGCGAGAGGACAGCATACTCAACATTCTTGCCGTCGTTGCTGATCAGGAGGTCATCGATCCGGCCAATGCTTTCGCCCGAGCTGTCGACAAGGTCTTTTCCAAGGAGATCGCTGGCGCGCTTTCCGGCATGGGCTTTCTCCCGGTCACCACGGGTCAATGCGGACCGACTCTCGCGGTCGCTGTCGCTCATGCGGGTTTGGTCATTGCGGGTTGTGCCGGCACGGGGTTGTGTTTGGTCGGCACGGGTGGTCCCAACTTGTCCCGGTGTGGCGGGCTGCTGAGCGCGCGCCTGCTGCTGATTTGCGCGGCGGGCCTCATCTGTCATGGCTTCCTCGCCACGTTCACCATAACGGCGAACCTCGTCACTCATGGCGTCGAGTTCGCTGTCCCGTTCGCCATAGCGTCGGGCATCGGCATCAACGTCGGCACCCAGCTGCCCGCTATCCTGACGTCCGGCAGTGACCGGAGCCCGGCGGGTGTCAGCTTGTACTTGAGGCGATGTGTCGGTGGCACCCCGGCGCGCCGCCAGGTCTCGATCGCGGTCGGGGTCACGGGAGGCGGTTGCCTGACCGAGACGACGTCCCTGATACCGGTCGGCATCATATTCGGGCAGGCGGTCGAAGGCCTGCTCATCGATGTTGAGCATGACGCGTTCGTCATTCTTGGCGAAGCGGACCTGATCGATTGTGGTCAGTCGATCCGTCGCTCCGATGCCGAAGATGCCACCCTTGGAAACAACCAGATGGGTAATTTCTCCAGACTCGGCATCGACGATGAGGTCTTGCACGCGGCCGAGGCGATTGTCTGTTCCGGTGTAAACGGCCCAGCCGGAGACATCCCCTGCGCGAAGGTACTCGTTGCTGTCGAGGATCCGTTCGGTCCGGTCTTCCCATTGGGAGAGGATGGAGCTGCTGTCGGCAGCGTGAAGCGCCACCGGAAGGCTCACGGCCAGAAGGGCTGCAAGTCCAAAAATAGTGCCGCTACGTGATGTGATCTTTTGATTTATCGGATTGGTCATATCTTTTCCTTTTGGAATTAACGTTGATGCTTTAACGCTTGTTCCTACTGCTTAAGAGATGCCAACTTGGACGGCACTTGCTCCAACTGGCAGCTGGGCATGGACTTAGGGATGCTAAGTATTTTCCCGCCACTCGGGGTAGGCCTCCCGGATTGAAATCCGCAAGCGCTCCGGTTGAACAATCCTGCATCTTGCATCTTCTGGAGACCGGCCGGATGAACCGCCCCAAGAATCCGCGGCCACGCGACGTTCCGGCGCATTGGCTGACAGCCTGCGCCCAAGGGATTTCTTACATCAGGGAGGCGATGAACTCGTGCAGTTCCTTGGCATAGACTGCCCACGGCCGGACAGGCCGCCTGGAGGATTCAGCTTTGAGCGTAGCAAGAAGCTCGGGCTCGAGGAGGATCCGCCGAATGCCGTTGGCAATGGCCTCTGGGGTAGGCTCGACGACAAGGCAGCCACCGCCGGCAACGACATCAGACAGGCCGCCAGCGGCTGTTGTCACGCAAGGTTTGTGGCGGGTGACACTCTCCAGGACAGGAAGGCCGAACCCTTCATAGAGCGAAGGGTAAACGGTGAAGTCACACTGTTGATAGAGCGCTTCGACCCTATCCTGCGGGAGCGCCCCGTGCCAGTGCAGCGGTAAACCTTGCCTGGCAAGTATCTTGATGCGTTCGGCGGCGGCTTTGCCGGTGTTTCGGTTGAGCATACCGACGAGATCCAGTCGAAAGGGGAAGCCCTCTGACCACAGTTGCTCACAGGCATCCAGAAGTGAAAGATGATTCTTCCGATATTCCAGAGAACCGATCATCAGAATCCGGGGGCGCTCCGGCTCCGTGGGGCGCGGTGGTTCAGGTGACATGGGCGGCGGAAGAGTCACACCCAATCCGATAACCTGGACTGGAGGAACTGGCTGGATTTTGCGTTTGCTCCAGGCTTCCAGCAGATCCAGGCGTGAGGCCTCCGAAACCGCCGCGATTCCATCGAAGGCTTGGGCCAATTCGTGCACATAAGCATCATAGCGGGCGACGGTCGCAGGGGGGCACCAGTCGGGATTTCGCAAGGCGATGGCATCGTGGAAGATTGCGATCCGAGGACCTTGTGTTGGCGGGGGGCGGTGCAGGTAGGCTTGGCCGATGGCTGGGCTGAAGAGCTCCGGTGTAACCCAGCCATCGACAGGTTCGAAGGGCTGATCGGGTATTGGGAGGAACCGTCGGGCGCGGCTCTTGAGCTTTTGAAGGTGGGACCAGTGGGCGGAACGGCGTGTGCCTGCACTCTGTTCATCTTCCATCAGGTGGCGCTCGCCGCGGTCCAAGTCCCGCCAGAGCCGAGCGTAGGGGTCAAAAACAAAGGGGCGGGCGAGCTGGTGGGGAACCCATTCCCGAAAGAGAGCCCGTGCCACCTGCTGGATCCCGGTGAGCGATTGGGTGTGGGCCGTTAGACTCAGATCAAGTCCGATCATTGGGTATAGCTTGGGCTTGGGCAGGGTTGGGATGCGAAGCGATCCGGTGCGCCTGCCGGGCCAGAACAGAAGCAATGTGTCGCTGAAGGTAGGCATCAGGGAGCGATGCGAGGTGACGGTCGGCTATCGACAGTGCAGTGCGTTCGAGCGAACCAGCGGCTTTAGAATCCTGAACTGTTTTTGCAAAGTCCAGAAGCCGTTCCACGTAGCGTTCGGAGGTGTGGTATGTTTTTAGATAAGAATGACCGCGCAGTCCCATTTCCCGATAGCGGGCGGGATCCGAAGCGAGTGCTTCGAGATGATTGATGATATCCGAAGCCTCGTGTTCCGGGCGAACAAAAGCAACCGCATCGGTCGGCAAGGTGGCGTAGTAACCACTACGTGTAACGAGAGACGACAGAGAGTGATTCCATATTCTCAGTTGTGATCCGGAGGCTTCACCCCGGGTCGGGTAGCGGAGGTTGATCGCTAGGTCGGCTCGATCCAGTTCGGTGCTCAGGGTGGATTCGTCGAGAAACCCAAGCATGCGGCAGGGAGCCTTGATTGATAAGCGTTTCAGATGCGTGCGGATAGCGCCCTCGTTCGGGTATTCGCCTGCCAGGGTGAGGGTGAAGCGGGTTTGGTCTGGCAGGCGTGCAAAGGCTTCGAGGAAAGGTATCAACCGTCTGTTCTCCCCGTGAAGAAATCCGAACAGGATGATGTGTCGTGGCTCATGCTCACGTCGAGGTGAATAGAGACGAGGTTCGCGAATCTCATTCTCCGACCCATAGGGCAGTGGCAGAGAAAGCACCGGTCGGCGGGCTTGTTCGGCCAGAGGTCGGGCGGCCTCCGGATTGTGGACGACGACGCCATTTGCCAGCTCAATAAAGTAGTTGGTGAGTGGGTACAGAGGGGCCAGTTCGTGTGCTTCCCGAGGTCCGGCGATCACCTGGATTCCGTCTTCCCTTGCTTGGCTGCCATGGTAGCGCTCAAGAAGCCGGACATACTCGCCGGGGCCGTTCAGGCGGACGCGAAAATAGTAAGCGAGGAATTCGTGCAGGTTGGTGTCATGAAGGATGGCGATTCCCGGATGGGCGCGGGCGGTATCCAGAATCCAGGAGTGAAAACGTCCATCGTTACCAAAATTGTAGAAGACCGCATCGGCCCGATTGAGTTCAGACCAGTTGGGCCCGTCATCCCATTGTCGAATGGTGGCGTGCGCCTTGAGGTCGGAAGGAACCTCGTGAGCGTCGGTCCAGAGGGTGACTTTGGCTTGTGCCGCGAGAGGACGGAGGATGCGGCGGGTATAGTTGGCGATATCCGTGCGCGCTGGCGGCAAAGGTGAGAACCAGTGAACTCTCATGCTTCAAGCAGATGGCGCGTGACGTTCTCCCAGGTGATGTCGAGGTCGCGGACGTGTTGCCGTCCTTGTGCGCCGGCTTCGCGGGCGAAAGCCGGATCGATCCAGACTCTGTCGAGAGCTTTGGCAAGCGCATCCGGATCGGGGTCGCTAATGAGTCCGTTGTGCTCGTGCTGGACGAATTCAAGCGGGCCTCCACTGTCTGTGCAGGTGACGACGGGCTTTCCGGAGAGAAAGGCCTCCAGGGTGACGTACCCGAAATCTTCATCCTTCGGCGGGTAGATCACAGCTCGGGTGCGCGCGTAGGTGTCAATGAGGGTGGCATCGTCGACACCACCTAACCAGTTAATTCGAGAGTCGACTTTCAATTCCCGTGCCCGATGTTCCAGGCGCTTGAGGATATCGGGGTGTTCCGGTTGTCCGCAGAAGACGACACGAACGGGATGCTTTGTGTGGGCCAGAGCCTCGATCACGAGAGCTTGTCGTTTCAGTTCGCAGATTCGGCTGGGGAAGAAGAGAAAGTCTTCAAAATCCCGGGTATGAAACTTTTCGGCATTCTTGGGCGGGTGGTAGAGCGGTTGTGCCTGGAACCCTGAGTACTTCAGCAACCGGTTGGCCACGTTCTGCGAGTTTGCGTAGAGGGCTTTGGCTTCGTGCAGGAGCGAACGCTCGGCGGCGTCGATGGCGGTGCGAACTTCATTTCCATTGGGAAATTGAGCGAGGTCGCAACCGGGTGATTCCCAGAGGTCGAAGGCCGAGCGATGCTGATGGAGTATCCAGAGAACTTTGTTTGGGTGACGCACGTGATAAGCCGGAAACTTGAGCCCAATGACGCGGTCGACGGGGGTGCCCGTGCTCTCGGAGAGATCGAGCATCCGGCAGGCGAAGAGTGTGTCCAAAATCTGTTCCGGGGGGTACCACTTGAAAGGAATGGAGACGATCTCCGCTTGATGCCCCTGACGGTTCAAGGCATCGCGCAGCGACTCGGCATGAATCTCCGCTCCGCCGCGGATGAACGGGACCTGGGTCGTGGTGATGAGGATTCGCATGTTACGGATGGGCTCCGCGGGGGGAACCGGGATCGGTTGGTGCCGGTGCCGCGGTTTTGCGGTGGCCGTCGGGGGGAAGCTTCTGGATAATCTGCGCAAGGATCTTGAGCGCGGTCAGTTGGAGGCGGTGAACTTCTTCTACGGGCGTCAGCAGAAGATAGGAAAAGCGGAAGTTTGAGCCCCGCCGGATCTTCTCCTCGGCTGTATTCATGTGCCAATGCAAGGCACTCATCGTGGCATCTGCTTCTGGCTCAGGCGAAGCATCGGTGTCGATCGCCCGGACCAGTTGGCGGGTTGTGCCCGCAAGTGTCTGACTGAATTCTTGGTGTGGGCGAAGAAATGGTTGAAGGAAGGCATTTCTCTTTGCGAGTTGCCGATTCACTTCCATTGCTTCCTGAAGAGGCGTGCGGTCCAATCCCTCATCTCCGAGGGCGTAATCGAGGGCGGCTGCGACTTGAAAAAGAATGCGAAAGATCCTTCCGTGACGCGCGACAATTCGATGGGCCAGTCGTTGTCCATAGTGGCCACGGCACGTCGCCAAGGCATGTGCCTCCTCGATTTGGTTGAAGACGATCGAGAGAGAGATTCGCCGGGTCTCGGATCTGCTTCGAGAATTATCGAAGCGGGGGGGGACCCATCGATTTGAAGCGATGTCCTGCGTCCAGCCCATGGCAGCGAGGATCTCATCTTCGAGTGTCTGAGCATCCCGAACGCTTGCCCTTGCCTCAACAGCCTCCCCGTAGGCTGGGGTGTACTGCCTGCTTCCCGTCTCCATCAAGTCCGGATTGTCTTGTTCCAGAAGACTTCGAAGCGCCCGATCTTCAAGAGCAATTTCCGGCGCTTCAGTTCTGCTTCGGTCGCCTCCATGCGGGAATTCAGTTCTGAAAGCGGCCCGGACTCGAGTTTCCACACAGCCTCGTCGATCTTGGACTTCAGGTCTTCCCGGAGTGTCGGGATGGAAGTATCGTTGATCTGCCATAGAATCTCGTCGATCTTG
>CAYOIB010000001.1:0-42745 GCA_964403935.1 uncultured Puniceicoccaceae bacterium | reverse complement strand
CCGGAGTGTCGGGATGGAAGTATCGTTGATCTGCCATAGAATCTCGTCGATCTTGGACTTCAGGTCTTCCCGGAGTGTCGGGATGGAAGTATCGTTGATCTGCCATAGAATCTCGTCGATCTTGCCGGAGACATCTTTGGCGAACGTTGGCAGGAGTTGATCCCGGAGTTGCCAAAGCACCTCGTCGTTCAGGGCTTTCAGGTCGAGGGCCTTGGGGACGGCGTCGCTCAATTTGTCGAGCTTCTCATTTGCCAGACGCGAGTTCCACTCAACGGTGAGGAGGTGGCTGACGAGATTGAGGGAGAGGCCGAGAGCGGCGGGCGCGGCATCGCTTCCTTGTCGGAGATAATGGTTCTTGAGCTCGTTAAGCAGGCGGGCGTGATGCTGGCGGGAAGCGGTAACAGAATTCCCAAGGGCTCCAGTGGTGTCACCGGTGCGCCAATGGTAATAAGCCAAGGGCTGCGGCAGGACATCGATTTCGAATCGGAGCAGGAAGCGGATATTAAAATCCATATCTCCGACGGGTCCGAAGCGTTCGTCAAAAGGGCCGACAGCTTCGCATGCTGAGCGTCGAAAGAGAAAGGCGACGGGTGGGAAGGGGTTCTCATAGCCGACCCGAAAGAGCGATACCTCTTTGATTGGCTGGTAGGGCTCTCGCTCAATCTCTTGAACGTTTCCGCCCTCCAGCGTTTCAAGCACCTTTAGCGTTTGGACGGCCACACCTTGGTAGCGAGCGGCCGGGCCGTGCTTGTTGAGGGATGTCGTGGTCGCCTGAAGAAAATCGGGATGCCATGCATCATCGTCATCGAGAATGGCGATGAAGGTACTCGCAGAGCCTTGGATCCCCGTATTGGCCGCGTTTTGCATCCCACTGCTTTGGGCATTGTGGATCACTTTCAGGCGGTTGCCGTAGGCCTCGCGCCGTGTCTGGAGGAATGTGTCGAGGGCGTCGGCATCGCCGCCATCATTGACGATTACATGGATCCAGTCGCGGTGCTTCTGGGCGAGGACGGAGTCGATAGTCCGGCTCAGGAGCGGGAGGCGGTCCTTTGTCCGTGTGACGATGGCGACTTCAGGGGGCATAGCGGGAAGCGCGGTGCACGGAGCCCATCAAGCCGCGGTGTGGCCGCGGAGAATGCCCAGCTCGAGCAGGCGCTCACAGATCTGGCGGCTTACCCAGGCGTCTGTCGCGGCGTAACGGATTTGTGATTCCGTGAGGTTCTTCCGCGACCAGTTTGATACCTGGGCACCTTTGGAAATCCGGATCTGGAGAAAGATCCCCGCGAGGCTGCGCAGGCCGGTATTGACGATGCCGGCTCGCTGCGTGGGGTTGGAAAGCTCGAGAAAGCCACCGGGCTTGAAGCTGTGAAACTCCTGCAACTTTCGAATGTCATCGCGGATGGCGACACCGGCCTTACAGATCGCGTGATCGCTCAGGATCGAGAGGATGGGATCCAGCTCTTTTAGTTGAAGAAGCTGAAACAGATAGACCTTGGAGGAGCTGGCGAGTTGGAGCAGGGCCGGGGGATAGTTCTGCCCCTTTTGAAAGGAGGGTCTCGTCTCGGTGTCGAAACCCAGAAGCTTCTCCTGCTTGAGGTGAGCGACAGCGGCTGCGGTGTCCTCGTCCGAGCTGATCACCTGGATGTCGCCCTCAAAACGAAAGAGAGGTAGTTCGTTTAGGCCGTCCCGCGAAATCGTCGTTTCCACGGGTAGACCGCTCCTGCACTTTTCTTCGTTTACCAACACTGGGATAACTGGATCATTCTGATTTATGCTGCCGGGAGCGGGGGAGGAGGCCCCGGTCTTCCGGTCGGGCTCTCTTTTATATTCCTTATGCTCTGACAGGTGAGATGGGCAAGGAGGGAACAACCCGCATGCCTCAAGGGCAACCCCTTTCTTGGGTATCAGGATCCTGGGGCTTAGCCTCAGGAGTTGCCTCGGATAAGGCTAAATGAAGCACCTCGGGGAGGGGCAGGGGCTGGAGCTTTCCATTCGGGAGACGTTCGACAAAGACAGTGGTCATTCGCCCCTTGGCCACTCTCAGCAGGCCGGAGGGCACCACCTTCAGGAAGCGGAAGGCGTAGGTGATCGACCGACCGGTGGTCGCCTCGATGGAAAGCTGGATTTCAACGAGGTCCTCGAAAGCCAGAGGCTCCGAATACTGGCATTCCGCCCGCACTCTGGGAAAGCCCCGGCTGGATTTGCTCGCGAAGAGGGTGATCCCGAGCTGGCGGAAGTAGTCGGCTTCGGCGAATTCCATCCACCGGAAGTAATTACTGAAGTGAACAAGGCCGGCACTGTCGGTTTCGGAAAACTCGACGCGTCGGCGAACGGAATGGTGATGGGAGGCCTTCTCCACGGCAACTTTGCTCGCATGGAACGCGGTCGTTGGCAAGTCGCCAGGTGGTGCATGGGGCTTCGGGCTTGCGGGGGGTTGGGGGTCCTGTTTGGGTGAGGGATTTTAATGATGGTGAAATCGGCGCAGCGCGTGTACAGCCAAGCGGCTCTGGAGGCGTGGCTCCCTCGGGTGATGGAGCCTTGGGAGGCGGCCTTTACGGGGGACGTTTTGGACATTGGGCGTCGGCTGTACCGCTCGGGGGAGATCCGTTCGATGGAGTTGACGGAGGACCTCGCCATCATCTCGGTGAAACGAGGAAAGGCGGAAGCTTATGCCATGGTCGAGTGGTCTGACGGCCCGATCTTTCGTTCATCGACCGAGGATGACGCTGCCGGGGGGGCCTTGGCGGTGGCAGGAATGTATGAAATTGAGGAGTTGCTGGCCGACG
The DNA here is from genome assembly GCA_964403935.1 of uncultured Puniceicoccaceae bacterium. Classification (GTDB taxonomy): domain Bacteria; phylum Verrucomicrobiota; class Verrucomicrobiia; order Opitutales; family Oceanipulchritudinaceae; genus SLLG01. Next base: position 39,959 of record CAYOIB010000001.1, on the reverse strand, counting down.
AATTGGAGGCTGTTCCTTCGCGCAAGCGGAAGCACAAGCGCTTGGAATCCAATGGCGGTGGCAGTGAATCCTCCGAGACCGTCCCGGCAAAACAAAATAATACGGGCGATCCGGCACCGCCTCCCAGGCTCAATGGCCACGCTGCCGTTACCCGTCCGGACTTGCCGAAGCGCACGCTTCACGTGCGGTTGGAAGTCGTGGCCCACGGCATTCGGTTGTTGGCAACCTGGAATGAAGGGGAGGGCACCGGACCCAATGCCTTTGTCGATTCCGCAGCCGACCTGCGGGAACGGGAGCGGCTCATTCGTCTGACGGGGGCGGCCCGCCGGGCCCATTTCCGTTACCGGGAGGGTCCACGTGACTACATTCTTGATGATCTGCTCAAGATTCCGTCGTTTGTGAATCGCGATTTGCCGAAATGGCGGGCTCTTTTTCGGGTCAGCGTCGGTCCCGGCTTGATGCGCTTGGGCGAGGGCGTGCAGGAGGCCAAGCCGGAGATTCAGGTGGAGGATACGGGCACGCGCATGCGCGTTCGCATCGGGTTTCTCCTCGATGGTCTGAGTGTTTCCGATGACATGGCCGAACGCCTCGCGATCAGTCGGGGCCAGACCCTCGTATTGCCCGAAATGGGCTTGGTCCGCCTCGCTCCCGAGGCGCAGGGACCTCTGGAGACCTGGCTGGATTCCATGGGCCGTCGCCTTGAGGACGAACTTCCGCGCTACATGGTTTTTTCATTCCTGGGCCGGGCCGAGATCGGGGTGAAGCTTTCGGCCTCGATGGAAGCGTGGTGTCGGGAGGTGGAGGATGCGGAGGATCCGTTACAGGGACTTCCCAGGCTGTTGCGTCCCTATCAGAAGGCCAGTGTCGCCTGGATGAGGCGATTGTTGCGGATGGGGTGCCATGTCTTGCTTGCCGATGAGATGGGGCTGGGGAAGACGCTGCAGATCCTGTCCCTGCTCGATGTCATGTGGGACCGGCGTGCTCCGGTGATGGTGGTCTGTCCCGCCAGTGTGATCCCTGTCTGGGAGATGGAGGTGGAACGCCATTTCCCCGGTATCCGGACCGAGGTCCTGCGAAAGGATTCGGTGGTCGGGGCAGGGAATGCGGATCGGTTGTGGCTGGCTAGTTACTCGCAACTCCGTCGTCGCCGCAAAGACCTGGAACCTGTGTCCTGGGCCTTTCTGGTGCTGGATGAAGCGCAGTTCATCAAGAATCCCGATGCCAAGGTGACGCAGGCCTGCTTTGCCTTGAAGGCCACTCATCGGCTGGCGATGACCGGCACGCCGGTGGAGAACCGGCATCTCGACCTGTGGACGATTTTCCGCTTTCTGATGCCGGGCCTGCTGGGTTCCAGGCGGCGTCTGGAAACAGCGCTGGCGGCCTCACCGGAGACGGAAACACAGCAGGTGGTACGGCAGATTTCCCCCTTCATCATGCGTCGGACGAAGCGTGAGGTCGCACGGGAGTTGCCAGACAAGGTGGAGGTGACGCTTTTCTGCCCATTGACCGATCCGCAGAAGAAGGCCTACCGCCAGTTGGCCGAGCGGGGCGCGCTGGCGTTTTCAGGCGGGTTGTCGGAAAACTTGAAGGTCAATCGAATGGGGATTCTCAGCCTGCTGACGCGTCTGCGCCAGATTTGCTGCGATCCCTCGCTTGTTCCTTCGCTGCACATTGAGCAGGGCCATAGCGGAAAGCTGCAGAGTCTCATTCCAAAACTGGTCGAGGTTGTAGAGGCGGGGAGCAAGGTCGTCATCTTCAGCCAGTTTGTCGGATTTCTGAAGCGAACCCGCGCTGCCATCGAGACCGCCCTGCCCGAGTTGCCCCTGTTCGAGTTGACGGGGCGCACCCGCGATCGGCAGGCCCCTGTGCAGGCCTTTCAGGAGTCGCGCAAGGGCGGGATCATCCTCGTGAGTCTCCGTGCAGGCGGCGTGGGGATCACGCTCCACAGTGCGGACTACGTCTTCCTGATGGACCCGTGGTGGAACCCGGCAGTGGAAGCGCAGGCGGTCGATCGCGTTCACCGAATCGGTCAGAAGCAGACGGTTTTCATCTATCGAATGATCAGCCAAGGGACGGTCGAGGAGCGCATGGAGGAATTGAAAACGCGCAAGCGGGCTGTTTTTGAGGAATTGGTCGGGCGCCCTGGAGAGGCCAACTGGGCCAACCTTGACGGACATTTCGAAAGCCTTCAGGCCCTCGTCGAGTATCAGCCGCCCGCCTGATTCACTTCACGGAAAGCGGCTTGATTTGAGGCGCGGCAGGAGCATGTCCATGTCAATATGATCGGCGATGAGCTTCTGGATGATTGGGATCTTGTCGAGGTCATGAGGCTGCGTTTTTACTGTCATGGAGTGGATCTTTGAAGCGACGGCGTAGCTCTCGTGGCTGGTGATGACGATGGGGATGGTGGTGCGGGCCAGCATCTCCATGAGCTTGGGGTGTGGCAGAACATCGCGCGTAAGGACGATTCCCGAGACCAGTTGTTGTTGCGCAACGCCGGCTGCGGCGATGGCGGCAAGGAGGATGTCGTCCCGGTCTCCGGGCGTTAGAACCAGCACTCCAGGGGCAAAGAGATCGATGATTCCGCGTGCCGCCATTGCTCCGACAACGACCTGCGTGACCCGTTCGTGCATCCCTTGACGACGGGCGTTGAGCCAGCGGCCGTTTACTTCTTCCACGATCTGCGAGAGGTTTGGGGCTGCCAGTTGCTCCTGCTCCGGGATCACACCCAAGAGGGGGAGATTCATCCGGTCCAATGCTTTGCGGACATAGGTTTCGACCATTTCCGCCTTCTCCGGGTGCACCTTGTTGAGGATGGCTCCGACAACTTCGACGCCCTGCTTCTCGAAGAGGGAGAGATTCAGGGTGATTTCGTCGACGGGTTTTCCGATGCCGCCTCCTGCCACAATGATGGCCTTGGCTCCGAGCAATCGGGCGACCTGGGCATTGGACAGGTCGCAGATCGCACCGACGCCCGCATGGCCGGATCCTTCGATGATGACGGCATCCTTCTGATAGGCGCTGCGATCAAACCCGCGAACGATCTTATCCACCAGGGAGGGATGGACCGCATCCGGATCGTCCAGATAGCGACGGGTAAAGGTGCTGTCGATGGCAACCGGGCTCATGGCCTCGATCGGAACCTGCACCTGGTAGATGCTGTTCAGGAGGTAGGAGTCCTCGTCGATCATGATACCGTCCACTTCGATGAAGCGCTGACCGATCGGCTTGATGTAACCCACCTTTGAAAACTTCCGGCGGAGAGCGGCAAACAGCCCCAGGCAGGTTGTCGTTTTTCCTTCGTTCTGGTGCGTGGCGGCGACAAAGAGGCGCGGGATGTCACGGTTCAGCGGCTGCGTCTGCAAGGAGCCTGGGCCGCGCTCACCTGCCGTGAGACTGGAGGGACGGGTGGGTTGAGTCATGACTCGTGAGGGGGTTCGGTGCCGTAAAGGAAGCTGCGTTCGATGGCCTGGCAGGCAGTAATGACAGCTGTCCCAAAGATATCATAGGCGTGAGCCCCGCGGCTGATCTCGGCGCAAGGGCGGTTGAGCCCGGTAATGATTTGTCCATAGGTACGCGCTCCGGCCACGACCTGGATCAGCTTCGAAGCAATATTCCCGGAATTGAGGTCGGGAAAGATCAAGACATTCGCGCGACCCGCTACGGGCGAGCGGCCCACCCCTTTCTGCTCTGCCACTGTTGGATCGAGAGCGGCATCGAGCTGAAGCTCTCCATCAATGAAAAGCTCGATGCCGCGCGCGGCGGCCTTTTCTTTCGCTCGCTCGCAAGCTTGGCGGATCTTCTGCAGCCCCGGGCGATCGGCGTCCTTTGTGCGCGTCGCGTAGGACAGCAGGGCCACGCGCGGGCTTTCGTTGGTGAGGTGCGCGGCAATATCAGCGGTCGTCACGGCGATGTCTGCCAGCTGGTCCACATCGGGCTCGGGGATGACGCCACAGTCGGCCAGAAACAAGAGTCCGCCAAAGCCGAATTCCCGCTTCTCCTGGTCCAAAATGAGCATGGAGGAGGCCGTTTTCACACCCGCCTGACGAGGAATGATCCGGAAGATCGATCGCAGTCCACTGGAAGAGATGGCCGTCGCCCCGCCGACGAGGGCATCGACCCGGCCCGAGGCCAGCATGAAAGCGGCAAAATTGTGGCGGTTCAGCAGCAATTCCTGCTTCTCCGCCATATCCAGCGAGCTGTAGCGCGGATGAGCGTCAATCATGGGCAGGAAGAGCTCGAAGTCTTCGCTTCGCTTCGGCTCTAAAATGCGGATGCCGTCGAGACGGATATCGAGGCGGTGGGCGCGTTCCTTGATCTCGGCGCGGTTACCGAGGAGGACGGGGACGCCGCAGCGACGGGTGGCAAACAGGCGTGCGGTCTGGATGATGCGTTCGTCGGAACCTTCCGGAAAAACAACTCGTTTCGGATGCCGCTGCAGTTTGTCCAGGAGTTGATCGATGAGACTCATTGAAAGTTTGATAGGGTGACCATAGAGGCCGCTCCGGTCGAATCCATTAAAATTCGGATCATTTGCCAGCCCTCAATAGGCGGCTCCGGGGACAGCCCCCACGGTTGACGCGGCCTGGAGGAGTGAGCGGAAGCGATCCTCCGCTTCGGCGAAGGTTCGGGGACCGCTGAAGACAATCTGGACCGAATGGCGGTTCTCAACGCGTTGCCCCTTCCAGGCCTGCAGGATCCGCTCGCGCCAGCCGCGCGCCACAGCAAGGCCGCGTCCGGGAACCTCATCCCAGACGGCAAAGAAGACATAGAAGCGGCGCGCTTCGTCTTCGAAGAGGTAGCCGTCGAAGGCGATCATCTGGCCATGCAGGGGCACCACCGTGGCGGCCCGGCTCTCGCGGAGGGTGAATCCGGCTGCGGGGAGGCAGGTTTCAGGGCGATGCACCCCGGCGAAGGAGGAGATGCTTCCTTTCTCCCACCGAAAGGCAAAGACGATCGAGAATTCCTCTTCCGACCGGCCCGTCCACTGTGCCTGATACCCTTCGGAGTAGCGCAACTGGTTTCGGATCGCCGGCGAGATCTCGGGAAACTCCGGGGCCAGCTGGAGCGCATCCCAGTCGAAGATGACCAGGGGCTGTGGGTTGGCCACTTCGGAGCGATAATACCAGGCTGCCGCCATGAGGTGACTGGCCGCCAAGACCCCGAGCAAGAGCGCGATGCGCTCCGGGCGCAGCCATGAAACTGGACGGGGTTCCACCACGGGTTCGCGGACGTCATCCTGTCGACCGCGAGCCCACCGGCGCAGGATGAATTGGAGGAGGACACCACTGAAGATCAAAATACCCAGGGCGGCGATGCTGAATCCTTGGCCGAGCCAGTCGTGGACGGCTTCCGCACGTTCGGGACCGCCTTGAATCATCATCACGGTCAGGATGAGGGTTCGGATCACGTTCAATCCGAAGGCAAAGGCGGCCCCCATGAGGAGGAATCCGCCCCGCAGCTGGGGAGACCAGCGGTAAACCTCCCCAATAAACCAGGCTCCCATGAGGGAGCTCTGCAAGGACCGGATGCCACTGCAGGCTTCTTCCACCCCCACGTAGCCATTGAACAACTCAATGGTTGTTCCCTGTCGGACCGCGTAGTAGCCGGCGAATCCGATCGTGCCCGTAACGAGCTCAGCCACCGTCAGCGCCATCGCTTCGACCAGAGGCTGCTCCAGAAAAGTAGGCCACGGCACGGCAAAGAGCATCAGGAGAAATGCGCCCGCCGAGTGGCGAAACCAGTTGCGCCCGCCCCAGGCCCCGAGCAACAGGCAGGTGGCCGCATATACGATGAGCGCATAAGCCCACAGCGCCAACCTCCACTCCGGATTCGCTTCCAGCACGATGCGCAGGGGAATCAAGCTCACCAGCGCGATCGCGAGCAACCGGGCCCAGACCGCCGAACCCGCCCAGTGGTCTGCTGCTGGCTTCGGCACGAAGCGGAGATAAACCGTGTAGGCCACCAGAAACGGAACGAGGAAGCCAAACGAATACTGTTCGTTGTGCTGCCACTCGTTGAAGAACACGGCGATGAAGTCCGCCCACAGCCAGAGCAGCAGTCCCAGGTTGAGGACATGCTGCAGGCGGGCTTTCGGTGGGTGGCTCATGGACGGGTGCGGATGGAATCAGCCAGAGGCCGGCTCGCTGCGGTTTGCTTGTCCCGACCCAAGAGCCGCTTATCCCTCGTGGCAAACGCTTTTGCGCCCTTGGCCGTCAGCCGTAAATGCCATCCTGGCGCAAACGTCGCACCACTTCAATCGCCATGGCCGATCGATTCATGATGTAGAGGTGGACACCTCGCGCACCCTCATTGAGGAGCTCCCGAATCTGGCGGTGCGTCCAATTGACTCCGACTTCGTGCGTCTGCTCCGGATCATCGCCGGCTTCGGTCAAGGCCTGGTCGAGCTCGGCTGGGATATTCTGGCAGAAACGACGCGCTTGCTTGGCTGATCGGATTGGCATCAGCCCGGGAATAATCGGCACATCAATGCCAATCTCACGGCAGCCGCGGACGTACCGCCGGAAGGAGTCGTTGTCGTAGAAGAGCTGAGTTGTGATGAAAGAGGCCCCGGCATCCACCTTCTTCCGCAGGTTTTGCAGATCGGTGGCGGCATCAGGTGCTTCCGGGTGGACCTCAGGGTAACCCGCCACCCCCAGGCTGAAGCCGCTGAAGTTACTCCGCAGAAAGGCAACGAGCTCGCTCCCATAATGGAAGCCGTCCGGGTGAGGGCGAAACGCCGTTTCCCCCCGCGGGGGGTCGCCCCGCAACGCCATGATGTTACAGAACCCCTCCGCCCGATACTCCTCCACGATCTCGCGCATCTCGTCGCGGGAAGAACCCACGCAGGTCAGGTGCGGCATCACTTCGAAACCATACTGTTCCTTCAACAGCTTCGCATACTTGAAAGTTCGCTCCCGCGTCGTTCCGCCAGCCCCATAGGTGATCGAGACAAAGTCAGGCCGAACTTGCTCCTTGATCTCAAGCGCTGCCTGCACGATCTGATCACCGCCCGCTTCGTCCTTGGGTGGGAAAAATTCTACCGAAAGTACCGGCCGCTCCCGCACAAGCAGGTCTGAAATGGGTCGATTCATTGTCATTTGTATCCATCAATGAATCAGGATAAGTTGATATGTAAAGCGGGAACTGTCGCCGCATCGTGCCCGCGCCAGCATGGAAAGCGGCATTCAGATGTGACTGTGAGCTTGCTTCCGGGGGAAAATAACACACAGACTGAGCGTTTTGTGTCGCGAACTTCTTCGCGTGCGAACCCCTTAAAGATGCCGAACCCTGTGCCGAGAAAGAATGAAGACGCAGTCAAGACGCTGGACCTTGAAATCAAGGATGCTCAGCTGATTTTCTCGTCGGTCTGGAATGGCCTGGTGGAGGAATTTGGGGAGCAGAACCTGGCCTTTCCCCGTGAGATCTTCTGGCTCAACGGGGCTCCGGGCGCGGGCAAAGGAACACAGACACGCTTCATCATGGAGTACTGTGGCCTGACGGCTCAGCCGATTGTCATCAGCGATCTGTTGAACAGCGCTGAGGCGCGGCGCCTGAAGGATGCCGGTATGATGGTCGGGGACCGTGAGGTGACGTCGCTTTTGATGCGGGAGCTTCTTCTTCCCGAGCGGCGGACGGGGGTGGTGGTGGATGGCTACCCGCGCACCAAGGTTCAGGTCGAGTGCCTCAAGCTTTTCTACCAGAAGTTGATGGAGCTTCGGCGGAAGTACGTTGGCACCCCGCAGGAGAAGGTCATCCACAAGCCGATCTTTCACATCATTGTCCTGTACGTCGACGAGAACACCTCGGTGCAGCGCCAGGTCGAGCGCGGGCGAAAAATGCAGGAGGCAAACCAGCGCGCGCTCGCCACGGGCAATGGGCGGGTCGAGGTGCGCAGGACAGACCTGAGTGTTGCCTCGGCGCGCAATCGCTACCGGACTTTCAAGGAGATCACTTACGAATCCCTCACGTCCCTGCGCGAGATCTTCTATTACCACTTCGTCAACGCGCAGGATTCGGTTGAGGCGGTTCAGCAAAGCATCGTTCGCGAGCTAAAATACCAGAGCTCGCTCGAGCTGGATCAGGCAACCTATGATATTCTTGCGCGGATTCCGATTGCTTCCTCGATCGTGATCCATGCGCGGCAGGTGCTCGTGGAGCGGTTGGACACTTACGTCCGGGAGAGGCGTGACCTCTTTGAGCGCGTGGTTGAACGGATTGAGGGCACTTTCATGCCGATCGTGATCCGGCATGCGGTTTCCGGGAGGGCCCGCTTCAGCTCCGAGGATAAGCTGTTCGACGATCCCGATGCGCGAGCCATGTTTATCGATGTCTTTTCCGAGCGCGGCTACCAGGCTTTGATCGATATCCGGAAGGTCGAGGTCCCCGAACGGATTGACCTCAAGACCGGTGAGATCATCAACCGGCGCAAGAAAGTCTATCGTTTCGAAGTGCAGTTTGCCGGGCCGGTCATCCGCCGTGGGCAATAGAGAGTTGAATCCTGCCGGAGTTGGAGCCTGAATCGGCAAATGGATTCCCGCTTCATTGAACTTGCCGAAACCCTCGTGGGCTACTCGGTGGATCTCAGGGAGGGCGAGCGCGTCCTCATTGATGCGCATGATGTTCCTGACGCCATCGTTATTGCCCTGGTTCGGGCCGTGCGGAAGCGAAACGCGGTGCCCTTCGTTCAGATTAACCACAACCGCGTATCCAGAGAACTTCTCCTGGGAGCCACCGAGGCGCAGTACGAATATCACGCCCGGATCGAGCTCGAGCGCATGAAGGGGCTCCAAGCCTATATCGGCTTACGCGGGTCCGGAAACATTTTCGAGACCTCGGACGTTCCGGTGGAACGCCTCAAGTCCGCGCTGGGAAAGATGCGCCCGGTGCAGGATTGGAGGGTCGGAAAGACGAAGTGGGTGGTCCTCCGGTGGCCGACCTCGGCAATGGCCCAGCAGGCCTTGATGAGCACGGAAGCCTTTGAGGATTTCTACTTCCGCGTGTGCACGCTCGACTACGCCCGGATGATTCCAGGGCAGAAGGCATTGAAGCGTCGGATGGATGAGGCCGATGCCGTCCACATCAGCGGACCGGGGACCGATCTGCGCTTCTCCATCAAGGGCCTCAAGGCGGTCATGTGCACCGGTGAGCGCAACATTCCTGATGGTGAGGTCTTCACCGCGCCGGTGATCGATAGTGTTGAGGGGACCGTGCAGTACAACGTTCCCACGGTCTATCAGGGAACCTCATACGACGGTGTTCGCCTTCGCTTTGAGAAGGGGAAGATTGTTGAAGCATCCTGTGCCGGAGATGCCAAAGGGCTGAATGCCGTTCTTGATACCGACGAAGGGTCGCGGTTTATCGGAGAGTTCGCCATCGGCTTCAATCCCTACATTCTCTCGCCGATGCGTGACATCCTTTTTGATGAGAAGATCGCTGGCAGCTTTCATTTCACACCAGGGCAGGCTTACGAGGGCGAAACCGATAACGGAAACCGATCCCAGGTGCATTGGGACCTCGTTTGCATTCAGCGTCCGGAATATGGCGGGGGCGAAATTCACTTCGATGGTGAACTCATCCGGCGGGATGGGCTCTTTGTTCCCGAGGACTTGCAGAGCCTGAATCCGGAATACCTTCTGGGAAATGCTCCTTCGGGGCAGGTCGGTGAAACCGGCGGTGCGATCGGGCCGGATGTTTGAGAGATTAGCTGATCCGCCAATGTCTTTTACCATCCATCCGGACCTCTCGGTCTTCATTCATCGATTGCCGAAGACGGAAACGCATTTGCATATAGAAGGTGCGCTTCCCTGGGAGCTTCTTCATGCCCTCGACAGCAAGCGCTTCAGCGCCCCGCCGGCATCGTGGGAAGATGATTTTCGCTTCACGAGTTTCGCGCATTTTGAGGAGGAGCTTCTGAGGATGGCGCTGCCGTTCTTCACCTCGGTCGAGCGCTATGCGCAGGCAGCGGGGGTTGTCCTCCGTCGGTTGTTTGAGGAGGAAAATGTGCGCTACCTCGAAACGAGTTTTGCTTCCGGTGCGATTGAGTTTTCCAAATTGGATGGGCAGGCGGTCGCTCGGGCCATTAAGGCAGCGGCACCTGAAGGAATGGAAGTCCGTGTCTTCATGGGCATTCATCACAACGGGTACCACGGAGGCTCGCGCTCCTTTATCGAAGCCAGTCTCGAATGGCCGGAGCTGGATGGAATTGATCTCCACGGCCCGGAAACAATCCCGCTGGAGCCGTGGACCGCAGATTTCTGGTCGCGTGCCCGCGCCGCCGGAAAGATGACAAAGGCGCACGCCGGGGAGTTTGACGGACCGGACTTCGTCGAACGGGTTCTGGGCGAGCTTGGTGTGAAGCGGATCCAGCATGGGGTCCGTGCCGCCGAGAGCCCTGCACTCCTCGAGCGCATGGCGTCTGAGGGCGTCGTCTGCGACGTTTGTCCCATTAGTAACGTCAAGCTCGGGGTCGTTCCGGGCTTCGGAGCGCATCCGCTCCCGGCAATGCTCCAGGCGGGTGTCCGCTGTACGGTGAGCACGGATGACCCTTTGTCGTTCGGAAACCGCCTGCACGAGGAATACCTGATGCTCGCCCGGATACATGGGTTTACGGTGTCGGACCTGGCAGGCCTCGCCGCTAACGGCTTTGAGGTGGCGCTGCTGGATGAAGCGGTGAAGGGTAAATTTCTTTCTGAGATCGAACACTTGAAAACAGAATTTTCCCCATGAATGAAGATCCTCTTGGTATTGGCATTGTTGGCTGTGGTGTGATCGCGCCCGCGCACATCGAGAGTTTTCAACTGCACGATGGTGCCCGGGTCGTGGCGGTTTGCGACACGGTTCCGGAGCGGGCCAAAGCGCTGGCAGAACGCTATGGGATCGAGCATGCCGATGTTAGCTTGGCAGACCTTTTGGCGCGGGAGGACGTTCACGCCGTTTCCGTCTGCACGGGCCATGCCGATCACGCTTCCCAGGTCATTGCCGCCCTCGAAGCGGGGAAGCATGTGCTCTGCGAGAAGCCGCTCGCTACCCGTACCCAGGATTTGGATGCGATGGTCGAGGCGGCGGCAAAGCAATCACTTGTGGCCGAAGGTGTTTTCCAGCATCGCTTCGACGCCTGCTATCGGTTTCTGTGCGAATGCGTTCGGGAGAAGCGCATCGGGGACCTCGTCCATATCGATGCTCACCTGAACTGTTATCGGAGTCAGGAATATTACACTGATTCTCCCTGGCGCGGGCGGAGCCTTTCCGAGGGGGGCTCTTTGCTGATCAATCAGGCAATCCACTTCCTCGATCAGATTCTCTGGATCGGTCAGGGTGTAAGATCGGTGGCGGCCATCACGGCGAATCTTGGCCATGAAGGTGTGATCGATACCGAGGATACCGCCAGCCTCTCGATGGAGCTGAAGAGCGGGGCGCTCGCCTCCTTTCACGGGAGTTCCGCCAGCCATTTGAGCTGGTCCTCCCGCTTTCAGGTTGTTGGCAAGGAGGCCGTCCTGACAGTTGAAGACGGGCATCTCGTCGGCATTCAGGCACGCGACCCGCAATTGGCGGCGGAGCTCCAGGCCGCGGCTGATGAACTGGAAGAAGCCCAGCGGCTCTCGGCGGTGAAATCTCATTATGGTCCCAGCCATCCCCGGATGATTGCGGACTTTGTGGAGTCAATTCGCCTCAAGCGGTCGCCTCAGGTGCCTTTCTCTGAAGCGCGGAAAGCGGTGGACCTTGTTCTCGCTGCTTATCGGTCCGCCGGAAGCGGAAAGCGGGTCATCTTGGAATGAATTGGTGAACGCCGTTGTTGCCGGATCTGTGTTCCGGCACAGCCATTGGCTCTCTCTTGAAGAGCGCCTTCAGGTCCCCCCGCCAGCGCACGCGCAACGTGATGGCATGGGCAATGGAGCGTTGTTGTTCATCGGTCAGACGGTAGCCCGCCTCGACCTGCCAATGGCCGGGCAACTTCCAGGAGCGGGACCGCGCGAGGGGAATTTCCCAGACAACGCCGATGTGATAGACGTGGGCCCAGCGGAATTCCTGCGGTTCGTCGATGTGCTTCAGCCTGTAGGCGATAAAATAACCGAGTTCGTCCGGCTTGTAGAGGAGGCCGGGGCCTATGGACATCACGTTCTGGCGGATGGCGTGGTCGGGGCTTGGTTTCGCCCGGCCCCACGAGCCGAGGGCGTAATCGTAGCTCAAATTGGCAAAGGCCACAAGCTCCGGAATAAAGGCTGTCCGTGAGACCGAGAGAACGGGCTGGAGGCGGGTGTAGCCATCGATGAGCTTGGCGGGGGGGCGCCCCAAGGGCTGCCGCAGGACAACCTCCAGGGTGGCATGATCCCAGATGCGAAGGATCGGGTCGAAATCCATTCGAATCAGAGCTCCGGCTTCTCCGGGAGACCATCTCCGGTCAGACCCGGCACGAAACGGGTTGGGCGCAATGGGCGTAAGCAACGCGCCGATCTCGATGCGATCGGTGGCACCATACCGAAGGACGAAAGGAAAGCGGATAAACTCCCGCCGAATCAAATCGCTGAAGCGAGGGCGGAATTCGAGGCTCAGATTGAACTTGTCGAGTGTTCCCGGGAGCTGTGTATCGAAAAACTCATTGATCGCCAGGATTGGACGGTATGAAAACAAGGTTTCATTTTCGTCGCTGGATTCTTCCTGGGCAGTTATCGGAGAAGCATACAGAATCAGGCAGGCACAGGAAATGAACCATCGAATCCAGTCGGGGAAAAGCCTTGGCATGTTCAGTGGGGAAGAAAACGGGTGATATCAACGAGGCGCTTGGCCCGGTATCCGGCGTCCGTGCGCTTGAGGTAGGGATCGGACTGGGGATCCCTTGGGTCGACATCATCTTCGTCTGCGTCACCCTCGATTTCAACCTCCAGGATGGGCTCGGGCGACGCATCATCGGCATCAAAGAAAAGAGAAATCCGTCGCGCTTCGGGAAAGAGAAGTTCAAGGGGGGTATCCACCGTTCCCCCTTTTTTGACGTAGCTGATGTGGCAGGGGAGGGCCTGGCGGCGGAGCTGCTTTTCGTAGTCGTGCACCCACTTTTTCGATACGTCGGTCCGGTTGGCGAGAAGGACAACATCGCTGAAATGGATGCAGGCGTCGTACCAGGCACCCGCTCCGGATTCCTTTTCCAGAAGGGCGCAATCGACAACGGTAAAGATTCGGGCGAGGTTGAGACCATGCGTGGTGATCCAGGCCTTCAGGGCTTCGAGCTCGTCAACGGGATTGGCGCGTCCATCGGTGAGAAAGAAGAGCGTCCCCTCGTCGGGGGGGAGGGGCAGAGGATCTTCGGTTGCCGCCCAGCCCCGCGGGAGCCCATGCACCGCGCAGGTCGCATCGGCTTCGAGCATTCTTGCGGCCTCCGGATCTTCGTTGAGTTCTTCCTGAACGCCGTAAACAACAGCGGGGTAGGCCTCCGTCGTAAGGCCGTTGTGCGCGAGGAAGCGGGTCAGGGCCGTGCGGTTTGACTCACCGGCACCGAGAATGATGTAGATGTCGCTCATCCCTGTTCTGGTGATGGGGATTCAATCTGAAACGTGTGGCGCTGAGCGCTGTGTCGCATGGCGTGGTCGATGAGGACGAGGGCTGCCATGGCTTCAACAATGGGCACGGCGCGGGGAAGGACGCAAGGGTCATGCCGCCCCCTGCCCATCAGCTCGATGGGGTTGCCTTTGAGATCCACCGTCTTTTGCTTTTGCAAAATGGTAGCGGTTGGCTTGAACGCCACCGAGAAGTAGAGGTCTTCGCCGTTGCTGATGCCTCCCTGCACCCCCCCGGAGCGATTGGTGACCGTTCGGACGCGACCGCCTCGGCTCTCAAAGGCATCATTGTGCTGGCTTCCGGTAAGAAAGGTCCCGCCAAAGCCACTGCCGACCTCAAATCCCTTTGTCGCTGGAATCGAGAGCATGGCCTTGGCGAGATCGGCTTCGAGGCGGTCAAAGACAGGTGCGCCCCATCCGGGAGGCAATCCGGTGATGTGGCAGCGGATGGCACCTCCGACGGAATCACCTTCCGCGCGCATCGCCTTGATCCGCTCGATCATTGCTTGGGCTGTTTCTTCGTGCGGGCAGCGGACGGATGTTTTCTCAATAGCTTCGTGGTCGGGAAGGGTCTCCGCCTCCGGCATGGCGATGTCCTGGACGCGCTCGACGTAAGCGATGATCCGGATGCCGTGGCCGAGGCTCAGGACTTTGCGGGCAATGGCCCCGGCGGCGACACGGCCAATGGTTTCGCGGGCAGAGGATCGGCCGCCCCCTTCGGCCATGCGTCGTCCAAATTTCGCCTGGTAGGTGTAGTCGGCATGGGATGGCCGGAAGGATGCAGCCATCTCTTTGTAGGCTTCGGGTCGTGCATCCTTGTTCCTCACGTTCATCGCAATGGGCGTTCCCAGGGTGAAGCCGTCGTGTACGCCCGAAAGAATTTCAACCTGATCCAGCTCCTTCCGGGGGGTGGAGATGTCGCTCTGCCCCGGACGCCGCCGGTCCAGCTCGGACTGGATGTCTTGAACCTGAAGCGGCAGGCCCGGGGGGCATCCATCAATGACGACGCCTACACTGCCGCCATGACTTTCGCCCCAGGTTGTGATCCGATACAGCTTGCCGAAGGAATTCCCCATGTTGCCGAGAACCAAAAGGTTTCCCCCTCCACCTTTCAAGCCCGCCGTGCTTTTCCCTCTCCCGGACCCCGAAGCGTTCCTCGCTGGAGAGCGATGCGTTCTCAGTTTTGGGAATTTACGGTCGTTGCCGTGCCGATCTCCATGCACTCGAGCCCTTCATCAACGCTGGCGAAAATCGGAATCAGGGTATGGAGGTTCGCCATTCGCAAGGTCCGCTCAACAAACGCATTGGGACTCGCGATACTCAATTTGCTCCGTTTCGTATGCAGCGCGCGAGCCAGTCGAATGAGTAGGCGGACGCCGTTGTCATCCAGTGCGAGCAGCCCTCCCAGTTCGAAGACGGCCGGGCGCGCCGCCGCGAGCGTCAGGATCCGGAGGCGTGCTTCGTCCTCCTGCAGGCTCAGTCCCTGAAGTTCTCCTCGCAGTTTCAGCACAAGAACATCAGGAAGGTCCCGCTCAATTTCGACATCAATGGACACTTAAATTTTCCTCCAATAGCGTTTGTGCAGAATTTGATCCGGCTCGGGGTGGGGTCAATTCCTTAGAAAGAATCGGTTGGATTTTTACGGTTTCTTCAGAACCAGATGGGCGAGACCGCTCATCTCTTCGGGTGTCACCCAGCCTTTCCGGTTGACGCCCTGCACGAAATCGGGGAAACCGATGGATTTTACATGTATAAATGAAAAAGCAAGACCAGCGCGAAGATCCCCTCGAAGCAGCCCGGCGGCAACGCCAACAGCAGGAAAGTGGCCTGCCGCCCGACGCTGATGTGGAGGAGCGGTTCAATAAGTTCTGGGAGAAAAACGGAATCGGGATTTTCATAGCGATCGCGCTGGGGGCTATTATCGTCCTTGGTTACCAAATTTCAACTTATGTCGGTGAACAGCGCGAGGCAGGTGTGCGGGAAGCTTACATGGCGGCTTCATCGAGTGTCGAGCAGATCAGCTTTGCCGAGGAATATGCCAAACATCCACTCGCTGGGGTGACGTGGATGGAACTGGCGGAGGCGGTCTATACTGAAGAGGACTTCGGGCAGGCCTTGGCGTATTACCAGCGCGCCGTTGATGTCCTTCAGGGCAATCCTCTGGGAGACCGCGCCCGCCTCGGCGTTGCCATGAGCCAGCTCATGCTCGGCCAGACCGAAGATGCGCGCTTGGGCTTGGAGATCCTGGCAGAAGACCGGATGGCCCTGGATGTGACGCGGGCAGAAGCCGCCTACCACCTCGCGGTTGTTTATTGGGAAGCTGGCAATAGCGAAGGAATGCGAGAGGCCTTGGACCGGATCTTTGAGCTGGGCGATGCCTCGATGTGGGCTTTTCGCGCTCAGATGCTTCAGCATCGGGTGCCCGCACTTTGACCCGACAAAGCTGTATCTCTAAGCCCGGTGTGGCGCGCTTGTCAGTGCTGTGTCGCGGCTGAAACCTCAGGATGCCGTTCGGTGCTGTTGGGTAGGGGCGGAGCATCGGCCAAGGCTTCGATGAGTTGAGCGCCTTCCTGATGCGTTGCGAGCATCCGCAGGTTGAGGCGGTTGCGGAAGATGAAATACACCATCATTGCCGGGATGCCGATGACGAGTCCGGTGGCGGTGGTTATGAGGGCCTCGCCGATGTTGCCCGCAAGCTCTTCCGGGCGTCCCATCCCCGCATGGCCGATCTTTTGAAAGGCACCGATCATTCCGCTCACCGTCCCGAGGAGTCCGACCATTGGGGCTACGGTGGCAATGACATTCAGGTAGTTGATCCATTGGCTGACGGCGTTCTCCTCAGCTTCAGCATACTCGCTGAAACTTTCTTCCACGGCTGATCGGCGGGCATCCTCCTGGTCCACCCGCGCCCGCACGAGGGCAACGCTGAGAATCCGGCTCAGGACAGTGTTCCGTTCTTCCAGAAGGGTTAACGCCTTCCCGATCTCACGGCGGCGCATGAGTTCAATGAGCTCTGTCTGGAGCGGTGCGCTGTGGTAGCGCTTTTTGTTTGTTTGGTGCCAGCAGTGAAAGATCAGGTAAAACATCGCGAGCGAAAGGAGCCCCAGTGGAATCATGGCCCAGCCTCCCTGATGGAGCAGATCGAAGAGGCTGGCAGATTCGTCAAAGGTGTCAGCTGCATGGGTGATGGAGGGGAGAGCGGGCAGCAGCAGGAGGAGTCGTGGACGTTTCGATAAGTTCATTGCATGGGTCATTAAGGGGAGGGTGTGATTACTGAAGTTGGGCTCGCGGGGTATCGGCGTTCCATCTCATCCCGGAGCTTTTGGGTTGTTGAGGTCTCTCCGAGGCTTTCTGCGATCCGAATGGCAAGACGGTAGCAATGCTCAAGATAGTCCGCTCCATCGGTGGCAAAAACCACGGCAGTAAGCGCATGTTCCAGGGCTTCTTCGGATTTGCCGTCGGTGAGGTGAATCCGGGCAAGTGCGTAATGACCGACGGTGGATTCCAGGAATATCGGCTGTTTGGAGACCCATTTTTCGGCTTCTTCCTTTGCTTCGTCCATGAGCTCAAGTTGCAGGTAGGAGAGGATGCGTTCACGCGCCAGAATCCGTCCGGCAGAGGCGGCGTCCACGAGGGGCTCGAGTTGCCGGGATAAGGCGATAGCCGTCAGGGGATCGCCTCCGAGTCGAAATTGCTGGAGAGAATCGAGGAAAAAGGCGCGGTCTCCATCCGATAGATAATGAAGGAGAGGCGCGCGTTGATGATAGAGAGCACGCAGGAGCATGAAGGCCCCTTCGTTGTCGCCAGCCGCCCGACGTTCTTCAAAGGCAGCGAAGTCGCTGTTTCCGGTGAGGCGCAGAGAGACGACGTCTTCCTTGGAAAAGGTGATCTCGGCGCTGCCGTGGCCTTCCGTGATCTGCAGGCGCAAGGTCTCTGCATCCGCACCGATAATGCGGCCTTCAAAACGCCGACCGTGCCGTGTTTCAACCTCGCCTCGCGCTTCAAGCCTCTCCTCGGGGGATGTTGTATCAGTCGGCTCAGGCTGCACTGCGCGTTCGTTTTCGGCCGCGCAGATTTTGAGCGGAACCAGAAGAATAACGACGGCAGAGAGCGACCGCAGTATTCTGGCGATTGGCAACGGTCGTCCAATTGGAGTGTTTCGACTCCCGATCATCATCCCTCCGGGGTGGTCCCTTCGCCGGCAGTTGGCTTGAGGGTATCAGCCATGGGCAGGAGGGGGAACAAAGAAGCCGCCGCCCGTTGAGCCTCACCCTTGGCCTCGGGAAGGTGCGCTTCGGCAAATTCCGCAAACTCGGTCCACGTCCGATGGGCCGCCGGGAGATCCTCCCGGGCTTCGAAAAGTCGGGCCGATTCGCGGTAGGCCCGGGCAACCAGATCCGGATAACCCCGATACATGTTGTAGACGCGTTGGTGGTAGGCGATGGCCCGCTCCGGACGATTCGTCGCTTCCATCACCCGCGCCAGGCGGGTCAGGGCTTCCGCGTGGGGCCGCCCCCGAGCCTCCCGCAGGCGCAGGGTTTCTTCGAGGACGTCCGTTGCTGTTTCAAATCGGCGGTCGGCGATCAGAGCGTCGCCCAGAAGCAACCGTCCCTCGACGGCTCTCGGGTGTGCTGGAAAATCCGCCACGAGCTGCCCGGCGCGGCGGATGGCTTCCTCCGGATCGTCCTCCTGCATGGCTTGGTGTGCGAGTCCAAGGTAGGCAAGAGCCCGATGCGGTGAGGCGGGAAATTCCTCCAGAAGAGCTTCCAGGTAATCGCGCGCCGTCAGGAAACCGAGCTCGGCGAGCCGCAGGCCGACCGTCCCCATTTCCTCAGGCCCGAGGTCGCTTGGTTTCGTTTGTTCGAGGATTCCGATAACGACGGCATCTGCTTCGGCCCCACGACCCTCGGTTCGGAGCCGGTTGGCGCGGTAGAGATCCAGGCGGGCGCGATAGGTCATCCTGTTCTCGAGCGTCGCCTTATCCGCTTCATGTGTCAGCCAGCCGACGAAGGATTCGAGCGAGTCAGATTGAGGGCTCTCTCGAGCGAGACGCTCTTGAGCCCTGTGCAATGACCCGAGGATAGCCTGGATATCATTCTGCGTGCGGTCGTTGCCAAAGCGGTCGAGAGCCTCTGTGAGTACCGGAAGGGCTTCCTGAAGGCGATCTTGCTGGAGGTATGCCCAGCCAAGCCAGTGAAGCGCTTCGCCCAGGCGCGGATGGACGCTCATGTCGCGGCGAGTGTATTCGAGGTAGTGAGCCGCCATCGAATCCCAGGCCTCCTTGGATCGATAGATCTTCCCGATTTGGAAAATGCCATAGGAGAAGAGGCGTTCATCCTCGGGAGATACCTGCTTGAAGGCAGCGATGGCCTGATCCAGTTGGCCCGTACCCATCAGGATGTCGCCCTTCAGGGTGAGGACTTCATTGATGTAGCTGGAAGATGGGTACAGGTTTAGGTAGATCGAAACCTCGTCGAGCGCTCGTTCATAGTTGCGAAGGCCATAGGCCGCTGCCGCCATCCGATAGCGAACTTCGGTCGAGAGGTAGTGGTCGGGCGGAAGGCGAGCCGATAGCGCCATCAGCTCTTCAAGGGATTCTGCATGTGCGTTTTCGAAAAGCCAGGCCAAGGCATGCCATAGGGCGGCGTTGGCCGACAATGCGGAATCCGGCGCTCGATCGATGAACGCTTTGAAATCTTTTCGAGCGGCGGAATGGGCATCAAGGACAAGGTAGTTGAAGCCTCGGGCGAATAGCCAGCGGCCCCACAGCCGGTGCTCGGGAAAAGTCTCCACAAGCTGGTCGAGGACCGCGACAGCGTCTCCGGAGCGATTCAGTTGCTGGTAAGCATTGGCAATGAGGAAGAGGGTTTCCGGAGCCTGGGGTGATTCCGGGTATAGGCTGAGAAAGCGATCTGCTTCCTTGAGTGCCTGATCCCATGCGTCTCGTGCCTGCAGCGCCACGATTAGACGATAATGAGCTTCTTGTCTCGTATCGATGGGCCAGGAGTCCTGGCATAGAAGGGAAAAGACGAGAATGGCCTCCCGTGTGCGCTCTTCCCGGAGGTAGGCCATGCCATAGCGCAAAAGAAAGGAGGGGGTGTAGTCAGGCATCGACTCGAGTTGATCGAGTTGCCTTTCCAGGCGGGCGATCAGGTTCTGATAGTATTCGATCCAGAGAGCGGATTGGTTCCTGGCACCGGGGTGTCCTCGTCTCGCTGCAAACCGGCTTCTCGTGGTGGCCAAGCTATCCTGGTGCAGCGCCTTGAGGGTTTCCCAGTCGGGGACCATCCTGTAAGCGGCCAAAGCGTTCGTCGCATCGCCTGTGGTCAACAGGGCATCGCCGATCTTCAGGGCGGAAAAGGCCAAAGCAGACCGCTCCGGAATACTTTCGACAGCCCAGCTTTTCTCCAGAAGGAGTTGGCCTGCTTGATCCACCCTGCCGCTCTCCAACGTAAGCTGAAGGGCGCGGAGTCGAGCCTGTTGCCTGAAAGTGAAGGGTGCGGTGGCGTCTTCATAAAGATCCCTGAGGACAACAAGAGCTTCCGGGAGTTCGTCCCGGGAGCGCCGGATCTCGGCCATGGTCAATCGGGCCACGCTGGCTTCAGGTGCGTGCGGGTAGTCTTTGGAGAATTGAGAAAAGGTGTCGATCGCGCCGACCTCATCGCCGGAGTGTTGAAGTGCTTGAGCCAGGGCATAGAGAACAAAAGCCCGATGCTTGCGGTTATCAGGGAACTCGCGGAGGAAGTGTCCGAATTCTGCCGCCGCCTCTGCCGGGCGCTGCATCATCAGGAGCGTATAGCCCTTGAGTGGCAGGAGTGAGCTCTGGACCGATGCCGCTCGGTATTCAGGCTCTTTCCCAAAATCGCGCTCAAGGGTTTCGAAATGTTCCATTGCCTGGGCAGGGTCGCCTCCTGAAAAGGCGGCGACGGCAGCTTGCAGGGCCGATTCAAGGGTCGCTGCCCGTTGGCTGAAGCCCGGAGCGGCGAGCGTCAGGCAAAACAGGATCGCCGTAGTCGGGCTTACACGAAGTGGTTTCGTCATGCCATCAATGCCCCTGCCAGGCCTCCTTTGGGTGGAGTGAGAGGGCTCATGAATGGAAGCAACGTCCTGGGGTGTCGCATCAGCAGAGAGGATTCGAACAATGAAGTCTGATGCGCCGCCGGTTGTTTTGTCACTGGCATGCTTCAGCCGTCAAAGCTCAAGAAAAGAACCAAATTGCGCTTGTCCAACTCTTTTCGATGGCATTACCTGTAAAAATGCGTTGGAGCAGGACATGCTGTCGCTGTTGTGGAGGTAAAAGCCGCTTCTTGCGATCTGCAGAGTTTGTCTTCCGTGCCGCAATGCCTTGGGCCGTAAGCCCATTGGGGAAAGGTGCGGGCGGTGACGCGCCCTGAAAAATGGTGGGAGATACTGGAGTTGAACCAGCGACCTCATGCGTGTCATGCATGCGCTCTAACCAACTGAGCTAATCCCCCGAGAAGATCAAAGGAACGAGAGCAAGGAATCCGCATGGGGGGTGCAAGCAAAAAATGGGTCGAGCGCGGTGCGCGGCTGTTCCAAAGGAGAGCACCGGCAGGCCTGCCGCAGAGCACAGGCGGGTTTGCCCTCGTGGCCGCGTTGGGGATGTTGGCCTTTCTGGTGCTGCTGATTCTGAGCTTGTCCACCCTCTCTCAGGTGGAGGTACATGTCCAGCGGGGCAATCAGCACGCCGCCCTCGCCCGCCATCAGGCGCTCTTCGCTCTCGATCAAGCTGTTGCGCTTTTGGAGCAACAGCTGGGGGACGACCGGTCGGTATCGGCACGAGCCGATCTTCACGATTCGTTGGATCCAGCATTCGGAACCGCTTTATGGACCGGTGCATGGGCCGTTGTTCCTGCGGATGGGGAGCCCGCAGTTGAGGGCCCGGTATGGCTCGTCTCCGGAGTGAGGCCGGATCCGAGGCATGTGTCCGAAGCGCGTCGAAGCGGGCGAGCGACCGCGGACGACGCGGTTATAGCGCTTCGTTCCGGTGATTCCACCCGCCTGCCGATTGTGGCCCCGCTGGTCGCGGTGGATGCTGGAGTCGGGGCCGAATCATCCGGTGGGAATCACATGCGGTATGCTTTCTGGATTGGTGATGAGAACCTCAAGGTTCGTCCGCTCGGAGGTGGGAGTGAGAACGGGCAGAGGCCGATTCCAGAGCACAACAGTCGACACATGTTTCTGCGGCGCCCGGCAAGTGTGGATAGCTTACTTGCGCCCGGTGCGGACCAGAGGGTGGTTGAGCCTTTGCTCGGAAAAGTGCAGGTACGGGGGCAAGCTGCCTTGATTGAAGGGGTGGAGATCGAGGCCCTGATTGCGGCAACTGATGATTATAGTTGGGTCTCGGAGGGCCTTCCAACGGATACGGTTCACGGCGGGTGGCGGCGGGTCATCCGGCCAGATCGGGTGTCAGAGACGCTTCCTGAGCCCTTCCTGAGCGCGCGGCGTTATCTGGATGTTCCGCGCAACTTCGGGGTCAGGGCTTCCGATGGAATCCTTCAGACAGAAGGCAACCTCGCAGAGCTTGAAGCGGGCGTCCAAACGGCCACCGGATTTGAAGGCTTCCATCCTGTTCTCACAGAAGTCGTGGTCAAATGCGGGGTGTTTCATGCCGCGAATACGCGGGATATTCGTGTGCGCTTCCACATCGAGTTTGAGCTCTACAACCCCTACACCTTTCCGATCAACCTTCGGCACGGGGAGAGTGATCATCGGCCTTATGATCTGGTCGTAACCGGTTTGCCCAGGCTTCTGATCGAAAACGTGAACCGGGCGACGGTGCTGGCGGATCTTGATTTGCAGCACTTGCGGGACCACCGACACATGCATGTGCCCCTGATCGCTTGGGTCGATCTGAGCGAGCTTGTGGAAGGCGATGCCATCCTTCTGCCGCCGGGGGAGGTGGTGCGTGTGCGTGAGCCGAGGCAGGCGCAGGGACTTGTTCGCACTTTGCCGGCGGCGGATCGACGGGTGGGCCCGGAAGACTATGGTGAGGAGGGTGACTCCATTCGAATTGAAGTGCGCTTTCCCGCGGATTATCGCGGGACGACGTTCAAGCTCGTGCGTCGATCAATTCTGGAAGAGGGGATGGATTCCAACGCTGAGGATGCTGTTGTCTGTGCGATCACCGGCGTGCCTTTTCTCAATGACACGCTGATTGTAGGAACGGCCTCTCAAAGGTTTTTTCTCGAACGGAGCGATGATTATACGGAGGAGGACTACAGCTTCGGGTTTCACTTCAAGCTGTTCGATGACCCTCAGGCCCGGGATGGTTTGGCCGCCTTTGCTGATACAGCTGATCTCCGGCGCGCCGTTATCAACTTCAGCGACGAGCCGGAGCGCTTCGAGGTTTTGTCGAGGCACCCCGGTGAGATTGCCATCATCGACGACTTCTTTTCCGAATTGGACGGATTCAAGAGCTTGGGTGCACTTGGAGATTCACCTCTTGGATCAAGTGCATCGCGGGATGTGCGTTTGTATGATATTCCGGATACAGATCTGTGGACCTTCGGGGAGCTGAGGCATGTGCCGGTCGAGGGCAAGCCTCCTTACGCGTTTGGCGAGCCCGAGGGGAAAGGTATGAATTCGTTATTTGATTCTTCAATATTGGTTCCGCCTGAGACAGTCCCTTGGGTGCGAACCGCCGGGGAGGCTGGCGAGGGGCCAGATCATGCTGAAGGATATCGGATTGTGGGTGCGTTCAATGTGAACTCGACATCGCTCCCTGCCTGGCGGGCGATGTTGGTTCGCGGCCTGAAAGAGTATTGGATCGACCGGAATGCGACCGGGGGAAGCGATCCGCATCCGATTCGGGCGGAAGCGGCCTTTGCCCGTCATCCATTTGGCGCGAGCCTGCTGCCGGATATCCTGCCTGCCGAGTTGATCTCTTCCGAGGCCCCGTTTCGCCAAGGCTTACGCCTCTTCGAGGCTCATGAACTGGAACCTTTGGCAGAAGCGATTGTTGCCCGGATTCGTCAGGCTGGACCTTTCCCGTCGATGGCCGCTTTTTTTGATCGCGGTATCCTTCGTGACGCTTTGGAAGACGCGGGCGTGCATCTGAACAATGGCTTCCCGCCTGGTTCTCCGGGGAGGATTCGCCAAGGTGACATCGCTGCTGCGCTCGCTCCTTACATTGCGGTGCGGTCCGATACTTTTGTCATCAGGACGTATGGTGACATCATCAATCCGGTGACGCGGCGCGTGGAAGCTCGGGCCGCAGCGGAAGCCATCGTGCAGCGGGAGAACCAGCCCGCGAGGCATTCGGCTGGCCCCCATGTGCGGGGCTTCGCCGTCGTCTTCTTTCGTTGGCTGGAATGGGAAGAAGGGTGGGGCGAATGAAGCGAGTGTGCTGGATAGTTGGGCTGTGGATGGGTTCATCGCTGCTCCCGGTTGGGCTTGTGCCGGTTGCAGGGCAAGCGGGGGCACATGATTTTCCCCGGAAGATCACCTTCACCGTCTTTGGGGAGCCGGGAGGTGACTGGTCTGACATCTGGTTTTCGGGTGATGGCGAGCGTTTTGAGCCTGTGCGGTTCAACCCTTATGGCCGCAGCGAAGCATTTGTCGCCATGGTTGGGCGGGGGATACATTTTTACCGGCGGCACCAACCTCTGGACGCAGCGGCTGATCCCGCTTACAGCCCTATCGGTTACGTCAGCCTGACAGCGGAGGTATCGAAGTTTCTCTTCCTGTTTGTTTTGCAACCTGCCCATCCGGAGTCCCGCGGGTCGGAGATCGTTTCCATCTTTGCCTTGAATGACGGGAGCCGCGCCATTCCTGTCGATCATCTCACTCTTTTCAACGCCACGGGCCGACCCCTTCAAGGCTCGATCAACCGCTCGCCCGTGCGGGTCGGGATTGGTCAGAACAACCCTATGAAAGTCGATCCGGGGGACACTGTTGCCTTGGAGCTTTCCGTTTTGCACGAGACCGTGCTCCATCCGGTTTTGATCAATCGAATCCGCGTCTCCTCCAGTCGACGAACTGTCCTTTTGCTGCTCCCGCCCCGCTCGCCTGGGGCGCTTCGAATCCGCGCCTTCCGCATATCTGAAGCGGTTGTCGAGGGTGGGACGAGCATGGATTGAACAGCCCCAGAGTTGGGGCCGCCTGCAAAGAAAAGGCGCTCCTCCACTTTAGTGGAGGAGCGCCCATGTGCTGCCTTAAATCTGGATGGATTCCAAGCTTCTGCGGTTAGTCTTCCGTCCCGATTCCCAGACGCATGAAGAGGCCGTCCGTGGTTGGGGCAGGCACGGAAAAAGACCACAGCTCAGCCGATCCGTTGCCGTCGGGGTCCGGATCGACCAGTGTCTGGATGGCTCCGGGATACAAGCTCCAGTTGGTTAGGTTTGAGGATGTTTCCACATAGAAAACCAGTCCCGCATCGGCTGTGGTGCGGCGGTGATAGTAGACGAGCTGAGGTGCCGGGGTCCCGGCATCCTCAAACACCATCGATGGGCGCATGTTCACCGGAGCCGATTGCGTGGGATCAGGAAAGGCGAGGGCAAAGGCCAGGAGGTTGGAAAAACCATCGCCGCTGGCGTCCGCAAACATCGAAGCGTCCGCGCCGCCCCAGGAGATGGACTGACTCCAGGCTTCGTAAGCGGCTTCGAATGTCGATGACTGCTGAACGAGGCCGCCTATAGCCAGGCCTTCGAGAGAGATATTCTTTCCGAGAAATTGCCCTCCAAAGGCATAGAGCCGGAAGGTGACCGAGGGCAGCCCCTGATAAGCTTCCGTTTGCGGAAGAAGGAAGGCAAAGGGCTTTGCTCCGCCCGTTTGTGACAGCTCATGTGATATGCCAATCGCATCATTCTGCTGGGCAAAACCGTCGACCGAGCTGAAAAGCGCAAACCTGGCCGCCGCCTGACCATTGGTGAGGCGATCCACGTGGAACTGCAGGACGGCACCGCGCATATCGAGTTCACCGTCCTCAACGGAAATCGAGAACTCCAGGTACTGATTGTTGGTCATGGCGTACTCGAGGGTTGAGCGCGTGGCCCCATGATTCTGGCTGTAGTAAAATCCATCACTTCCAGGCACTGCGGTGATGCCAGGTCCTTTCTTAATGCCGCTATAGAGGACATCAGGATGAAGGGTCTGCGTGGCTGTCCAGGACGAATGCGAAGAGAGGTTTTCTCCCGAGAAATCAGCTTTCACGAGTGTGTCCAGGCGAGGCCCTGCCGGACCGCCACCAACGTGTTCGCGCAGGGGAACAATCGGTCCCAGTTCCACGTTGTCGATACGGGAGTCAACATCGATGCCAGTAGCCGCCGCGCTGAAGCCAAAGAGGTAGTAGTCATAGCCTTCGCCGAAGTCGACGGGCAGGGCCACCTCCTGCCAGCTCGAACCCGAAGGAATGGAGGCAAGGGTGCCGCTCAGAAGGATGGCATCGGCCGATCCGGCTTTGACCGGGTGTTCCTGGATCATGGCACCCAACTTTCCATCGACGACCTCGGGCGTGCCGTTGTACCCATAGAGTCGATACGCGATATTCGATGAAGCGTGCTTCACGTCGAAGCGCAGGTAGCCTTGGCCTTTGGTCGCCTTGTTATCCTGAATAACCTGATAGGCAGGGCATGCCCGGTCGCCAAAGACCACGATGGCATAGTCAGGAAACCCATATTGGGTCCCGTCAATGCTGGCAAAGGCGCGGGCGGGAACTCCATTCACCATCCAACCTTGTCCGGCCATCGATGTTTCTGCCTCTCCAGGATAGCCGGGTTTATTGAGTGTGCCGGAGAAGGTGCCATCAACAAGCAAGTTGTTCGTAATTGGAGCCACGTGCAGGACCAGGCTTTCCATGGTCGCGGGAATGGGATCGCTCGTGGAGGTGCCGCGCAGGGAGTGGAGAGCGCCCCCACCGCTGGTCTGCACCACGGCAACATCGAAGCCGACGGAGAGCGACTGGTTATTCGAAGCCCGTTCAATATTTGAGAGGGGCACTTTCACTTCCACGCTCCAGCCAGTGGCGTCTTCGCTGGTGGCGACCTCGATCCCACTGGGGCGACTGTTGCGTTCTTCCCAAGTGCCATCGGGGTGGACGACAATGTGGCGATCGGTGGCGTTCAGTGCGAGTTCACGTCGATGAAGACCATCCAGGAATACATGCACGGCATCGTTCACAGAGCGGGTCCCGCTATCCGGAACATCTACCGCGACGTAGAGGGCATCTTGATCCCAGCGAGCGGAAAAGGCTGGTTCATTCGGAGTGCCGGATCCTTCGATTGGAATGAGCTCGGCCCACATGATTTCATTGAGCACGCCGTCAATAGAGGGCGCATTCAGGGTCGGGGCGGCAATCAGGGCACCCGTTTCCGGCTCGGCGAGAATCAGGTTCAAAACAATCGAGTCTTGGGATCCGAGGCTATCCGTCGAGGTGAGGGTGACGCTGTAGGCCCCCGTTTGTGAAATGGGTGTGCCCGAAATCTGCCCTTGGGAAGAGAGAACGAGCCCATGGGGAAGGTCGCCTTGCGTAATACTCCATTGCGCTTCGCCAACGCCGCCGGAGCGCTGCAAAAGATAATGATAGGGTGTTCCCACTCGGGCGAGCGGCAGGACGGCCGAAGTAATGACAGGAGGGTCTGAGGAAAGAGCGAAGAAGATGAAATCACGTTCATCAAAGTGACCCCCTTCATCTTCTGCCCGGATCCTGATGTCAAAGAAGCCGACATCGGATGTCGTTCCGGAAATTACGCCCGCGGGGCTCAGGCTGAGTCCGGCGGGAAGCGCCCCGGCAGCGAGGGACCAAGTAACATTTCCATCAGCGAAAATGGTTTCGAGTTGGGTGGAGTAGGGCTCATTCTCAAGTGCATCGGGGAGTGAAGGATTCGTCACCACGAGGCCATCGACCCGCCCGGTTTCGGGAAGGCGTGAGACCACCGCCCAAACCGCTTCCTGAATCACATCGGCGAGCTCCTGGCTCACCTGATAGGGTTGCACGGGGGCGCGTCCGCGGGGGTCTTGACCGTAGATCGTCGCATAAAAGGTGAGGCCCGCCACATAGCTTCCGCGGCTGTTCATGTGGCTGCCATCAATCAACCAGTCAGACTGGTGGGTGATGCCCGGTGTCCGTCCAGCGCGCGTTTGCATGTGAAGCTCATGAAACACATGGCCCAGGGGAATCAAGCGGACGGTCGTCTGTGGCTCCAGCGCCTGGAGATCGTCAAAGAATGAGTGGTAGTAAGCGCGTGACTTGAATTGCGAGGGGCTTCCGTTCAGCCAGTAATCCGAATTCCAGCCTGCCAGGAGATTGGGTGGGTTCTGGGCATAAAGATAGACGATGGCATCGGGGCTGATGCCAGTGGCATCGCCGGGACCCGGGGTCACAGAGGGCTGTGGACCAAACGTGCCGTCGCCCCGAAGCGCCTGAACAAAGTAGCGGGCATTTTCCAGCTCTTGGGCATAGCTTGCACTTGTCGGCTGCAGGGTGAGGGCATCCCATTGATAATTGGCGAAGGCGCTGGGGTAGGCCCCAAACGGAGTATGGTTGTAGCCGCCGGGATTTCCCCAGTGCCAATGAATGGGCGCGCCGGGAATACGCTGGCTTCCCAGGGCGAGGGAATCCCCGCCTTGCGCCACAAGGTTCTCAAAACCATTGTAGCGAATGTCATCTGTGAGACTGTTTCCAATCATGTAGATGCGGAGATGACTCGCACTGAGGGTGGAGATCGCGGCGAGTGAAAGGACCGCGACGGCCGCGAAGAGCCGCAGGGTTGGGTGAATCGAAGGAGTCGGTTTCATAGGGTAAACAGATTAAACTGCAGTGGCTGAAGAGGGGGCTTTTCAGCAGCTTTGGGTGAAATAGACGACAAAGCTCAGGCCCCCCGTCTTGTGCGAAGATCGAATCCGAAGGGAGTGCTGTCAATATTGGCGACAAAGACTTATTTGGGCTCCTGCGGCTTGGGATCTGGAGCGGGTCGGGAGTGAGCAATTACAGCGTATTGTTGAAATGGCCTGGTCTGGTTCGAAGATGGAAAAGCAGGCAGCCCGTCGCCTCTTTCCGAAGCGATCCGCCCGTGCCGGAAGCCTCGCCGTCTCGCGAAAGCGGAGGCCGGAGGAGATTTCTCTGGCGTCGTCGGGTGCCGGGGGCGAAAACAGATCCATGGAAAGCATCCTTTCCGTCAGGGGTCTGCGGGTGCAGCGGGGTGATGCCGTTATTTTGCGCAAAATCGACTGGCAGGTGGAGCCCGGCCAGCATTGGGCGATCCTGGGGGCCAACGGCAGTGGCAAGACGTCGCTTCTTGCCGCCCTTACCGGCTACTTGACGCCGACAGCCGGTGAGATTCATCTCCTTGGCGAGACCTTTGGTGAGGCCAACTGGCCGGAGCTTCGGGCGCGTGTGGGATTCGTCAGTTCGATTATTGCCCAGCGTGTGCCCGGCGAGGAAACCGCACTGGAAACGGTCATGAGCGGGATTGCGGCACAACTTGGTTACTGGACACGCGATTCGCGCCGGGAACGGGACGCCCGGGCCGTGACAGGACAGCGATGCCTCGCACGGATGGGCGCGACGTCGTTGGCGGCAAAACCTTGGAGGGTTCTAAGCCAAGGCGAGCGGCAAAAGGTATTTATTGCGCGGGCGCTTATGGCGGATCCTGCGTTGCTTATTCTTGACGAGCCCTGTGCCGGGTTGGATCCGGTGGCACGGCAGACGTTTCTCGCTTCCGTCAGCAAGTTGGCCAAGGCGAGAAAAGCCCCGACGCTCGTCTTTGTCACCCACCACGTGGAAGAAATTACGCCGGAGTTTTCCCACACCTTGATCTTGCGAAAGGGGCGTGTCCTTGCCCAGGGGCTCACTCATGAGGTGCTGAGCGGGGCGCATCTGAGCAAGGCCTTCGGGGCTCCGTTGGTTTTGGACACAGACAAGTTTGGACGCTACCGCCTGAGTCAGGCATAAAAAGAAAAGCGCCCCGCCTCTTTTGAAGCAGGACGCTGGAATACGAATATGAACGTGTCCGACCGGACCCTCGGTCCTCTATCGGCGGCGGCGCAGGAGCACGAGACCGAGGACACCCAGGCCAAAGATGGCTGCGTAGGTGGTGGGCTCGGGAATGGCTGTGATCTGCACGTCGTCGATGCGGAAGTTGGTGTTGGCGACGCTACCGAAGCTCAAACGGAATTCAGCAAATGAACTGCCCTCGACAGCCGCAGCGGTGGCACCGGTGATGCCTGCTTCCCAAAGCTGGAAGGTGCTGGAGTTTGGCTCGGCGAAAAGGAGACTCCCATCGAAAGTGACGGCCTCCCAGGCTCCATCGGCGCTCGTCCGGTACTCAAAGGCAGAAAATCCGGGAACCGTCCCAGCCGTTTGCGTGCGGTAACGCAGGGACAGGTTGATTTGTTCCAGGTCGGTAAGGTCGGCTCGAAGGGTGAGGCTGTTGTCGGTTGACCCTTCATTCCAGGCCAGCGAATCAGCACCGTTCAGGGGCCATACTGTCCCTTGAAAGTCGGCAAAGTCGTCGCCCATTGTATCGGTGGCACGGAAGAGCGTCATGTTGCTCCCGGCGCGGGTGGCCGTAGGTGCCGTGCCTGCGAAGGTGTTCACGTCGGGGGTGAAAGTGCTCCCGGATCCGCTATTAAACGACCAATAAGCCCCGACGATCTGGGCCGACAGGGGCAGTGCGGAAAAGGACGAGGCGACGAGCAGGAGCGGAAGTAGCTTAAGACGAGATGGTTTCATGTGATTGGATGGTTGATAGGTTTCTCGTTTATTGGAGGCGTTGTTGGTAGCGCGGCCTCAAAGAAACGAACTTGATCCTTGTCGAATAGGGGCTGGATCAACAATCTTTTCGGATTGGTAATTGTACCAGCCAGCCGCCGCGCCCATCTGCGCGGTGACCTCACCCTGAAAGGCAAGCTCCTTGGTCGGATCGGTCATGACGAGAGCGTGGTGGCACAGGCATTTCTGTCTGTATACGTGCGTTTGATAAATCAATCTTCGTCGGCATCCCGGGTAGGAATGCCTGTCCCACTCTCAGCCGTAGGGTGGAGCCAGAACTGTTTTCTGACAGCCCGGCCTTGTTCGGATTCTGGCGGATGTATTTGAAGAAGTGTTGGTATTCATTATCGAATCGCGCAGGATTCATCCATCCGGAAAGCCTTCGTTCGCCCCAACAGCTTGTTTGCTGCCCGGGGCACTCCTTGCTCCCTTGATTCCTTCCAGGAGGCGGGAGAGGAGTGGAAAATCGCGTGACACAGGTATTCTTGCCTGTCCATTTCGAATGGACAGAACGGATGTGGAGCGGATGATGACATACAGGAATGTCTGTTGTCTCATTGCCCCCGGAGGGTGTTCTTGTATGCGTGAGGTGACGCAGCGTCAGATTGCCGAGCGGGCGGGTGTCTCGGTCATCACGGTGAGTCGGTGCCTGCGGGGTGACCCGTCCCAGGCCTTGGCGACGCGGGAGCGAATCCAGCGGTTGGCGAGGGAGATGGGCTATCGTCCGAACCCCTTGGTGAGTGCTTTGGTTGCGCAACGGATGCGGGTGCGCCCGCCCAAGCATGCCGGAACGATTGCCTTTCTTGATCCGTGGCGTCTTTCGTATAAAAAGACGTCGTTGAATGTGCGTTTATTTGCGGAGGGAGCCCGGCAACAGGCTGAGGCGAGTGGCTTTACGATGGAGAAATTCCCATGGCCCGATGCCTTGGAGGCGCAGGAGACGCTCTTGCGTCAACTGTTGCACAGGGGAATCCATGCCCTGCTCTTCCTCCATTTTCCAAAGCCGGGGACTCGCCTGCAGGTGTGCCTGGATCAATTTGCCTGTGCCACGGTTGGCTTTACCCTGGAAAATCCTGCTTTGCACCGTGTCACCAACAACCAGCTGCACGCGATGCAGGCCTGCCTGGAGGATCTTTTTGCGCGGGGTTACCAGCGCCCTGGATTTGTCACAACCGTGGAATCGGAGCAGCGGGTTCAGCTGCAATGGATCAGTGGGTGGTTGGGTTCGATGTATTGGGCGGGCCGGGATGATCCTATAAGGCCGCTTGTGCTGGCGCACCCACGCAGTTCATGGGAGGCGTCCTTCAGTGAGTGGATGGAAAGAGAGCAGCCGGATGTGGTCCTCTCAGCCATGTCGGAAATGTCCGGCTGGATTCGCAATGCTGGAATGAGCCTGAAGCAGGTGGGCTTTGTGAATCTGGATCACAGTGGCGAAGAATCCGCTGGGATGAACCAGAACTGGCCTGCCATCGGGGCCGCCGCAGTCGATTTGATCACCGGGCAATTATTTCGGAATGAACGCGGCGTCCCGGCATCACCGATGATCACACAGATCGAAGGCAGCTGGGTGGATGGTGACTCGGTCCGGCCCGCACAGTCCGCAACCGTTCAGCCGTGAAATATCTGTTATTTGTGGGCGCATCCCGAAGCCCTTGATCTGCGGCGCACACGTCTTGCGAACCTCACCAGGGGGATGAGAACACAGCACTGATCCTGCCTCTGGAAGGCCTCGCCGTATTTCCTGGGGTTGGTTATCGCGGGTCAGGTCGTGGGGATGCGGAGCCCTCGCGCGCGACGATCGAATACCTGGCGCTCGATAGAACCGTTGGTTTGGCAGGCGACCCAGCTCTTTGACATGTTGTTCTCAAAGGCTTCAAGGTGGTGGGGATGGTGACCGTGGGGCGGCCGGGGATGGGTGGGTGACGAGGAGGCCGTGCCAGGTCGTGAGAAAGCCGCCGGGGGCTGTACCCACTTGGCCATGTGCATGTTGGCGTAGCCGCCGGGGAGCATGACAAAGTCGGTGGTGATGAGGCTGCTCGCTTTCTCAACAACGATGACGGGGTAGTTGAGGCCGACTTCTGCCAAGAGCAGAGACCACACTTCATTGAATGAGGCATTATAGGTGACAGAGGTTTGCACCGGCTCTTGAGACTTGGGTGCGTATGGGGTGCTTCCTTGGTGTCACGCCTTTTGTTTCATTTGGTGGGGATGTCCAGACTTGTGGCAAAGCGGAGCCCGCGCCGCCGCATCAGCGCTCTCAAAGCGCTCCAGCGCCAGATCGATCGCCTGTGCTTCCAGCCCGCCCTTGCGCAATATACCGGATATGTCGTCGAGAATCTCCTTGAAGCGGGTGTAGTCCACGTTCGCCGGGACCGGAGTCAGGGCTGGACACAGCCAAGACTGGATGGCAACTTCATCGGCGAAAGGGTGATTGTTTTTTTTGTTCACACCAAATTATGGCCATCCTTTTTCGGCCGAAGCGAGGGTAAATGCCCTCCTTCGGCCAACTTATTTTTTGGTAAGCAAATGACTCACAACGTATTGCGCCTTTGGGACAGTTTCTGGATAAGTCGAGAATTAAGAATATGGTGATTTTACAAATTTTGGAGTTGCATATCTTTTTCAAGAATGGGATTTCTCTACGCATCGCGCTGCTTACCTCTCGCTCAATAGTCTGTTTCTGTTTCTGATCCTGAATTCTTGTTAATTCGAACCCGACCTCAGCTGCTTTTTCCGCTGTCTTCCTTCAACTTTGTAATGCAAAAGAAAGAGCATTATATTGTACTGCCCTTTAGGTATAGCTCCTGCCATCCCTTTGTGGATGGGATCGATCGGGCAAGTTTGTCGCTTGAGAGGGAGATATGTTTTTGAGCGTTAGGCTATGGGGTCCGGAAGATTGGAATAGCGTTTGGGCCAGGAGAATGGGCAAAGGGTTTGGAGAGAACAACAATCAGGAAATCTAAAAATGAGAAAGTTATCGAAATTTGAAATGGCTGTTCGCGCCGCTTGGGTACTCATCGCAATCGCCGCCACCGCAGGTTCGGTGGCGCAGGCCTCAACCGTTGGGGTTCGGCCCGAACGGGTGGGGGAGCCGGAAGGCGGATATGCCAGGGCTTTGATTGATGACTATGTTAATGGGATTCGGGGGTATTTTGATGCTGACAACGATGAGGACAGGTTGGCGGCCTTGGAGTATTTCGAGCGTGCGGCTGAGGCCGGGCACATTCCCTCGATTCGGATGTTGGGCCGTGCCTTCCATTATGACCTGGAGCTTCCATCGGATATAGCCGAAGCGGAGAAGTGGTACCTCAAGGGGGTGGCGCTGGGCGATCCAGCGAGCTACACTGCTTTAGGAGATATTTACGCCAATGTGCATGGAAACAGTGCGGCTTTTGTTAACCTGAAGCGTGCCAGGATCCATTACGAAGAGGCCCAGCAGCGAGGTTGTGCGATTGCCCCCATCGGATTGGGCAACCTTTATGCAAAGGGTGTGGGTGTCGCCAAGGATCCTGCCAAAGCGTTGGAGCATTATGCCATAGCGATCGAGCGCGGTAATACCGGGGTCGGGCACATGCTCAGTTTTGTTCTCTACGATTGGGGTGCGCTTCCTGATCCGACAATGGCAAAAGCGATCGATCATCTCAACAAGGCAGCGGAAGCTGGGGAGGGGCGGGCTGCTGTCTATGTCGGTGACAGTTTTCGCCGCGGGTATTGGGAGAAGTTCGGGACGGAGCAGAAGCACGCGTTCCCGAAAGACGAGAAGCTGGCAGAAGCATGGTACAGGCACGGGCATGCGCGCGGCCAATCGCAGGCTTCTCTCGCGCTGGCTGGACTGATTCTTGAGAGAAACGGTGGGGCAATCGATGACCTCGAAGTGGAGGAGCTTTTGCAGGTGGCAGAAGCCTCACCGGCGCTATCGCAGAGACATCGCGAAGAAATCACCCGTGTTCGGGCGGACTCAAGCCTGCGCCTTGAACGGGCAAGGAGATTACATCCACATCACGGTATTGAAGAACAAGACGCAACCCGGCCAGCGCGTTTTGAAGCAATCAACCGCTGAACCCGAAAGATACAATCATGAAGACCACACTTAGTCTAACCGCTTTGCTCGCAGTTTTTGTCGCAAGCCTCCACGGTCAGTCGTCCAGTCCATACGATCCGTCGTGGGTGTGGGCCTATTATCATTTCAGCGATCACACCGATACGACTCTGCCAAATATTTCCTGGTTCGACGATGATGATAGCGATGACTGGATCAATCTTGATGAAGCCGATGCAGGAAAGAACCCGATATTGGCCAGCTCTATGCCGACGTTTACGTCCAATTATGTGCAAGAGCATTCAGAATTCAAGGTGCCCTATCGCTACTTAGCGTGGACGGCTGAGGTGGGGATTCGTACCCGGGTGGTACGTGTGCGGTATGACACTTACCCTGGTGAGGGAGGGAACATCGTTGAGGTATCTGTGCGTAACGTCTATAGAAATCTTGGTGAGAGTGCAGTAGCGCGCACATATAATGAACCGGATGACCCCTATGCCGAGTATACTCTATTCAATGATCACATCTATCTTAATCGGGTGGAAGTTTACAGTGAACATGAAAAATATCTGTTGGGTCTGATGGGAAAGACCGAGCAGGAGTTCGATATAATTCGAGCTAACTCCAACACGGATTTTGGTTTTGGGAATGTAATCCAAGGCTGGGGATCGGCCGGATTTGGAATCGCTAATTATATCAACGCTTTGGGAGCCATGGCCTCCGGTCAGGATAATGAAGTTACTGCCAACCGAGCCTCGGCCTTTGGGCGTAACTTGATTGCGGCGCATGACGACAGCTTTGTTGTGGGTCGGTTCAATAAGGTGGATACAGCAGCTGGCCCCAATGACCCGGCCCGGCCGCTCTTTGTCGTCGGAACAGGGGCGAACAGTTCCAATCGGTCAAACGGTCTTGTCGTTCGGGCGAATGGGGCGGTGGAAATCCAACCCCAGGGTGATATTTCGATGGGGCCTTTTACCTCAGACTAACATTGGCGTTCTGACTGATGAGCTTTTACCAGATAGTACGTGGTGGCGCGCTTTTGGCGTCTTGCTTCACTGTGATTTCCGCTGGGGCCCTCCCTCAGGGGTGGCCCGGCCATTATCCGGCATGGTGGTATAATGCTGAAGATCCGTCGGCAAGCGTGGTTAATATCAGTCAGCTGAATGAACCAAGAAATGGCGCGCCAGTGAACCAAGGCCAGCTCTGGCATATAACATCTGTTGCTATCGCCGAGCTTGATAAAAAGCTGGGCCCGATTGGTGGGGTTGGCTTCTCAATTCAGGATCTGAAAGAACCGGGTAGGCCGTCAAACTATTATGCATTGGTGAATGTAGGTCAGTTGAAGTTCGTGGCATCCAAGTTTTTCAATCGGTTTAACTTCATTGGGTTCGGCCCGGGCAGTGATGGCTGGCCCGCCGGGCTTCATCTGGTGGACCCGGCGCCGGGTGTGACAGACAATGCGCCCCAGTATCCATGGCTTCATAATCAAACCTTGGTAAACTTGGGCGCTGCCAATGTAGGTCAAGTGAAGCACCTTTTCAGTTGGGACCTGAGTGATTTCAATGTTTATCTGGTGGATGGTGACGGGGATGGTCTGCCTGATTACTGGGAGTATCTATACTTCGGTGGGCTGCATTATGGGGCGACCCAAGACGTCGATGGAGATGGGTTGAGCAACTTGACGGAATATCAGATGGGTCTGATACCGAGCTTTATGGATCACCCGGAAATTGGATTATTTTTATTTTAAGATAGATCGATGAGAATCCAAATCTTACCATTTCTGTTCATTAGTGCTGTGCCTCTGCTTAAAGGCATGTCTTTAACTGAATCTGACTCGACTCTGGTTTATATTGAAACCTTTATAGAAACGATACATGAGGGTGTTTCGAGTCCACTGAGAATATCTACCGGACATTATGAGATGATGCCTTTGGAGGATGATCCCCTTTTTGTAGATCCGGATGCGGGTTCTGACAATGAATTCCCCGTGTATTGGCCTAACGGTGAGGATGATCAGTGGCTTCCTCAAGAATCTTTTATCACTCGGTTGCCGATGGGGATTAGGTTTGACGCAATTTTTACGGTGCCAGATTCAAATTCAGGCGAACCTATCGATGATTACAAAATTCATGTTTCCCTCCCGGACGGGGTGGAGGTATTCTGGAAGCACAATCGTTCAGATCCGTGGTCGCGCGGTTCTGTTATTACTGCGCAATCACCAGGTTTCGAAGCACTTGTTCCGGGGGATGATATTCAAATTCATGTTTTGCTGAAGCGCACAGGCGATAGCGAAGGGGGCTTGCCGGGGCGGGTCTCTCGGCCTCAAAGTGGGCACGAACGGTTTCAGATTTCTCTTGGTTGGTTGCCTGATGGTCGCTCTGCGGGTTCTGTTTTGTTTACGGCCATGCGAATTGGGAGCGATGTTGGTTATGGCAGAAGTTCGTATCGGCTACCTGTTGCGGGTGTGCAGTTCAACGATGTTACAGGGTCTGTTCAGGTAGTTTCGACATCTCCGCTACGAATTGAAAGTCCGGCCGTTGCCGTCGAAATTTATCATGAGAATCAGTTTGTAAAAGAGATTATTATATTCGATCGTACGAATAATGAAGAAATTTCCCGTTTTGAGATCGAGGTGCATTACCAGAACATTGTTATAGGGGTTAGGCCGGAAGATGTTGTGTTTGGATGGGAAGCTAGTTTGTATTCATTGAAAGCAGGGTCATTAGAATTAAATTCTTTTCTGGCTAAAGGTAGGAGTAATGATTCATTGGTCACCAGTCAATCGATATTTGTTGATTGGACTACCCTTGATGATTCTGTATTTCGGGGGAAGCACGGTTACCTTGTGTCGCCGGCTTCGATTGATAATTATGGGTTATCATATTCGCAAGCTCTTACACAAACCTTTATGTGCGATATCGAACCGCTAGTGGTTCCCACTCCAAGTGTGTTAACACCTCAGGGAAGATTCAGGCAGAGTACATATGATGAGTTTGGGCGACTTTTGAAATGGTCGGATCGTAAGCGGTCAATCTATGGGCATGGTGATTCTCTCTGCGGTCACACGGACATCGGAAGGACGATAGATCGTTATTTTTCGCCTGCGCCAGGGTTGGCCTCTATTGAAACGCAGCAGGGCCGCAGTTTGGAAGGTTGGGTTGGAGAAGTGAAGCTGCGGGGAGGGGGTCCTGGAGTTTTGCCGGAGCCATCGAGAGGGGTGGATCCTTCGTTGACTGAGCGGACGCTTCAGTACTCCAGGCCTTACTTAGATCACTCCGAATTGCTTGATTTGGATATCACGGTACCTTGGGGGAGCGACGCGATTTCGCTTTTGTATGGCCAGCCCATTTTCCAGTATGGGGCGGTTGTCACTGGAACAGTCACAACAATAAATGATTATTCGACATTGACTGGAGCAGATCAGTCGGCGGTGTTGCCGAATGGCTCGCCGGGGCTTCGGCAGAGCCGGACTTATACAGACGGAAAGCTGACCGGAAAATCCGAGTATCGTTATAATGCCCGCATATCACACCAAGGTGGACTTGCTGTGCTCGAGACAATCAAGACGGTTTACCCATCGGCCTCAGAGCAGTTGGAAGTGGTGTCTGCAAACTATGAATTTGTAGGGACCGATTGGCGTCGCGGACTACCGCTCTACGCGGTGAAGGAAGATGGGACGGCAACGATTCATATATGGGAACGCGGAAATGTTTCCACGGATGGATCTGGTTCGACAACGTTTAGCGTAGCGACGGCAGGATCGGCTGTGCGTATCACTCGAATTCACGGTACGACAGGCGCTGGTGCTGGCGCTGCGCAGCTCACGACATGGAATGGGAGCCTGATCGGGTATGCTGAGATGGAGCCGTTTTATGTAGTGCTAAATCGATCAGAGGTAGAGGTTATAGTTCGAGATCAGTATGGATATACGCGTAAGGTAGAACAGCGGATAATTGGAAACGCAGGGACAGGTCTTGCGGACACTTTGCTCACAGGGTGGACAGAGTCACAATACATAGCGGGTGGTAATTTATGGCGGCAGTGGACGGATAAAGGACAGCTTTATGAGGCCTCATATTCGCTCGATTATTCCTCGCGTTATTCCGATCCGATGGGATCTTACGCCGGACGAAAGACTTGGGAACGACTCGAGGACGGTCGGGAGATCCATTACGCCTACGACCATCTGAACCGCGTCTCGGCTCGCACTACGGCAGGTCGCTCTTTCGAGGGCCTTGAGGTCCCGATGACGACAGAGCGGATCTATTACGACGCTGCCGGACAAATTATTAAACAGGAGTTGGGTCCGCCTTCAGCGGGATTCACCTTCACAACTGCTTTGGCAGTACCAGAAATTCTGAATCCTGTTGTGGATGAGTTTGAGTATGATATTAATGGGAACGTAATCAAAAGCACCTCTGCGAGTGGCCGTTATGAAACAACGTTAGAATTCATATTGAGTTCAAATATTCCCCATGGCCGTCATACACGCCAAACGCTTAGTGACGGGACAGAGACAGAGACCAAGTACTTTCTGGACGGTCGGGTGAAGTCAATCACCGGGCCCGGCGTTGTTGATCAATATTTCGAATACGGGTTCGAGGCCCAGACGGATGGCTCCAATTTTGAGACGGTGACTGCTTATATAGGAGCAGATGGCACCGGATCCGATCGTGAGGGAGCCCGGATGTCAGTTTTCGCTGTCTTTGACTGGCTGGGACGGATCGTCCGCGTGGAGCGTTCCTCTGAAGAAGGGACGACCGAGACCTTCGACATCTCGCACAACCTCTACAATGCCAAAGGAAAGCTGGCCCAGACGACGCGTGAGGGGCTGGTCTCGGTGTTGAACGAATATGACATTCTGGGGGAATTGAAGCAAACCGGGATGGATGTTTCGACCTCTGGCACGCTCGACGGGTGGGTTCCAAGTGGGAATCCCGCTATCATGAACGTTACCGAGGACCGGATCACGCGGACGGAAACCGCTTACGAAGTCGATCCTGCCTCGGTGGTATGGAAATCCGTCAAGAACTTCCATTACGCGCTCGACCATGCTGTCCCCACGGGTTCGTCCTTGTTGAATGGCACCTTTGTCGGGAGCGAGCGAATCCGCCTGAGCGGACTGGGGACGCATGAGGCTGGCCTGGGGACGCTCATCGATGTAACAGAGACCGAAGATCCCAGCGGCAATGTCTCGGTGCGCAAATCCTGGCTCGACCGGGATGCGGCCCGGATCACCGTCCGCAGTTGGTCGCCTCACTACGATAACTATTCCGAGATTATCATGATCAACGGGCGCGTGGTGCAGGAGACATCCCCCACGGGGGCGTGGAAGCGTTACCACTATGACGGGCATGGCCGCCTGAGCGTGAGCGAGGCTTCCGAGTTTCCCGTCGCCTACGAGCACATCTATGATACGGGGACGACAGAACTCCTTCGGGTGGAGCGCATCGAGCGGCAGAATCACAGTCAGCCGCTGACCTCCGCCCCGCGGTTCATCGAGAGCCGCTTCGAGTACAATGCGCGGGGGCTTTTGAAGAAACAGACCGACGTGCAGGACCGCGCGACCTTCTTCCACTACAACCGCATGGGCCTGATGACCCACATTTGGGGGCACGTGCCGTACCCGGTGAAG